>NZ_JBEYTB010000008.1:0-396337 GCF_040642915.1 Actinomadura sp. NPDC047616
TCTGGCACAACGACAAAACCGCCCAGCCCACCGCCCGATCCCTGACCGCCTACGATCACTGACCGCAACCAGACAGCTTGGAATCAATCATCTAGTTGTAGCGCCAGGTCTCGGCGTTCCAGAAGAAGCCGTAGCCGTGGTGACCGAGGGTGCGCTGGGCCGGCCCGGTCAGGTTCTTCGGCACGGCGTTGATGGTCTTGAGGTAGGCGATCCACACGAACGGCGGGTCGTCCTGCAGGGCCTGCTGGAAGGCGGTGTAGGCGGCCTTGCGCTTGGCCGGATCCAGGGTGGAACGGCCCTCCTCCAGCGCCTTGTCGGCGGCGGGGTTGGCGTAGGAGCCGTAGTTGGAGCCGCCCTTGGACAGCGCCTGGGAGGAGGCGAACGGCCCGTACACCGAGGAGTCGGGGTCGTAGGGGGTGCCCCAGCCGACCACGAACATCTGCAGGTCACCCCAATGCTTGCGCACCCAGTCCCTGGGACGCGGGTTGGGCACCACGTCGAAGCCCTGCTGCTTGAGCTGGGTGGCCGCCACGTTCAGGATGGCCACCCGCAGCGAGTCCTCGGCGAACGTGCTCAGCTCGAACCGGACCGTCTTACCGTCCTTGGCCCACAGGCCCTGGGCGTTCTTGGCGTACCCGGCCGACCGCATCAGCTCGCCGACCTTGGCCGGGTCGTGGGCGAAACCGGGGGCGGCGGCGTAGGGGCTGGTGTCCAGCGGCCCCTTGGCGGGCGAGCCGTAGCCCAGCACGACGCTCTTGGTGATGGCGTCGCGGTCGACGGCGTGGTTCATCGCCTGCCGCACCCGGCGGTCGGCGAAGACCGGATTGGTCATGTTGAACATCAGCGCCCGGTAGTCGGCCGTCGGGTAGACCTCCACGCGGTGCCCGGTGGCCTTGCCCGCCTGCTGGGGCGCGAGGTTGGCGGCGTCGACCTCGCCGTTGCGCAGCTGGATGAGCCGGGCCGAGTCGTCCGGCACGTACTTGATGACGATCTTCTTCAGGCCGGGCCTGCCCTCGTAGTAGCCGTCGAAGGCGGTCAGCTCGGCGTACTGGCCGGGCTTGTAGGTCGTGAGCGTGAACGGCCCGGTGCCCACCGGCTGCCGGCCGAACACCGGATCGGTGAGCTTCCTGCCCTGCAGCAGGTGCTTGGGCAGCATCCCCATCGACAACGCGTCCAGCATCGGCGCGAACGGCCTGTCCAGCTCCAGCCGCACCGTGGCCGGGTCCGGCGTGGTGACCGAGCGGACCATCGCGAAGTTGCGCGACAGCGGCGAGTCCGCGCCGGCGTTCTTGACGGTCTCGATGGTGAACTTGACGTCGTCGGCGGTGAACGGCCGTCCGTCCTGCCACTTGACGCCGGGCCGCAGCGCGAAGGTGTAGCTCTTGCCGTCCGGCGCGACTTGCCAGGAGCGCGCGAGCCCGGGGACGACCCTGTTGTCCTTGTCGTGCCGGGTCAGCCCGCGGAACACCAGCTCGGTCACCGGATCGGTGTGCTCGTCCTGCAGGCCCGGATTGAACGTCTCGGGCTCGTCACCGATCGCGTACGTCAGCACGCCGTCCTTCCCCGAGGCGGGATCGTCACCCTGCCCGCACGCCGACGCGAACGCCGCCACGACGACGGCGACGGCCATCACGGCTACAACCGGACGTTTCACCATGCGGCGCATTATTGCAAACAAGGCGCAGTAGCGACCAATTCGCGACTGGGCCGCGCCTTCGCACCGCGAAGCTCCCGTCCTGTTCGCCGTTCCGGTCGCCGCGGCACGTCTCCGCGCGCGGCTTCGCGCACCCGGTCACCGGCGCCCGGCAGCGCAGGGACCCGCCCGGCATCACGCGGGTGAAGTCTCGACCTCCTCGCGTTCCGCCCTGGCCTGTCGTGAGGACGTGAGGCGCTGTGCTCGGTACACGAAGGCGGTGACCCCGGCGGCGAACAGCGCGAACCCGATCCAGATCAGCGTGCGCGTGACATTGAGCCCGGCGCCGTCGACGCCGGGAGTGCGCCAGCCGTCACGGCCACTGGCGGCCACGACGAGCACCACGACGATCGTCGCCGCGACGCAGGTGCGGCCTATGGCGCGTCCCAGCAGATCGAGCCGGCCCCGCCCGGGGCGGCTCGCCGGTGCCAGCAGCCGGACCAGCAGCAGCGCCGCGACGGGCAGTTGAAGCAGCCAGACGGTGGTGCGGAACCAGCCGTCGAACCACACGTTCGTGCCGTACAGCAGGGTGTGCCAGACGCTGAGCACGTACACCGCCAGGATCGAGGCGTGCAGCACCCGCCAGACCCGCGCGCCGATCGACCTGCGCGCGTAGAAGGCGAGGCCGAGCGGGATGGCGAGGTAGAAGGCCAGCAGTCCGATGAAAATCGCGACCTTTCCCGTTCCGCTGGAATACGCGCCGGGGACGAAGGTGTCGACGAACGCGCTCCAGGTCCGCCCGGCCCATCCGTGCCGGTCCTCGTTGCCGCAGGCATCGGCCGCCGAGGCGGAACTGCCGGGGCCTCGTGGAGCAGCCACCGGCGGGACGCATGGGTTCAGGCGGTGTTCCAACGCGCGGGCAGGGCGGTGGGACCGCGTAGGGCAGCGCCCACCTGGCTGGTGATGCGGACGTGCTCCTCTGTCCCGTCCTGCAGCCGGAGGTTGGGGAGGCGTTGCAGCAGTACGGACAGGGCGGTGGTGAGTTCGGCGAGCGCGAGCCATGTTCCGGCGCAGGTGTGCGGGCCTTGGCCGAAGGCCAGCATCGCCGTCTCGCGTCGGGTGATGTCGAAGCGATGCGGGTCGGGGTAGACGGCGGGATCGCGCAGCGCCGCGTTGATCGAGAAAATCATCGGCGTGTCCGCGGGGATGTCGATACCGTTCCAGGTGGTGGCCCGCGGGCACAGACGCGGCAGCAGGCCCACCGGAGGCTCCCAGCGCAGCCCCTCCCAGACCGCCCAGGCGACGTGCTCGTCCGGGGCCCGGGCGACCGTCTCCAGTTGGTCCGGATGGGTCAGCAGCGCGGTCAGCGTGTTGGCGAGCGCGAGCATGGTGGTGTCGGCACCCGCGGGGAACAGCAGCCGCAGGAACGCGAACACCTCCTCGTCGCCGAGCCGGTTGCCGTCGACGGATTCGGTGACCAGCATGGAGACCAGGTCGTCGCCGGGGCGGCGTCGCCGTTCCGCCAGGATCGGGCCGATGTACTCGGTGAACTCCCCTGAGGCCGTCATCGCCGCGTCCGGCTCGAAGGGGAAGTAGAACAGGTCGTGCGCCCACCGGCGCACCGTGCTCTCGTCCTCCACCGGCAGGCCGAGCAACCGGCTGATGACCAGGACGGGATAGCGGGTGGTGAACTCGGCGACCAGGTCGGCCTCGCCGCGTTCGGCGAAGCGGTCGACCAGCTCGTGGGCCAGCGGCTCGAGAACCGGCTCGACGTACCGGGCGACCCGGTTGCGGCGGAACGGCGGCGAGGCGACGGCGCGGTTGATCCGGTGCTCGGTTCCGCTCATGCACTGCAGGGTCCTGCCGAGCACGGGGCCGGTCGTCAGCGGGTAGATCGCCGCCGCCGGGAAGGTCTCCTCGTCCCTGAACGCCGCGCCGACCAGCTCGTGCGTGAGCAGCAGGACCGCATGCGCGCCCGCGAACGGGACGATCGCGTACGGCCGCACCGCGCGCAGGTCGGCGAGGAGTTCATGAAGGGCCGGGACGTCCTCGAACGCGAAGTCGACACCGTTGACGTCGACGGCGTCCGCGAGCGGTCGGGTGCCCATCGCGTCCTCCCGTGATACGAATATTCGTATCGATGAGATGAATAGTCGCATTCGAGGCTAGGAGGGCCGGTGGTGGATGGCAAGGGCCGGCCGGCGTCCCCGCCGACCGACCGCGCGATCGCGGTGGTGGAACTCCTCGCCGCACGGCGGAAGCCGGTCAGCGCCGCCGAGGTCGCGGACGCCCTCGGGCTCAGCCGCTCGACCGTCGGCGCGATTCTCGGCACGCTCGCCGACCGCGCCTGGGCGCGACGGCTGCCCGACCTCACCTACGAGCCCGGCCCGCGCCTGGCCGCCATCGCCCTCACCTGCGGCCGTCCGGCGGCTCCGGACGGTGCCGACGAGGCGATTCGCCGGCTGTCCGAACGCGTGGGCTGCGGCGTGGCGTTGGGCCTGGTCACTCCGAACGGCTTGACGTTCGTGGCGGTCACCGCGGGCGAGGGCCGTCTTCCCGCGGGCATCACCACCGGCACCGTCCTGCCGTTGCACGCTCCCGCGGGGGCGGCGTCGGTGGCGTTCAGCAGCCGGGAGCGGCAACGGGAATGGCTCGCCACCGCGCCACCCGACTGCCACGCGGCGCTCGCCGAGGTGTTGGAGCAGATCCGGACCGACGGGGTCGCGCTGTGGGGCATCGACGCCGCGGCCCCCGCCGCACTCGACGTGCTGGCCGAGGTGGTCGAACACCTGTCGGACAACCCCGCGTCACAGGACCTTCGCGGACGCGTCCTGGCCCTGCTCGCCGACATCAGCGGACGCCCCTACGGCGCCGCCGACGTCACCGCCGACGCCCCGCTTCCGCTGAGCCACCTCGTGGCCCCGGTGTTCGACGCCGCCGGCCGCGCCACCTGGGAGCTGCAGGTGGGCCCGCTCCGCGCCGCCGTGGGCCGCGCCGAACGCCGGCACTACATGACGGAACTGCGCCGCACGGCCGACCGGCTCAGCCAGACGGCCCGTTGAGTTCGCGCCCGCCCAACCGAGCACCCGCTCTTCCGCGGGACGGCCGCCGGACGCCCGCACCGCACGGCCAGGTCGCCGAGACCAGGGATGCTCTCCATGTGTGATCGCATGACCTACTCTGCGTGACGGCGCCGCGCTTCGTGCACCGCCCCGGCCGCGTCGCCGGCGCGCCGGGGTCCGGAACCCTGCACAAATTGTCCGCCGGGCGGATGTGCACTTTTCTCATTGTTCGTCGATAAACGATCGGCCAGAGTCTCTCCCACCGCCGGTCAACCGGCGGGAACGCCGCCCGCAACAATGCCGAAAACTCCGCTTAACAAATCCTGCCGCCCCTCCCCCGACTCCGCCTTTCCCCCGTCTTGGAAGGTGCCGCTTTGTCCGCTGCCCACTGGATCTATCTGCTCGGCCTCGCCGCCCTCATCGCCACCGTGGTGGCCCGGAGGAACGTGGTGGCGCTGGCCGTCGTCGCCACGTTCGTCACCGGCCTCGCCTACGGCGGCAGCGTCGTCACCGGGCTCGGCTCGGTCTTCAACGCCGCCGTCCTCGCCACCCGGGAGCTGCTCCCGATCTTCGTCATCATCGCCCTGGTCACCGCCATGCTCGGCGCGATGCGGCGGCTCGGCGCGGACGCGATGATGGTCCGGCCGCTCGGGCGGTTCTTCCGCAACGGCCACGTCGCGTACGTGGTCATCGCGGTGGTGACCTACGCGCTGTCGCTGTCGTTCTGGCCGACGCCGGTGCTCCCGCTGATCGCGGCGATCCTGGTGCCCGCCGCCGTACGGGCCGGGCTGGCGCCGTTCGGGGCCGCGCTGGCGATCGCCATCACCGGGCAGGGCATGGCCCTCAGCTCCGACTACATCATGGGCGTGGCGCCGGCGCTGTCGGCCGAGGGCGCCGACGTCCCGGCCGGGCCGATCGCGGACCGGGCGATGGTGATCTCGCTGATCGCCGGGGTGGTCGCGCTCGCGGTGGCCTACCTGCGGGACGTGCGGACCAAGATGCTCGACCCGATGGCCTCCGCCCTGGTCGTCCTGCCCGCCGCCGAGGCGGGTTCCGCCGGGAGCACCTCGGTGGGGGCCGGGTCTCCCGGCACGAACGCCGCCGCCGCGGCGGGGACGGACGCGGCGCCGTCCGCGGCGACGGGCGGAGCCGCGGCGACGCTCACCACCTCACCGGCCCCCGGCGAGGGTGCGGGCGGCGGCTCGGAGGACACGGCGGACGCCGCCGGCCCCGGCTCGCCGTCCAGGGCGCGGATCATCGCCGTGGCCGTGCCGCTGGTGTTCGCGGCGCTGCTGGTCTTCATGCTGCTGGGACGGTTCACCTCGCTGGTGCCGAACATCGACGACGGGCAGGGCGCCCCGCTGGTCGGCGGCACCGCCGCGCTCGCGCTGGTCGTCATCGCGCTGACCGCGAACCGCGCGAACTGGCTGGAGGACGTCTGCGAGCACTTCACCGAGGGCATCGCCTTCGCGTTCCGCACGATGGGGATGGTCATCCCGGTCGCCGGGTTCGTCTACGTGGGCCTGTCGGACTACTCCGCCGACATCCTCGGCCTGCCCGAGGACGCGCGGGCCCCCGCGTTCCTGCTGGACGCGATCAAGCACGTGGAGCCGTACATCCCGCACGTGCCGGTGTTCGCCTCGTTCGCGATGCTGCTGGTCGGAATGGTGATCGGGCTGGACGGCAACGGCTGGCCGGGGCTGCCGTTCACCGGGTCGCTGGCGCACTCGCTGGGCGAGGGCTCGGGCGCCGACGTGTCGACGCTGGCCGCGATCGCGCAGAACGGCGCGAGCTGGACCGGCGGCGGCACGCTGGTCATCTGGTCCTCGCTGATCGTGGTCGCGGGGCTGACCGGGGTGTCGGTGGTCGAGCTGGCGCGGCGGCTGTTCGTCCCCGTGGTCGCCGGTCTGGTGGTGGCCACGGCGATCGCCTCGGTGGCACTGTGACGGGGATGGAGACGAGGAGCCCGATGAGCACGCACGTGGACGACGCCACGTCCCCGAACGGCACGGCCTCCCGCGCCGCGGTCCCGAACCCGGTGGATCCGGCGGGGGCCGGCACCGTCACCGGGACGGCCGAGCTGGTCCGCACGGGCGCGCTGGCCGCCCGCGAGGTGGTCGACGCGGCGCTGGCCCGCATCGCCGAGCTGGATCCGGAGCTGGGCGCGTTCGTGCACGTCGACGAGGACGGCGCACGTGAGCGGGCGCGCGAGATCGACGCCATGGTGGCCCGGGGCGTCGATCCGGGGCCGCTGGCGGGCGTCCCGTTGGGCGTCAAGGAGTTGCACGCGGTGGCGGGCTGGCCGTACGCCATGGGCAGCGCGCTGCACGCCGACCGGATCGCCGGGCACACCTCCACGCTGGTGGCGCGGGCCGTCGCGGCGGGGGCGATCCCGGTCGGGCTGACGGCGTCGCCGGAGTTCGGGCGCGCGTCGTTCACCGCGTCGTCGCTGCACGGGGTCACCCGCAACCCATGGAACCCGGCGCTGACTCCGGGCGGTTCCAGCGGCGGCTCGGCGGCGGCGGTGGCGGCCGGGATGGTCCCCGTCGCCACCGGCACGGACGGCGCCGGCTCGCTGCGGATCCCCGCGTCGTACTGCGGTCTCGTCGGTTTCAAGGGCACCTACGGGCGGGTGCCGCGCGGGCCGTACCACCGGGGGACGGCCGAGAACGACCACTACGGCGTCCTGACCCGCACGGTGCGGGACACCGCGCGGTTCCTGGACTGCGTCTGCGGCAGCGACGAGTACGACCGGTCCTCGCTGCCCGCGCCCGCCGAGCCGTTCGAGACGGCGCTGGCCGGGGTCGACCTGCGCGGGTTGCGGGTGGCGTGGACGCCGGATCTGGGGAACGCGCCGTGCGATCCGGAGGTGGCGGCGGTGGTGCAGGCGGCGGCGGAGGCGTTCGTCGCGGCCACCGGCGCGCGCCGCGTGCCCGCCGAGGTGGACCTGGAGGCGGCGTGCGGCGCGGCGTTCCGCACCCTGTCGGTGCCGGACGTGCACGCCGAGCTGCGGGCCGCGCCGCCCGGCCGGCTCCGCGCCGTCCATGCCACCGTGCGCCGCTACGGGGACGCGGCGGCGGCGCTGGACGCCGACGCCCTGGTGGACGCGCACGAGACCAGGGCGCGGTTGGTGGCGGCGCTGGCCGCCGCGTTCGACCGGTTCGACCTGCTGCTCACCCCGGCCACGCAGGTGCCCGCGTTCCCCGCCGAGGGGCCGATGCCGACCGAGATCGCGGGGCGTCCGGTGGACCACTGGGGCGCGCTGGCGGTCACGTTCCCGTTCAACCTGTCGGGGCATCCGGCGATCTCGGTGCCGGCCGGGACGGCGGGAGGCGCCCCGGTGGGCCTGCAGATCGTCGGGCGGCGGCACGAGGACGTGCGGGTGCTGGCGGCGGCGGCGGCCGTCGAGGGGCTCGGCCTGTGGCCGCCGCCCGCCCCGTCCCGTTGAGCCCGGTTCAGCCGGACGTGGCGGCGGCCCGGGGCGCGATCTTCTCCTCGAAGGCGCGCAGGGCCGCCGCCCCCACCGCCTTGTCCTGTTCGCCGTTGCCGCCGCTGACGCCGACCGCGCCGATGACCTGGCCTTCGTAAACGATCGGGAAGCCGCCGACGAAGATGGCGAACTTCCCGGGGTGCATGTGGCTGATGCCAAATGCCTCGTTGCCGGGCAGCGCGGGCCCGTTCGGCGGCTCGTTGAACTTGTGGGTGTCGCGCTGGTGGCCGGCGGCGGTGAACGCCTTGGCGATGGCGATCTCCACCCCGGTCAGCCGGGCCCCGGTCATGCGGTGCAGGGCGATCGGGTGCGCGCCGTCGTCGGCGATGCAGATCGTCTCCTTGACCCCGATCCGCTCCGCCTCGGCCTCGGCGGCCTCCAGCAGCACCAGGGCGTCCTCCAGGGTGAGCCGATGAACGGTCTGCATTCTTCGCTTCCTCTCTGTTCCCGATTCACGGAATCAATGAATTGCCGTGCGCCGTCGGCCGGTGCCGTTCTCCCGCCATTCGGGGTATTGCCCCGTCCGATTCGATGCCGCAAAATGAGAGGAGCGGAAAAAGGATTCCCTGCCCTCGCCCGCCCGTCCCGTCCCGCGGTCACGGCAGTCAGTCTCCGGGACCTCGGCAAACCGGACTATGTACACTTTGCCGAACTATCGGGACAGGATGTGGGCACATGGCACATCAGCATGCGGAGACCGCCTCCCCGGACCACCTCGGCGACGCGCCCGGCACCGCCCCCGGCGGCGCCGTCCCGGCGGCGGCCCCTCCCCCCGGTGACGACGGCGCGGACGCCGAGGGCCGGATCACCGTCGGCGCCCTGCTCGCCGAGCCGCTGCTGCGCGGCGGCCTGGTCGCGGGCGCGGCCGGGCTGGACCGCCGGGTCGCCTGGTGCCTGCCGCTCTCGGAGACGCGGCGCTACGCCGAGGACACCGCCGGCGCGGCGGACCTGCCGGGCATCGCCGTGCACCTGCCCGCGACCGTGCTGGCCGCCGCCGAGGGGGCGGACGGTCCGGGCGCGCTGGTCCAGGAGCTGGCCCGGCGCGGCGCCGCCGCGCTGCTGGCCTGGCAGCCCCCGGGCACCTGGTCCGACCTGAAGGCCGCCGCCAGGGCCGCCGACCGCGCCGGGATCCCGCTGCTGTGCCTGCGCGAGGAGGCCGACTACCGGACGGTGAGCCGGCTCGTCGGGCAGAAGGCGCTGGCGCAGACCTCGCACGTCCTGGAGTACGGCGCCCGCGTGCACCGCACCCTCGCCGACGTCCTCGCCCGCGGCACCGGCGTCCCCGCCATGGCGCACGCGATCGCCAGCCTGTCCCGCTGCCCGGTGCTCATCCTGGACGAGGACGGCGAGCGGCTGGCCTGGGAGGAGCCGCCGGACGGCGCGGCGAGCGATCCCGGGCCGATCATCGCCGCGCTGCCCCCGGCCGGATCTCCGTCCGCGGCCGGCGACGGAGCGGGGGGCGGTGCCCATCCGGTCGAGCTGGACCTGCGGCCCGCTCCCGGCCGCGCCCCGGTGCGCGTGCTGGTCACCCCCATCGTGGTGGGCGGCGAGCCGTACGGGCGGCTGGTCATGATCGAGCGATCCTGGCCGCCCGACGAGCACGACCTGGCCCAGCACCGCGTCATCGCCGAGCACGGCGCGACGCTGACCGGATCGGAGATGCTGCGGCAGCGCTCGGTACGGGCGGCCGAGGAGCGGGCCCGGGGCGACTTCGTCGAGGCGCTGGTGCACGGCCGGTTCGCCGACCCCTACGAGCTGGGCGCCCGCGCCCGCCACCACGGGTTCGACGTGACGGGGCACTTCGCGGTGCACGTGGTGGCGGCGTCCTCGCTGCTGCCGGTCGGCCGGGACTACCTGCGCCACACGCTCACCGCCGCCCGGATCGCGCAGTCCATGGAGCCGGAGGGCACCACGCTGACCGCCGCGATCGGCTCCACGATCGTGGTCATCCGGCAGCTGGCGTCCGACGACGACCCGCTGGCCGGGCGGCAGGAGGCGGGCCGGTTCGCCCGGCGGCTGCGGCGGCGGCTGCTGGACGCGCTGGGCGACGACCTGCGGGTGACCCACGGCCGTCCGGGCCGGGGCGCGGCCGGGGTCGCCACCAGCTACTACGAGGCCCGGCTGGCGATGGGGCTGGCCTGGCACACCGGCGCCGACCACGTGTGCGGTTACGACGACCTGCGGGTCTTCGCGGCGCTCAAGGAGGCGGCGGGCAGCGCCGAGGGGCAGGTGTTCGCGAGGGAGACGCTGTCCCCGTTGCGGCAGGCGGGCGGCGACGACCTGGAGGCGATCGTGCTCGCCTACATCAGGGCGTCCGGGAACCTGAACGCCGCGGCGCGCTCCCTCAACCTGCACCGCAACACGATGCTGTACAAGCTCGACCGCGCCTCGCGAGCGCTGCGCATGGACATCCGCACGGCCGAGGCGCAGTTCATGTTCTGGCTCGCGCACCACATCGAGACGCTGAGCTCGGTCACCCAGACCCTCGCCGACGAGCTGTCCCCGCCCGCCGGCGACGCCCAGGGGCGCGCGCCGGGCGACGGCGGCGAGGCGGCACGGACGGCGCGGGCCAGAGAAGGCAGTGACGGCCCCGGGCGACGGCGGACGCCCCGCGCGGGCACCTGACGGCACGTCACCGCGAAACCGGAAAACCCGGTCGTGCGTGCGGGAGGCGCTACGCGGCGGGGGCGCGGCCGGCGAACGACGCCAGCAGCCCGAGCACCGCGATCGCGGCGCAGCCGGCGAAGACGGCGCCGAACGCCGGGCCCCGGTCCAGCACGGCCGCGACCCACGCCGCGCCCAGCGCCGAGCCGCCGAAGCGCAGCAGGTTGAACAGGCCGAGCCCGGCGCCGTACCCGCCCGCCCGCGAACGGGTCGCGCCGGTCGCCGCCGGGGTCTGCACCAGCGCCACGCCCGCGCCCGTGAGCAGCAGCGCGGCCAGCAGCCACGGGACGGCGGCGTGGACGACGAAGACCGCGCACACCAGCGCCTGCCCGGCGACCAGCAGCACCAGCCCGCCGCGCAGCACCCGGCGAGGACCGGCCCGCTCCATGAGGACGCCGACGACCGGCGCGAGGACCGACATCGCGATCGGCAGGCACAGCAGCAGCCCGCCCGCGGCGAAGGTCGCCACGTGCCGTTCGGTCGTCAGGTAGAGCGGGACGCCGAGCAGCGTCGCGCCGAGGCAGAACATCTGCGCCAGCACGGTCAGGCACGACCGCAGATACCGGACCTCCAGCAGCAGCCGCGGCGGCAGGAACGCGTCGGCCCGGCCGCGTTCGGTGAGCAGGAAGGCCACGGCGGCCAGCAGCCCGGCGGGCGCGCCCAGCCACACCAGCGGGGAGGACAGGCCCAGCGGGGCGACGGCGGACGCCGCGCCCAGGCCGAGCGCGGCGGCGAGGGTCAGCAGGACGGCGCCCCGCCAGTCGAGCGGGACCCGCCGGGGCCGGTCGCGCGGTACCAGCCGCAGGGCGAGCACGGCCGCCGCCAGTCCCAGCGGGACGACGGGCCAGAACACCGCGCGCCAGCCGAACCAGGTGGCGAGCCCGCCGCCGAGGGTCGGCCCGGCCGCCTGCCCGACGCCGTTGGCCGCGGCCCACAGCGCCAGCGCCCGGCCCCGCCCGCCGCCGGGGAACAGCGTCACGATGAGCGCCATCACGGTCGGGAGCATGGCGGCGGTCGCGACCCCCTGCACGGCCCGTGCCGCGACGAGCGCGGGCAGGCCGGGGGCGAGGGCGGCGGCCGCCGAGGACGCGCCGAGGACCGCCATCGCGGCGGCGAACACCCTGCGGTGGCCGTACCGGTCGCCGACCCAGCCGGAGACGGGCAGCAGCACCGCGAAGGTGACGGTGAACGCGACCACCAGCAGCGACCCGGCCGACACCCGGACGCCGAGGTCGTCGAGGATGTCGCTGAGCGGCACGTTGACGATCGTGTTGGCGACAGTGCCGGTGAACGTCCCGGTCAGCAGGGGGACGAGCGCGGCCCACGGGCCCCCGCCGGGGCCGCGTCCCGCCGGTTCATCGCTGGTGGACACCCTGCCGCCGGCGTCGCGGGCCGGGCTGCTCCACGCCCGGCGGGATGGCCACCAGGATCCTGCCGTCCTCCTCCCGCACCGGGTAGACCCGCACGGGACGGGTGGCGGGCGGCGTGATCGGCTCGCCGTCGGCGAAGTCGAAGACGCTGCCGTGGCAGGAGCACAGCAGCCCGTCCTCGGTCACGCGCCCGGAGGACAGCAGGCAGTCCAGGTGCGTGCAGTAGTTCGACATCGCGTGCACCACGCCCTCCGAGCGGGCGACGGCGATCTCGGCCTCCCCGACGAAGAAGCGGCGGACCACGCCTTCGGGCACCTGCCCCGACCGGGCCACGTACTGGTACTCGGGGGCTTCGCCCGCTCCGGTCGCGGGGGACTCGGGCAACTCGGCGGACTCCATCGCGGGCTCCTCAGCTCAGCAGGTCGGTCAGGTCGGCGTCCTCGTCGCGCAGGACGTCCGGATCGGGGGCGGCGCCCGCGGCGATCAGCTCGCGCGCCACCGCGACCTCGCCGCCGCGGTCGACGGCGAACACGCCTCGCAGCACGCCCCCGGCCAGGTAGAACGCGGCGAAGTCGAAGTCCTCGACCCGGCCGCGCACGACCAGCCGGTCGGCGCCGCCGGTGAACCCGGCGCACTGCAGGTTGCGGTCGAACTGGTCGGACCAGAACCAGGGCGGCGCGGTGTGCGCGGTCTCGCGGCCGAGGATGGTCTTGGCGACGGCCATGCCCTGCGCGTTGGCGTTGTCGAAGTGCTCGGCGCGGATCCGCCGGCCCGCGAGCGGGTGGTGGAAGACGGTGACGTCGCCGGCGGCGTACACGCCCTCCTGGGTCGTGCGGCAGTACTCGTCCACGACGATGCCGCCGGCGATCTCGACGCCGGTCCCGGCGACGGGTTCGACGTTGGGCACCATGCCCGCGCCGACCACGACCAGATCGCCCTCGACGGTGGCGCCGCCACTGGTGGTGATCACGGCCGCGTCCGCCGTCTCGCGGTACGTCTCGACCTTCTCGCCGGTGCGCAGATCCACGCCGGCGTCGCGCTGGAGGGCGGCGAGCGCGTCGCCCACCGGCTCGCCGAGGACGTGCCCGAACGGCTGCCCCGCCTGCTCGACCACGGTGACCTCGGCGCCCAGCGCGCGGGCGGTGGAGGCGACCTCCGAGCCGACGAACCCGGCGCCGATGACGATGACCCGCGCTCCCGGCCGCAGCTCGGCGCGCAACCGGTCGGCGTCGGCGACGGTGCGCAGGTAGCGGACGCGGTCGCCCGCCACGCCGGGCAGCCGGCGGGGGCGTCCTCCGGTCGCGACCAGCACGACGCCGGCCGTCTGGACCGTGCCGTCGGCGTACTCGACCGCGCGGTCGGCGGGGCGGATGGCGGCGACCCGGGTGCCGGTCCGCAGTTCGACGGCGTTGTCGGCGCACCACCTCGGGGTGAGCAGGAACAGCTCGTCCCGGTCCTGGTCGCCGGCCAGGTAGTCCTTGGACAGCGGCGGCCGCTGGTAGGGCGCCTCGGGCTCCTCCCCGACCAGGGTGAGGCGGCCGTCGAAGCCGCGGCGGCGCAGCGTGCGGGCGGCGACGGCGGCGGCCTGCCCCGCGCCGACCACGAGGACGGACTCGATCATCACGACTCCTTGGTGGGGACGCGCGGCCGCGGGTCCACGTAGACGGTCCCGCCGTCGACGCGCACGGCGTAGGTGGGCTGGCACTCCTCGCGGTCCTCGACGCGGCCGGTCTCCGGGTCGATCTTCCACTGGTGCCCGGGGCAGATCACGCGCCCGTACAGCAGGGTGCCCTTGGTCAGCCGGCGCTGCTTGTGCACGCACAGGTCGTCGAGCGCGTACACGGTCTCGCCGACCAGGAACAGCGCGATGTGCCGTCCGGCGACGGTGACCGCGAGCCGCCGGCGGCGGCGCACGTCCGCCAGGGCCGCGGCCTCGACCCAGTGGTCCGTCGTCATCTCTCTCCGTTCCGTTCCTCGTTGCGGGGCGGTCCGCCGCGGACCCGGCCCCGACCCGCTCCGGGTACCGCGCGGGGCGGGTCCGGGTGCTGCGGGGCCGGGCGGCGGCGGGACGCGCCCCACCGCCGCCCGGCCGCGGCCGGTCCGTCAGGCGCCGGACCCCACCAGGTCCGGCTTGACGTAGTAGTCGTAGAGGCCCTGCGTGTAGGAGAAGCGCATCTCCGCGCCCCACCGGCACATCTGCAGGCAGCGCTGCTGGAGTTCCGGCGTGTCGGCGTGGTCGAGCACGATCTGGTAGCCGCGCTCGCCGTGCACCACGTCGGAGGTGATGTGCAGGTCGAAGAACTCGATCTCGTCCTCGGTGAAGCCGTACACCTCGCGCAGCGGCACGATCTGCTTCTTGTAGATGCTGGGCACCTGCGACTCCAGCCCGACGACCAGCGCGGCGGTGGCGACCACGAAGTGCTCGCGCATCGCGACCGAGTAGCACCACGCCTGCAGGCCGCGGGTGATGGGGTTCATGTTGGCCGGGTCCTCGACCCGCTCACGGGTGGTGCCGCACGCCTCGGCGAACCGGATGAGGAGGTCGGTGTGCCGGATGTCGGCCAGCTCCTCCTCGTACATGTTCTGGAGGGTGAAGTCCTTGGCGCCGGTGAACTGGTCGGGGGTGTTGGCGTAGACGTAGCCCAGGTAGTCGGCGAACGGGCCCACGTAGTGGTAGTGGTTCTCCGCCCAGCGGGCGAAGTGCTCGCGCTTCAGCTCCCCTTCCGCCCAGGCGCGGCTGAACGAGGCGTTCTTCGCCTCCCGCCCCTTGATGGCATTCTCGAGTTCCTTACGGAATTCTTCCTTGGACAGCAGTTCCGCCATTTTGGGCTCCTTTCTCTCCGTCAAGCTAAAAGCGCGCCGGGGTCGCCTGCCATGGCCGGAGCGCACAGCGCCGGGCGGATCCGGTGTGCACCTTGCACGAGGCGGCGCCACGCCCCGTCCCGGGGTCGCCGTGACGCCGCCGGTCACGGCGAGATGTAGACGCTCTTCTCCTGGGTGTAGAAGAGCATCATCGATTCACCGGCCTGTTCCTTGAATGTCTGCGTGCTGGATTCCTTGAGGCCGCCGAAGGGCACGGTCATCGCCATTCCCGTGGTCGGCTGGTTGACCTTGACCAGGCCGCTGCGGACGCGCGCGGCGAAGGTGAGGGCGCGGTCCAGGTCGCGGGTCACGATGCCCGCGGAAAGGCCGTATTCGGTGGCGTCGGCGAGCGTGATCGCCTCGTCGAGATCGGCGGCGCGCTGGAAGGCCAGCACCGGCCCGAAGATCTCCTCGCGGGCGATCCGCATGTCCGGGGTGACGTCCGCGAAGACGGCCGGGGTCACGAACAGGCCCCGGTCGAGTCCGGGCCCGTCCGGCCGGCGTCCGCCGGTCACGAGCTTGGCCCCTTCCTCCTCGCCGACGCGCACGTACTCCAGGACCTTGCGGAGTTGGAAGTCGGCGGCCAGCGGGCCCATGTCGACGCCGGGGCGCATGCCGTCGCCGACCGTCCGCGCCTCGGCCAGCCGGACGACCCGTTCCAGCAGGGCGTCGTGGACCGATTCGTGGACGATGACACGGCTGGTGCCGGTGCACGCCTGGCCGCTGAGCCCGAACGCGCCCTTGGCGACGATCTGGGCGGCGCGGTCAAGGTCGGCGTCTTCCAGGACGATGACGGGGTTCTTACCGCCCATCTCCAGCTGGCAGCGCCGCGACGGCCCGACCGCCGCGTGCACGGCGCGCCCGGCCGCGGTGGAACCGGTGAACGTCACCGCCGCCACGTGCGGGTCGGCGGCGAGCGCGGCCCCCGGCTCCGCGCCGCCGTGGACGAGGGCGATGACGCGCGGCGGCAGTCCGCCCGCCAGCAGCGCCTCCACGAGCCGCTGCGCCATGAGCGGGGTGACCGGCGAGGGTTTGAACACCACCCCGTTCCCGGCGGCCAGCGCGGGGCCGATCTTGCGGGACGGGATGTTGAGCGGGAAGTTCCACGGCGTGACGGCGCCGACCACGCCCACCGGCTCCCGGCGGGTGTAAACCAGCCCACCGTCGTCCGCCGGATAACTGCGGCCCGTGATGCGCAGCGCCTCGCCCGCGTAGTAGCGCAGGTTCTTGGGCGTGCGGCTCGTCTCGATCGCCGCCTCGGCGCGGGTCTTGCCCTCCTCACGCACCAGTTCGGCGGTGAGCTGCTCCGCTCGTTCCTCCAGCCACGCGGCGGCGGCCTCCAGCACCGCGGCGCGGCGCTCGGCCGGCGCGGCGGCCCACTCGGCGGCGCCCTCGGCGACGGCGGCGACCGCGGCGCGCATGTCGGCGGCCGAGGAGTCGGGGAACTCGCCGACCACGTCGTCCTGGTCGGCCGGGTTGCGGCGGGCGAAGGTGCGGCCGCCGGCGGCGGGCGTCCACTCCCCCGCGACGAGGTTGAGCCCGGTGTGCGGTCGGGTCTGCATGCTCAGCGGTCCTCCACAGGGATGTCGCCGGCCGGGGCGAGGGCCAGCGCGGTCAGTTCCACCTCCACCGGCGCCCCGCCGGGCAGCGCGCGTACGCCGATGGCACTGCGGGCGGGCGGCGCGACGTCCGGGGTCAGCTCCGCCAGCGCGGCCGAGGCGCCGTCGGCGACGGCCGACAGCGCGGTGAAGCCGTCCGCGCAAGCCACGTACACCGTCATCCGCAGCCAGGTCCGGACCCGCCCGGGGCCTCCCGCAGCCGCGGCCACGGCGGACACGGCGTTGCGCGCGGCGATCCCGGCGGCGTCGTGTGCGGCGACGGCGTCCACCTCGCGGCCGACCAGCCCGGTCACGCTCAGCTCCCCGTCGCGGCGCGGGGTCATGCCCGCGCTGGCCACCAGCACGAGTCCGGCGCCGAACGGGGCGACGACGGCGGGCGCGTAGTCGCCCTGGGGACGCGGGGGCCGCGGCAGGGCCCGATCTTCGGCACCGCGCTTGTCAGACACCGAGAGCCACCCCGTCCTGGCGTGGGTCGGAGGCGCCGAGCAGCGCCCCGGTCCCCTCGGCGACCGAGATGATCTGGGCGCTGCCGCCCGCCGCCCACGGACCCTGGACCCGCACGTCGTGGCCGAGCTCGCGCAGCCGCTGCAGGCGCGCCGCGCCGAGCCGGGACTCGCACCGCAGTTCCGGCGGCTCGCCGATGACGTCGGCGTCGCTGCCCGGGTGCGCGGTGAAGCGGGGCGCGGCCACGGCGGTGGCGGGGTCGAGGCCGTGATCCAGCAGGTGGGACAGGAGCTGGGCGTTCCACTGGACCTGCCCGTCCCCGCCCGGGGTGTTGCCGACGTGCAGCAGCCGCCCGTCGTCGCCGGTGACCAGCCAGGCGTTCAGGGTGTGCAGCGGGCGCCGCCGCGGCCGGACCTCGTTGGGATGGCCGTCGATGAGGTAGGCGCCGCGGCCGAGCCGGTTGTTGAGGACGACGCCGGTGCCCGGCACCGTGACGCGGGCGCCGAACGTGAAGGCCAGCGAGTGGATGAGGCTCACCGCCATGCCGTCGCCGTCCACCGCCGCCATGGACGTGGTGTCGCCGTCGACCGGCACGGCCGGGGTCGCGGGGGCGGGCAGGTCGCCGGCGAGCAGGCGGGCGCGGGCGGCGGCGATCGCGTCGGGCGCCAGCAGGCCGCGCCAGTGGTCGTTGTCGGATCCGCAGCCGGCGAACCGGTCGGCGAAGGCGAGCCGTGCCGCGCTCGCCGACCGGTGCACCGCCTCGGCCGACAGCCAGGGCAGTTCCGCGAGGCGCCCGTCGTTCAGCGCGATCTGCTGGAGCACCATCCAGCCCGGCGTGGGCGGCGGCGTCTGGTGGACGGTGACGCCCCGGTACGAACCGGTCAGCGCATCGCCCACCAGCGCCTCGCCCGTCGCCGCCCACTCGTCCCCGCTGAACGGGGCGCCCGCGGCCGCGAGCGCGGCGACGGCCCGTTCGGCCGGCTCACCGGTGTAGAAGGAGGCGGGGTCGGCCGCCAGGCGCCGCAGGGTGGCGGCGAGCTCGGGTTGCCTCAGCGGCGTCCCGACCGGCGGCGGCGCGCCCGCGGGCAGGAAGACCCTGGCGGTTCCCGGGTCGCGGGCCAGCGCCTCGCGGCGTTCGACGATGTCGTCGCGCGTCTTGTAGGTGCACGGCACGCCCCGTTCGGCGGCGTCGGCGGCAGGCGCCCACAGGCGCGGCAGGTCCCAGGTGGCCGCGTCGGCGTGCAGCGCGGCCAGTGCCGCGACCGCCCCGGGGACGGCCACGGCCAGCGGGCCCTCCAGCGGAACGGCCGCCAGGCCGCGCTCGCGGTAGAAGCCGGGGGCGCCGCCGTCGGGCCCGAAGCCGCTGCCGCCGAACGCGGTGACCGTTCCGTCGGGACGGCGCAGCAGCGCGAACGCGTCGCCGCCGACCCCGCACTGCCCCGGCAGGGCGAGCCAGGACATCGCGGCCATGGCCAGCGCCGCGTCGACGGCGTTGCCGCCCGCATCGAGGACCGCCGCCCCGGCCCGGCTGACCGCCGGATGGCTGGAGGCGACCATTCCCCGCGTGCCGACCGTGGGGCCGCGCCCCTGGCACCCGAACTCCGCCGCCGCGGATGCTGCTGGTTCTGCTGCCATGCGCCCAGTGTCGGGCGACGGCCCGCCGCGCCGACATGGACCGAATGCCGAAGATCGGCGGGATTCCTTGGGCAGTCCGCACATCGGACGGCGCGGATCCGTTCCCTGTGCGGGCGCTCCGACACGGTGCACAAAACGACCGGGTCGCGGCTGTGCACGTTCCTCATTGTTCACCGGCCGGCAATCGACCAGATTCTCTGCAACCGCTCACGAACCTCCCGCCCCTGCCCCCCAGGTTCGACAAGGAGGTGGTGGCGTGCAGCCAGGCGCCGCCCACTGGGTCTTTCTGTCCGGGATCGTCCTCATCATCGGGGTCATGATCGCTCGCAGGAACGTCGTCGTCCCCGCGATCGCGGCGACCTTCTGCACCGCCCTCGCCTACGACGGCGACCCCGTCCGCGCCCTGCAGGCGGTGTTCAACGCCAGCCTCACGGCGGCCACCGAGCTGTTCAACATCTTCCTGATCATCGCCCTGGTGACCGCGCTGCTCGGCGCGCTGCGCGGGCTGGGCGCCGACCGCCGCATGGTGGAGCCGTTCCGGCACGTGATGCGCGGCGGGCACTCGGCCTTCTGGGTGGTCGCCGGGATGACGTACCTGATCAGCCTGTTCTTCTGGCCCACGCCGGCGGTGCCGCTGATCGGCGCGGTGCTGCTGCCGGCGGCGATCTCGGCGGGGCTGCCGCCGGCCGGCGCCGCCCTGGCGATGGCCGTCGCCGGTCAGGGGATGGCGCTGTCCAGCGACTACGTCATGCAGGTCGCGCCCGGCCTGTCGGCCAAGGCGGCCGGGGTGGGCACCACCGAGGTCGCCGACCGCGCCATGGTCCTGTCCCTGATCACCGGCGGAGTCGCGCTGGCGCTCGGCTACCTGATGACGCGGCGCGAGATGCGCGAGCCGGACGTCCGGCACCTGGTCCGCTGGGAGGCCGGCGTCACCGATCCGGAGGTCCGGGGCAGGCGGCGGTTCCCGTCCCTGCGGCGTCTCACCGCGGCCGCCGGAGCGGACGACGCCGGACGGATCGACACCGCGGCCATCGCCCCCGGTACGGCCACGGCCGTCCCCGGCACGGACGCGGCCGGCGGAACCGACCCGGCCGTCGAAGCCGCCGCCCCCGCCGCGGCGACAGCCGTCATCGACCAGGACCCGCCGGACCGTGGAACGCCGGGCGCCCCGGCCGGCGACGGCGCCGACGCGGCCCCGGCTCCCGGGGACGGCAACGAGCGGCGTTCCAAGGCGTTCGCGCTGATCGTGCCGCTGGCCCTGGCCGGGCTCGTGGGCTACATGATGCTCGGCAAGTTCACGGGTCTGGTCCCCGAGGTCGTGGGCGGCGACGCCGCGGCCCTGGTCGGCGGCGTGACCGTGCTGCTGCTGATCACGGCCGCGCTGTCGCTGGACGGCCGCGGCTGCCTGGAGTCCTGCGCCGAGCACATCGTCGACGGGCTGGTCTTCTCGGTGAAGGCGATGGGCGTGGTGATCCCGATCGCCGGCTTCTTCTTCATCGGCAACGCCGACTTCGCCGGGAAGATCATGGCGCTGGAGGAGGGGCGTCAGGCGCCCGGCTTCCTGTTCGACCTGGTGACCCGGATCGAGAGCGCCATCCCCGACGGCGGCCTGGTCGTCGGGTTCGGGCTGCTGCTGGTCGGCCTGGTCACCGGGCTGGACGGGTCGGGCTTCGCCGGGCTGCCGCTGACCGGCTCGCTGGCCGGCACGCTCGGCCCCGCCTCCGGCACGGACCCCGCCCTGCTGGCCGCGATCGGGCAGATGGGGTGCGTGTGGTCGGGCGGCGGCGTGCTCATCGCCTGGTCGTCGCTGCTCGCGGTGGCCGGGTTCGCCCGCGTCCCGGTGCTGGACCTGGTCCGCCGTTCGTTCCTGCCCGTCATGGCCGGCCTCGTCGTCTCGACGGCGGTCGGTATCGCGATCTTCTGAGGAGTCCGTTGACCGCCACCACCGGACGGGAGCGGCCCGCACAGGCCGGGCCGGTCCCGTCCCCCGGCCGGGGCCGCGCGACCCGGGCGATCCTGCTCGTCGCGCTGACCTTCGGCGCGGGCACCACCGACATCGTCGGGTTCCTGGGCATGCACCAGGTGTTCACGGCCAACATGACCGGCAACATCGTCCTGTTCGGGCTGGCCGCCGGGGAGGGCGCGGGGGTCGATCTCGCGCGCTGCGGCGTGGCAACCCTGGCGTTCGCGCTCGGCCTGCTGCTCGGCTTCCTGCTGGCGGGCCGTGCCGGCGCGTCCCTGCTGTGGCCTCCGGGAGTGACCCGCGCCCTGGCCGCCGGGCTGGTCCTGCAGACGGGCTTCCTGGCGGGCTGGGCGGCCGCGGACGCGCGGCCGGACGGCTGGGCGCTGCTCGCGCTCATCGCCCTGTCCTCCGCCGCCATGGGCGTCCAGACCGCGGCGGCGCGCAGCCTGGCCGCCGACGGCATCACCACGACGTTCGTCACCGGGACGCTCACCTCGGTGATGGGCGCCCTGGCGGTCGGCTCGACGGCCGCGGCGGGACTGCGCACGGCGGTCATCGTGGCGCTGGCCGCCGGTGCCGCGGCGGGCGGCGCTCTGATGGGACCGGCCCCACTGGTCGCCGCGGGAATCAGCCCACTGATCACCGCAGTCGCCATGGCGGCCGGATTCCGCCTGCAGCGCCTACCGTCCTGAACCACGCGAGCCCGGCGCCCCTGCGCCTCGTCGCCGCCCGCGCACCGGACCCCGTCGCCGACCGAACCTGCGGATCGAGGTCAGTAGAGGTTCTTTTCGGCGTCCAGGGCGAGGGTCTCGTCGATCGCCGCCACGGACATCTTCTTGATCCCCAGGTGGTCCTTGGCGATCCGTCCGAGCGAGGGCAGGCTCTTGCGGTCCGGCCAGGTCTCCGGTTTCCACAGTGACGAGCGCAGGAACGCCTTCGCGCAGTGCATGTACAGCTCTTCGACGTCGACGAGGAGCGCCAGCCGCGGCCGCCTCCCCTGGACCGTGAGGTCGTCGAAGAACGGCGCGTCCGACACCAGCGCGGCGCGCCCGTTCACCCGCAGTGTCTCGTTCATCCCCGGCACGATGAACAGCAGCGCGACGTGCGGGTTGTCCAGCACGTTGCGGAAACTGTCGACCCGGTGGTTGCCGGGGCGGTCGGCGAGCACGAGCTGGTGGTCGTTGAGGACCAGCACCGACCCGGCGGGGTCCCCGCGCGGCGAGACGTCGCAGGTGCCCTCCGAGTTCGAGGTCGCCAGTAGCACGAAGGGCGAGTGCGCGATGATCGTGCGTGCGTGCTCGTCGATCCGGGCGATGTCCTTGTCCCAGATGTTCTGCGGCGGCTCTTCGACGATCTCCCGAAGCTCGGCCTCTGTCGTCACCTTGCGAATCTCAGCAGGCTGCACCCCCCGAATATAAGGTAAGCCTCACCAGCGAGCCCGCCGTGCCGCATCCGGCACTGCGAAGACGCGGCTTCTTGGAGCCGCCCGGACGGACGAGTCTCCAGCCGGGAAAGGCGCCCGCCGATCGCATCGGTGGGCCCTATGGCGAGCCCTTGCGGACGTCCGGCCAGGTGGCGGTGGCGTCCCCTTCCGCCGCGGCGGCGAACTCCGCAGGGATCGGAAGCGGTCGTTTCCCGCGACGGGCGTGGCGACTGGCGACATACAGCATGACGAGGCAGATGACACCGAGCATGACGGCCAGCCAGTACTTGTCGAACGCATTGCGGTCGGCTTGGAGCACGGAAACAGGGTCGTCCGGGTCGTAGCGGACCCTGACGGTCTCCTGTGTGACGCGCCTCTCCGCGGATCCGTTGGCCACGTCGCGGCGGCCGCGCCCCCGACCGACCCGCACCTGACGGAACCGCCGAACCACTCGATGACCGGCATCCACGTCCGCCCAGCACGACGTGCCCCCTCCAAACCGCGGCGGGTGGTCTTCGCCGCCCGTCGCCTGTCAGCCGTTGGCGATGCGGACGATTCCGGTCGTGGTGCCCTGGTAGACGACTCCGGGGGTGGTGGTGCCGACCATCTGGAGGGTGTCGTAGAGGAAGCCGGTGCCGAGGGGCTTGGTGCGGACGATCGCGCCGGTGGCGGGGTCGATCTCGGTGTAGACGTACGTGTCGAGAATCGAGGTCCAGGTCGTGCCGGGGATGAGCGGCTTGCGGACGACCGTGCGGAGCAGGCCGTCCGCGGTCGACAGGCGCGGGACGGCGGCGGAGCGGACGACGGTGTCCCAGGCCAGGGTGCAGCCCGAGGCGGTGACGTTCACGCGCGACAGGCCGCCGGTGAAGTCGGCGGACGCCGGGACGCTGGTGCCGGCGTCGTCGGGCAGCGCCGGATAGGGGTAGCCGTAGGTGCCGGCGACGAAGACCGCGCTCCCGGCGGCGACCGGCGAGTTCTCGCTGCCGCTGCCGCCGGCCTTCAGAACGGGCACTTTGCAGAGCCGCCGCCCCGTTGCACTGGCGTACACGAGCAGGTTCACCGTCGGGGCGGCGTTGTCGACGATGGTGAGGTAGCCGGTGCCGTTCGGGCCGAAGAAGGTCGGGGTGGAGCCCGACCCCCAGCTGAGCTGGCCCGGCTTGCGGCCCGGCCCCCGGTCGTAGGGCTGCCGCCACACGACCGAGGGCGTCCCGGCGGCGTCGGCGCGCAGCAGATAGGTGGCATGGGTGGTGGTGACGGCGGTGCCCTCGGGCGCGGTGGAGATGCTGTTGGCGATCTTCTCCCCGGCCGGAAGCGCGACGGACCTCACGACGCCCGTGGTGTCGTCGGCGGTGCCCACGACGCCGCCGCTGGTGGCGAACCACACGCGGCCCTGCCAGTCCGGAGAGAGCCCGACGACCGAGTCGTCCCCGGCGACGACGGCGTCCAGGGGCAGGCGGCTCGCCACGTAGAGCTCCCAGCCGTCCGAGGAGGTCTTCCGGTGGCCGATGCGCAGCAGGTCCCGGGTGCCGTCGACGACCACAAGGCGGTCGGCGTGGTCGAGGTAGGCGTAGACGCCGCCGAGCAGCGATCCCTTGGTGAGGCCGAATTCGGCGACGGAGTCGCCGGATGCGGGGTCGAGCAGGTGGACCGTCGGCGCCTGGCCGAAGATCTCGGTGCACAGCGCCACGGGGTACCCGTCCGCACCGGCCAGGACCGTCGGGCAGGCCGAGGCGAGGGCGACACGGCGCGAGGTCAGCGGCCCGGCGTCGGGCCCGGGGAGCGGAGTGGCGTCTGAGGACCCGGTGTCGCCGTGCATGGTGGCGGTGCCGAGGGGGCCGGCGTAGGGATTGCGGGGCGGCAGCGGCTCGAAGGGGCCGGCCGCGGACGCGGGCGACGCGGGCAGGGCGACCGCGGCCAGCAGTGCGACGATGACGGCGGCGCGGGTCAGGACGGCACGGAACGAGACGGTGGGACGCAACAGCACTCCCGGAGGGTGACGGGACCGCGGGGCGGCCGCCGGACGATGGGCACGCGCCGATGATCACATAACTATACTTTGCATACCGTTTGTATAGGGATCGTCGCCGCAGCACGCAGGCATCGAGTGCCGCACCACAAGACCTGAGCTGCATGTTCGCCTCAAAGTGCTCGGTCAACGCTACGGACGACAAGACCCCGAGCACCCATGGCGAGGCCGCGGACGGTCGATGTTCGCCCGTCGTTCGCTCCGAGGCACCGGGCATGGAAGTGCACCTTCGGAGATTCCGATTGTCTGCGGCCTTCCCCGCGCCGGGAAGAGCGCCGCGAGAACCGATTGGAGTGTCGACGCACCCGACTCCAGCGCGCTCGCCGCGACTCCGCCGCCGCATCGGCGTGCGGCACTTCGGTCGAAACGGTAGATCCCGACCGGCAAGTAACTGTAAAGTCTCTTTACAGAGAGCGCTCTCACGATCTGCCCCCGCCCCGCAGGGATCGTTATGAGACTCACCGTGCCGACCGGTGCGGCGGTGTTCGCCGCCGCACTCGTCTTCCCGTCCGCGGTCGCTCAGGCCGCCCCGCCCGATGATCCTCGTCCGACCCCCGTCCCGCCCGGGGTGTCCATGCAGCAGGCGCTGCAGCGCGACCTGCACCTGACCGCCGCGCAGGTGCGCGTGCGCCAGGCTCACGAAGCCGCGGCGACCCGGGTCGAGCGCCGGATGCGCACCCGGCTGGCCGGCCGGTTCGGCGGCGCCTGGTACGACGCCGCCCGGCAGCGGTTGGCCGTCGGCGTCCTGAACGCCAGGGACGCCGGCCTCGTCAAGGCGGCCGGCGCGGAACCCGTGCCGGTCCGGCGCACCGAGAGACAACTGGACGCCACGAAGGCGCGGCTCGACCGGGCCGCCAAGGCGGCAGGCAAGGACGTCTACGCCTGGTACGTCGACGTGGCGGCCAACACCGTCGTGGTGTCGGCGGCCGATCGCGCCGCGGCGGAACGCTTCGCGAAGGCCGGCGCCGTCGACACCGCGGCGGTGCGCATCTCCGTCGGCCAGGCGGCCCCGCACCCCGTGTACGACATCCGGGGCGGCGACCAGTACGTCATCAACGGCAACGTCCTGTGCTCGGTCGGGTTCTCGGTGAACAACGGCGGCTTCGTCACCGCAGGCCACTGCGGGCGCACCGGGAATCCCACCCTCGGCTACAACAACGTCGGCCAGGGCACCTTCGCCGGTTCGTCGTTCCCGGGCAACGACTACGCCTGGGTGCGGACGAACGGCGACTGGACGCCGCGTCCCTGGGTGAACGACTACGGCGGCGGCAACGTCGCGGTCGCGGGCTCCCAGGAGGCCCCGGTCGGCGCGTCCATCTGCCGGTCCGGGCGCACCACCGGCTGGCGCTGCGGGGTCGTCCAGGCCAAGAACGTGACCGTCAACTACTCCGGTTCACTGGTCGACGGGCTCACCCAGACCACCGCGTGCGCCGAGGGCGGCGACTCCGGCGGCCCCTATGTGTCCGGCGACCAGGCGCAGGGAGTCACCTCCGGCGCGTCGGGCAACTGCACCACCGGCGGCACCACGTTCTTCCAGCCGGTCAACGAGATCCTCGGCGCGTACGGCCTGACCCTCACCACCACAGGCGGCGGAAGCACCAGCCGGATCATCGGCTGGCAGGACAAGTGCATCGACGTGCCGAACTCCAACGGCGTCGACGGGCAGCGCCTGCAGCTGTGGGACTGCAACAACACCGCCGCCCAGAACTGGACGTTCCCCGGCGACGGCACCATCCGCGCCTTCGGCCTGTGCATGGACGTCGCCTGGGGCTCCACCGCCAACGGCGCCGCCATCCAGCTCGCCCGGTGCAGCGGGAACCCCGCACAGCAGTTCGTCCTCAGCGGCGCCGGTGATCTGGTCAACCCGCAGGCCAACAAGTGCGTGGACGTCACCGACTGGGGCGGTGCCGGCACCCCGCTCCAGCTCTGGGAGTGCTCCGGCGGCGCCAACCAGAAGTGGCGCCGCGGCTGACCCGTACGAGTCCGTCATGACGGCCGGGGGCGGTGCCGCACACATCGCCCCCACGATTCTCATGGAGGCCCGCCATGTCACAGAAAGTGAAGAGATCCCTCGTGACAGGGACGTTGAGGTCCGCCGGCCGGAGACTGCTCACCTGGCTGGCCGCGGCCACGGTCACGGTGTCGGTCACCGTCGCGACGGGGACGACGCAGGCGCACGCGACCGGACCGGACCTGCTGCCCGTCACGGTCACCAACAACACCGGGCGCAGTGAACCGGTCTACCTCTACGTCCTCGGCAAGGACACCCGGCCCGGCGGCCGGCTGGGCTACGTGAACCAGAGCGGGGCGTTCTCTCCCTGGCCGGCCGGCTCGCTGCCGCCGTCGCCGGCGCCCGACGTGTCCATCCCCGGCCCGGCCAACGGCGGCCGCACGACCATCTACTTCCCGCGCTTCCTGTCGGCCCGGGTGTACTTCTCCATCGGGGAGAAGCTCAAGTTCTTCCTCACCCCGGACGGCCTGGTGCAGCCCGCGCCGTGGGCGGCCGGGGACCCCAACCGCGACATCCTCTTCGACTGGAGCGAGTTCACCTACAACGACGCGGGCCTGTGGCTCAACAGCACACAGGTCGACATGTTCGCGATCCCGCACGCCGTCAGCGTGACCGGCGCCAACGGGGTGACCAAGCGGACCGGCGACCTGGTAGACAACGGCCGGGACAAGGTGATCAACGCCATCAAGGCGCAGCCCGGCTGGGCGAACACGGTCCACACGCGCAACGACGGCACGGTGCTCCGGGTGCTGGCCCCCGGCAAGGCCGCCGACGCAGGGCTGTTCGACAGGAACTACCTCGCCCCCTACATCGACAGCGCGTGGAACGCCTACACCGGCAAGACCCTGACCGTCGTGCCGTTCCGAGACCAGCCGAACGTGAAGTACTTCGGCCGTACGTCCGGGAACGTCATGAACTTCACCGACGCCTCCGGCAGGCAGGTCCACTCGATCAACAAGCCGAGCACCGCGGACGTGTGGGGCTGCAGCGGCGCCCTCTTCGCACCCAACGACCAGGTCCAGGGCCCGATCGCCCGCACGGTCTGCGCGGCGCTGCACCGCTCCACCCTCGGCACCATCGACACCCAGCCCAGCTACGACCCGGCCGAGTTCTACCGCGGCTCGCTGACCAACCACTACTCGCGGATCATCCACGCCAACATGGTGGACGGCAAGGCGTACGGGTTCCCCTTCGACGACGTCGGCAACTTCGAGTCGCTCGTGCACGACGGTGACCCGCGCTCGGCCTCCATCACGCTGACCCCGTTCGGTGCGGGCGGCTCCCCCGGCGGTGACACCAGTGCGCTGGTGAGCAACTGGAACAACAAGTGCATCGACGTGCCCGGCGCCAACTTCAGCGACGGCGTGCCGCTGCAGACGTACACGTGCAACGGCACCGCCGCGCAGCGGTGGACCTTCACCGGCGGCACGCTGCGCACGCAGAACGACAAGTGCATGGACGTGGCCTGGGGCTCGCGGGACAACGGCGCAGTGATCCAGATCGCGAACTGCAGCGGAAACCCGGCGCAGCAGTTCGTGCTGAGCGGGGCCGGTGATCTCGTGAATCCGCAGGCGAACAAGTGCGTCGACATCAAGGATTGGAACGGCAACGACGGCGCTGCCCTGCAGTTGTGGGAATGCAACGGCGGCGCCAACCAGAAGTGGCGCCGCGGCTGACCGGTAGGAGTCCCGCGTGACGGCTGGGGCGGTACCACAGCACGTACCGCCCCAGCCCTGACCGTCCATATCCCCCCGGATAGCCGACCTGGCGAGCCGGGTGCCGGATCATCTTGTCGTCACACGAAAGCCACCTCCCCACAGCAAGCCGTCCGCGCCGGTGAAGCGCATCGGAGTAACCGCCCCCACTCGGCCTCGCCCTCTGAGACGGCGATTCGCCGTCAACAGAGACCGCCGCCCTCAAAAGAAACGTGGACCTCTTGACGGGGCTCGCCCTCGCCGTCGCAGACCGCCCACGCAGAAGCCGGCACCGTCCTCATCGCCATCCGCGTCTTGTGCGAGGACCCGTCACGGCAACAGGCCCAGCCTGCTGACGGGAGTCGACTCCCCCGGCACTCTCTTCAAATCGCCAGATATGTGCCCATTGACCGTCCCCGCGACAGCCTGGCCGGCCTGTCGGCGTGCTGCCCGTCAATGCGCCGCCAGCGACCATCAAGAGACGTGAACCACGGCTACGCCACGACCAAGGCGCCGGCCCAGAGCCTATCCATCCCAAAGGTCACCGGTCGGCCGTAGCCGAGGAGGGCCGCAGTTGGAAAGTGAGTGCGTAGAAGTGGCGGCAGGCTAGTCGCGCGTGTGGATCATGCAGGACGTGGGTCGTCGTCACCAGCTGACCGACGCCACATGGGCCATATGGAAGGCCGTTGGGCGGGCGGGGCGCCGACATCTCAACTGGCGGCGGCAAGGCGGTCCAGCCACTCCCTCAGGAGCTGCTGCTCGGCGCTGCTGAGGGTCGTCTGTTCGGGCAGCGCGGCGCGCAAGGCGCGGGCGGCGCCTGCCGGGCCCGTGTCCCGCACGGCAGGCTGCTGGTTGGTGACGGCGGCGACCATGGATTCCCGCAGCGTGGTCAACAGGGCCGGGTCGCGCCGGTCCTCGGACAGGGACAGCCAGGTGAGCACTGCGCCGCGCCCCGTCGCATGGACGATCTGGGCTGCGAGTTCCTCGTCGACCCGAAGCAGGCCGTGGGCGGCGAGGCGGCGGATACGGCCCATCAGGATTTCCATTCCGGCCCTGAAGGCGGCCGAGTTTGTCCTCGTGGGTTCGCTGTACATGAGTGTGTACAGCGCGGGATTGGCCAGCCCGAACTCGACCGCGGCGTCCCATCCGGCTCTCAGGTCCTCGATGGGGTCCGCTGGGTCCGGGGCGACGACCTTGGTGGCGAGAAACGCGGCGAAACCGTGTTCGGCCAGCGCGTCGAGCAGCCCGTCCTTGTCACCGAACAGTCGGTAGATGGCCGGCGGCCGCAGGCCCGCCGCATCAGCGACCGCGCGGGTGGTGACCGCGTCGCGCCCCCCGCGCGCCAGCAGTCCGATGGCGGCCTCGATGACCCGCTGCCGGGTCTGTTCGCGGCCCCGCGTCGCGGCGTCGGCGGCGCGGCTCCCACCATGCGGACGTTGTGTCATGTAGCGACGATACAGCATTCATGGTTCCACTGTTTGTATCAGTGATACAGTCAGATCGTTTCCATTGATACAAACCTTGAGGAGCGGTGCATGTCCCACCGACTGCGGATCATCGCGCTGGAGGAACACGTCGTCCTGCCCACGGTCATGGAGGCCTGGGCGCGGGCCGGAGTGCCGGAACTGCCGAACCTCGGGTTCGGCGACACCCCCGTCGCCCAGCGACTGCGCGACACGGCGGACACGAGGCTGGCGCACATGGACGACCAGGGAGTAGACGTGGCAGTGCTCTCCATCTCGTCACCTGGTGTGCAGAACCTGCCTGCCCCAGATGCGGTCGCCGTGGCCCGCGACACCAACGACCAGCTCGCGGAGATCGTGGCCGGCAACCCCGACCGCTTCCAGGCGTTCGCGGCGATCCCGACGCAGTCGCCGTCGGCCGCGGCCGAAGAACTGGAGCGGGCGGTCACCGAACTGGGCTTCCCGGGCGCCATGCTCTACGGACGCACCGGATCCAAACTGGCCGACGACCCCGTGTACGACGAGCTTTACGCCGCTGCCGAGCGGCTGCAGGTTCCCCTCCACTTCCACCCGCAGATGCCCGTGCAGGCGGTGGTCGACGCTTACTACTCGAACATCGGTCCCATCGGGACCGCGCTGGCAGGGCCTGCGATCGGCTGGTACTACGACCTGGGCGTGCAGTACCTGAGAATGATCTTCTCCGGCGTCTTCGACCGATACCCCGAACTCCAGGTGATCGCTGGTCACTGGGGAGAGGTCGTGCTCTTCTATCTCGACCACACCGGATACTTCGCCGACGCCGGTGGCCTGGCCCGCCCGCTCGCCGACTACTTCAAGCAGAACTTCTGGGTCGCCGGCAGCGGCACCGTCAGCCCCCGCTACCTCCGCTGGACAGCAGAAGTCGTAGGGACCGAACGGATGCTCTACTCCACCGACTACCCCTTCACCTACGGCTCCCGCCCCGGCGGCTTCCCCTTCGTGGACACCAGCGACGGCGTCGCCCGCTCCTTCCTGGAGAACGCCCCCTTCACCGACGAGCAGAAGGCCGACATCGCCCACCGCAACTGGGAACGCCTCACATCCCACGCCACAAATCTCAACCACTGACCCTCAACACCCCGGCAGCAGACCCGCCATCCCCAATGGCCGGAAGCCTCATCCTGAAAGCCGTGAGCTGCCTATCCGCCATGCAGTGGGAGCCCGCCCCGATGGGTCTGATGCGTGACCCTGGCGGCAGCTCTCCTGGCGAGACGTTCTCGTATGAATCCGAGATGCACAGCACTGGCCGTCTGGCGTTCCGCCCCTACGGTTGAGGAAATCAGAGATCAGCCAGCGCCTGCGCCCACGCCGACCCCGGAGACAGATGCGTGTTGTGAACCAGCACTACTCATGACAGCGGAACGAGCTTCGGCCCAGCACAGCAAAGAGCACAAGCGCACGACAATGAGGGTGGCGCGCATCCACGACTTCGGCGGGCCGAGGTGATCCCCTATGAGCCGGCGCCGTCCTGCCCCTGGACCAGCCAAGGCGTTGGTGTGTGTCGCCCCTGCCGGGTTCACCCCCGTCAGACGCCAACTCCCAGGCCGGTTACTTGCGGAACTCGTCCAACTAAATCTCCCAATCACTCCCGGCTGGGCCTCCTACGGCACCATGGGGCGCCTGGTGAATTGCATCTGAGCCCGATCTCGTCTCGACTGTCGGTCGGGTCTGCGCTTCGCCTGGCGGCTCAGCGGAGTTCGTTGATGCGGATCAGGTTGCCCGCGGGATCACGGACGGCGCAGTCACGAACGCCGTACGGCTGCTCGGTCGGCTCGTGGACGATCTCGGCGCCGCCGGCCCGCAGCCGCTCGAAGATGCCGTCGAGGTCGGCGGTGGCCAGGAGAATGCCGGCGTAGGTGCCCTTGGCCATCATCTCGGCGATGGTGCGGCGTTCGTCGTCGGTGATGCCCAGGTCGGCGGCCGGGGGCTCCAAGACGATGGACGTGTCAGGCTGACCAGCGGGACCGACCGTGATCCAGCGCATCCCGTCGTATCCGACGTCGTTGCGGACCTCGAAGCCGAGGACATCGCGATAAAAGGCCAGGGACGCATCCGGGTCGTCATGCGGGAGGAAGCTCGCGTGAATGGTGATGTCCATGGCAGTCACGCTAGGTGCCGCTCGCTGACCGGCGCTTCTCGAATCCTGATCGCTCTGCTTGCCCGTTCCAGCCGTGGAAGCCCCCAGGACGGCGACTCACCGAAGGGCCAAACTCATGCTGGGCGCCTAGCCGACATTTGCGCGTTACAAACGAGCCCCTCAGCCTCCGGCGCCGCAGGCCGATCCGGTCGCCGGACACGACGCAGCGGCGCGAGGTCGCGTGAGCACCGCGTCCGTGGCAGGTCGCTGGTCAGCTGCGAAAACTGCTCTCCACGTGTGCGCGCGGGGCTCGGTCAGGCGCCGCCATAGGTTGCAGGCGTTCGCCGGTAAGGTGAAGCGCTCAGCGACAAGGTCGGCGGCGCTGCCCCCGACGACGATCCAGCCAGCGCCGGGACCGGTGGGCGTGAGCCATGTCCGCCTGGTGGCGCTCGATGACGAAGACCGACTTGCCGGAGCTGGCGAGCCGGTCGAGCAGGCCGAGCGACCGCTCGACGTCGGCCAGGTTAGGTCGTTGATCGGCTCGTCGAGGAAGCCCGACACCGCCGAACTTGATGAGGGCGTGCACGGCCGACGTACGTACCCCGCCGACGTTGAAGAGACGCCAGCCGCCCCTTCGGGCTCAACGCGGACGTTCTGGAGGTTGTTCTCACACAGCGTCATGCACGCGGCTCAAATCGTGGCCGTCAGCGACATGCAGCACAGACAACTGCGCGGCCGTTTCCCAAGGCGTCGCTTACCGTGTCCCCAGCCGCCCGGGGCCACCTTCCCTGTTCCCTTTCAGCCGACCTTCGGGCCTCGACGCTGACGCTCTCGAAGTTGTCCTCACACAGCGCCGTGCACCCGGATCAAAGCTGCCTGTCAGCAACATGCGGCACAGACGACAGCACGGCCGTTCCCCAGGGCCATCGCTAACCGTGTTCCCAGCCGCCCAGGGGCCACCTTCCCGGTTCCGTCGGCGTCGCTTGGTGCAGTCTGACCAGCTTCGAGCAGTACGTCTGGTGGGTCTTCGCCGGCGCGGTGGTGGCGATAGTCCATCGTCCACTGATCGGCGATGTCGGCCGGGATGATGCGCCCGGTCCAGCGACGTCCGTCTGGCGACGCCGGCCGACCTCGTTCGGCTGATGGAGCCGCTGGGGCCCGCCGATGCGGCAAGCGCGGAGGAGGCGCCAGGCCCACGAGCGGCTGTCGCACATCAGCTCGCGGCCGGGCATCTCGTCTCCTCGCGCCACCCGAATGCGGCGCGAGGAGACGCGGAACCTACCAGTACGGCGTGGCGGGCGCACGCAGGTTGAAGCTGGTGCGCCTGACGAGCGGTCGCCCCGCTCCGGCGGCAGCGCGCCAATCTCGAGGATCGACCTCACCCTCGGTCATGGACACGTTGCGCCTTGGCCAGCAGCGGCGCCTCACCGTCCAGTCGAAGGCGGCACCGGGTACGGCGCACTGTCCGGCAAGGCGCTGGCTCCCAGACGTCCGTGTTGTGGGCGCCGAAGCTTCCTGTCGCGGCGCGCTGAGCGCGGGAGCGGGGCGCGGCGGTCAGCGGTCCTGAATGAGCCCGAGGACATTGCCGTCGGGGTCGGTGACGGTGGCCACCAAGCGGCCGCCGCCGACGTCGTTCGCGGGATCCTTGACGGTGGCGCCTGCGGCGGTCAGCTCGGCCAGCTTCGCCTCGATGTCGGACACGTGCCAGTAGGCCACCGGGGAGGTCAGGCCCTGCGGTCCGCCGCCCGGCACCAGCCCGATGTGCTGGCCCTCGGCTTCGAAGCCGACGTAGTAGGACCCGTCGGTCTGCGGCTGGATGCCGAGCAGGGCGGCGTACACCTCCTTGGCCTTCGCGAGGTCGGACACGGGATGCAGCACGGTCTTGATTCCCTGGGTGGAAGAGCCGGTCATGGTCACTCCTGAAGTCGCGGGTCGCGCAGACCCGGTTGTCTTGTCGAACGTCGGGATGAAACGGGAGGCCCCGAGATCAGTGTTCGGCCTGGTCAGCGGGGCCGCCGTGTTTCAGCCGCACTTACGTTAGGCGCGGCTCCGTGCCCCGCGCTTCTCGAATCCTGACCAGTCTGCTCACCTGTTCCGCCGGGCACGACGGCGTTCCCGCCCGCGCGCTGAGATCGCCACGACGGGCGGCGGGCCTGATGGTGGCCTGCGCGGAGCTGTCCGGGGCGGGGTGGAGGTGTTGAATCGTGAGGCCGCGGGTGATGCGTGTTCACCGTGTCGTTCTTGCCGCAGTTCGTTCTGGCATCGGTGCCCGCAGGGCGGCCGGTGTTCAAGGGGTTTGCGGTGGCGATGCCATCGCGCGCTTGATACGCCACGTCATCGGGTTCCCGCACCCACCGTTGGCAAGCCGTGACTTACGGCCGGGTGCCCCGCCGACACTTGCACAGGCGCTGCAGGGCAGAACTCCTCGCGGTGCCTTCATGTCGAACCATTAATGCTGGTGGACGGTGTTGAGGATCGGTGGACGCGGTGGTTTGCCGGGCCCACGAAGCGTCGTGACGACGCGAGTTGCGGCCTACTGCCGTCCAGGCGACCTTCACCGCGCGGACGGCCTCGCGCCGCTCGCCATGCCCTTGCCCGGACGCACTGCAGCCCCACGAGCGCCTGGCCGTGCCCGAGGGCGCCCGCCTCAGCCGCCCCCGCCACGCCGCCAGGTCCATCTCGTCCAGCGGAACACCGTCCACCAGCGCTCGCCCCGACTCCAGCGTCACCAGCACCGCCAGCAGTGTCAGCTTGCCCGCACCCGATGGTCCCGTCGCGCCAGTTGCAATGACACCGCCGCTGCGCGGGGCCGCTCGGCACCGGTGTCCGGTACCCCAGCCGGATGTTGTCGGCCACCGGCGCGGCGAACAGATGCGGGCGCTGCGGCATGGGTGAGCGTGTCGTGGTGGCGTGGACGAGTTGGTGGGGCGTCATCGGCGATGTCGTCGATTACGGCGATCCTTGTCAGGCGGCCGATCACCTCAACCGGCGGTTGACGGCTGCCCGGTGCTGTGGCCGGTTGCGGGACTGGTGGTGCAGGCGCCGGTGGGCTTGAAGGGTTCGGCGAGCTGGGCCAGGTAGCGCACCGGATAGTGGGGTTTGGCGGCCATGCCAGATCGTCGGAGGTGAAGCGGCGGGCGCCGTCGTAGGAGTAGGTGCGCAGCAGGTGGTCCCAGATCAGGGTGAACAAACCGAAGTTGACGTCACCGATGCCGGCCCACTTGAGATGGTGGAAACGGTGGCCCTCGTTGAGCGCCAGGACGTGCTTGGCCGGGCCGATGCGGTAGTCGGCGTTGGAGTGCTGGAGGAGCAACTGCACCGCCACGGCCAGGGCGAGCGCGGAGGCCACGTCGACGGGCAGTCCCGCCAGCAGGAGCGGGGTGACACTGGCGGTCATCTCGATGGTCTGGTGGAGCGGGTGCTTCATCAGCCCGTTGAGGCCGTAGAAGCGTCTCACCGAGTGGTGGACGGCGTGGAAGCGCCACAGCACGCCGATCTTGTGGCTGGCGTAGTGCACCAGGGTGATCCCGGCGTCGGCGGCAAGGACGGCCGCCAGCACTTGCGCCCATATCGCGCGCGACGCCGAGGTCAGGACGGCGGCCACCGCCGGATGCAGCCCGGCCCGCGTGACCTGGGCCCCAAGGTCGTGCGACAAGGCAAGAAGCTGGTCGGTGGATGTGTCGGCTGCGGCGGCGATCCATGCGCTCACCTGATGCCGATCACCTGCCGCCCGAACCCGGGCCGCCACGGCCGTCGCGGCCCTCCCGGCCGGATCCAGGTAACAGGTCGTCCCGTACGCCTGCCCGTCGACGGGGTTCGGAGCCTCGACCGCGTGCACCACCCCGGCCGGAATGATCGCCGCCGCCGCTCGCTGACGGCCGCCGTAGCGGTCCCTGAACACGACCGTGCCGGCGGTGAGCGTCACGACCTGCACCGCGGCGTGGGCGTGCGCCGCCGTGCCGCCAAGACGACCGGCGAAGGACAGCATTCCCGGCTCCAGGCGGGCCGTGCCCGCCCACCCGGCCGCCTGGTCAGGGTCAACGACGGTCATCGCCGCACGCGCCCCCGCCACCGTCGCAGAACAGCCAGCCCTCCCGAGCGTCTTTGCCCTCCATGACGGCGAAGGTACGCCGACTCTGCCTGGTTCTCACACTCCGCCCCCTGCGCCGAACTCTTTCCGCCTGGGGTTGATCACCAATGTGGCGAATCCGAAGGCGGGGGTCGCGGTTTCGTTCTTGCCGCAGTTCGTTCCGGTGTCGGTGCGGGCGGTGGCCGGTGCTGCTGATGCTGGTGGGTTTGGCGGTGGTGTGGGCGCTGGTGGCTCAGGTGGCGGCCGGGCGGGACGGCGGTTCTGGGAGTGTTGCATTCTGTGAGCCTGGGTTGGCGGCGACCGGCCCCGCTCTTGGCGAAAGGGGAAGGCTTCCGCCTCACAGAGCCGAGGCGTCAAGCGGTCGTCCGCGCAAAGTGTTCAGGTCGTCCAGCAGCAGCGTGTGCCCGGCGGGCTCGTCCAGCAGCGGGACCGCCAGCCGCAGACCTCCTCGGCGTGCACGTCGCGGCATGGGACTCGCGGACCTTCCTGCGGTTCTGTGTTGCCGCCGGGCACCGCCACGCCGACGCCCTCTCAAAGCGGCAGGTCAACGGCATCGACGAGCTGCCGTGGGGCCACAGGATTCGACGTGGCGTTGCAAGCCTGTGGCGGCCACACACCGATGCGGACAGCGCGCAGACAGGATCGTGCGCAACACCGCGTGGTCGTCCAGAGCGGGGCACGGCAGCAGGGCTTACCTGGATCCGGTCGGTGAAGCCGAGCCGCCGGTTCGCCGCGTCTCCCCTGCTCCAGGCGTTGGGACGCGGATGCCACCGAGCAGGACGAACCCAGCGAATGTGATCGGTGTCACAATCCGGCCATACCAAGCTAGCGCTTGTGTATTGATGAGCTCGCCGAGCGAGGCTTACTTTCGTTGCGAATCCAGATCGGCGACGCAAAGGAGGCGCCAGACCCCGAAGGCTTTGACCGCAACAGCCGACCACGACAGCAATCGGTCCCGAGGCGCGCGGGACCCAACGGCGCCCAGCGACATGGGCGAAACCGAACATCCGTCGGCTTGGCCGACCATCCCACCCGGGTGTTTCACGCGCCCACTCCAGAAAGAGAGACGCATGTCTCGCGTAACGAAGCTGGCCGCGATCACCGCGACCTCCGCCGCCGCCGTCGCGTTGACGGCCACCGCCGCCTCGGCCGACAGCTGGACCAACGGTCCCTTCACGGCCAAGGCCAACTCCAACAGCCTGGTGGTCAAGGTGGGCGGCACCACTGTCGCCACCTGCAGCGGCTCCACCCTGAGCGGCTCCATGACCAACACCGGCGCCTTCTCCGTCACGGGGGCCAACGCCACCGGATGCGGTGTCACGGTCACCCCCACCGGCTTCCCGTGGAGCGGAAGCTTCACCAGCGGCACCACCAAGATCAACGGCTTCAAGATGACCGCTCTCGGCTGCACCTACACCGGCAACCTGAGCGGCCCCTACACCGGCACCGCTCCCCCGGCCACGGTCACCTTCACCAACCAGCCCGTCACGGGATCGGGTCTCCTGTGCGCGAGCAACGTGACCGTCAGCGTCACGTACGTCTTCACGCAACCGTGATCCCCGGATCCGGCTGATCCGGCAACCGTAAGTCCACCCCCTCGCACGGTGACCCCTGCGGCATCCCGCCGCCGGGGTCACCGCCTTTTGGGCATCTCCACAGGGATGGCCACTGACGTGGACGGGCACCGGATATGGAGATTCCCCCTGTCAATAGTTCCTCTCTGTGACGAACCTGTACTGCCCGCCATTCAGATCGACAGAGGGCATTCATCCTCGTGCACAGTGACACGCCTGTACTGTTTTGCACCGCCGGGACGTTTTCGCCCGCCGGCGCCGATCTGAAAGCGACTCAAGCTCCTCGGCAAGCGTCTTGCGCCTGAGCCGCCGCCCGCACCGCCTCCTGCGCATTGACGATCGCGCTCTCCAGCCCGGGGCGACGCGAACGCAGGGAAGCACCCCCGCCCCAGCCGGAACCAGCAGCCCAACGGCGGCAGCAGGGGGACGCCGCCCGTGTTCCCGGTTCTTGGGCTACCTGGCGAGCAGGCGCTCGGCCATCCGACCCGCGTTGTGGAAGTGGTGCTGGCGCAGCTGCGGGGACTCGCAGCGCCAGGGTGGACGGTGCGCGTACCCCCAGCGGAGCCACCGCTCGGTAAATGCGGGCAGGGCCCAGTGCGGCTGGGCAGAGGAGTCGCCAACGGCGATCTGTGCGCAGGTGAAGCTTCATGCCGGCCGCATAGTGGTCCGCGAACGGCTTTCCCGCTCAGCGCCTACCGCCACGGGACATTGGACGAGCGTGAGCCGGGGACGATACTCATCATCTTCGGCGGCATAGCAGGTCGGGGTCGAGACCATCAAGGCCGCGGTGCGCGCTGGCGAAGAGGCGAGGCTGCTATCGCGGATCGGCATGAAGATGAAGATCGCCGATGAGGCGATTGCACTGCTCCCGCTGACTCCCATCGACACCAAGGGCGATCTCATCGCCGACATCCTGGACCGGTTGCCCCGACGCATGGCCGGACGAACCGCAACGTTGAGGGTTCGCCGGGGAGTGGCCGTGGACGGCGTCGAAAGCAGCGTCTTCCGGCGCGAGTCCGTGCGCCGACCGGGAGGAGGATCAGTGCCCGCCCGGCCACGCGCTGTCTGCATTCGTGGGTGCCCGATACCAGACACGTCCACCATCGCCGGGCCGCGGGAGGCACCGCCGTCGCGTTTGGCGACCACGGCGGTGTGTCGTTGCACACCGCCCGTAGACCACCGTCGTCCGTTCCACGTCCGCGCCCGGTCCGGCACGTCTCCTTGGTGAACGCGGCGAGTCCTCAGCAGGCCGCGCGGGGCGGTGGTGAACTCATCGCCGACGCAGACGGAGCAGGGCCACCACAGCCACGCCACCCACGATGGCCGTCCCTACCGCGAGCGAGAGAGCGAGGTCATCACTGTCCTCAACGTCCTCGCCGGGCGTGGGCGGCCGACCCGGCGCAGACGGCACCGCAAGCGGCTTGCCGGCCTGGCGGGTGCCGCCGCACAGGTCAGACCGCAACCTGCCATCGACACGATCGGCGAACACCAGGTACTTCTGCCCCTTCTGGGCGGCGATCCCGCAGCTGCCTTCGGAGGATGCGGTCACCAGGCTCTGCCGACGCGCGGCTTCCCCTTTGTCGACCACCTCCACATCGAAGACGAGTGTCACTGGATCATCAGAGCCGTTGGACAGCCGCAGGGGTCGGACGCGGTCGACGAGCCGCCCGGTGAACACCACATCGGCATTTCTGAACGCTTCTCTCTCGGAGACGGCCGCACAACTGCACGCACAGGCTTGCCTCGGCGTCATGATGCCCCCGAGGAGCACCACCGCCATCACCGACAACAGTCGGGCAAGCAATCGCAATCCGGTTGCCAGGGGCACGGCTGGTTAGACGCATCCAGGAAGCAACGGTTCCATCCATGTCCTCGACCGCACCCTGCGAGAGGTGAGCGTCCATCTACCAGCCGAAGCCCAGGGATGAGGCGGCGGCAAAGCCGTCGGCGTCCGGCGCCTTCTCCAGGACTTCGACCCGATGAGGAAAGGCGACCCTCAGCTCGGCATCGAGACCTCGTGTTTGGTCAGGATCGGGTCGGCGGAACTGTATGTGGACCAGTGCCCTGCCGGTGTTGTCGTGGGGCGCTGGCGGCCGGGATCGCGGCTAAGAACGGCGACCCGGCACGGTCAGCCAGTATGGATCTTCACCCCGTTCTTAACCCGATCGACAGGCTTCGGGCTTGGACAGGGCGTTCATTCGCGGTTCGGGCGCTGACCGAGCGAGCGCACCGCGACCAGTCCCCCGATTCCAGCGCGTCCAGAATCAGCCGCTGCAGCCCCCGACCAGTTCTGGGGAGCCCGTCCGCTCGGTGAGCGATTGAGCGCACGCGTGTTCTGTCTGTTGGACGGCGCGGCTTGGACGCCTTCCCACCTGGTGCGCTCCGACCACGCGCAGAGTCCCGTTTCGTGCGGCCCCAACGCCCCAACGCCCGAACGCCCAACGCACCACCTGACGCAAGGCGAGCGGAGTGTCGCCCGCCCCAGGAAAATAACAGGCTCCAACGGCTCGATCCACTTGACGGCCGTCATGGTCGCCGTCGACACGGCGACGCCCAGTGGGAGCGGCGCTCCGCACCAGCCCGCCGTGCGTGTACACCGAGCACGCGGTGTCTCGTGGGTGTGGGCATCGGGGCTCGGCGCTTCCGCTTGGGCCAAGGGCTGCCGCCGCCGGCCGCCAAGGTTCGTTTATGGTGTGGGCCTTTGGTCGGATGCTCGGTGCGCTCCTGGCGTGCATCCGAACGTGCGGCGGAAGACGTCGATGAAGGCGCTGGCGGACGACCAGCCGCACGCGTGTGCCACGGCGGTCACGGGGGTGTTCTCTGCCAGCAGGATCAGAGCGTGGTAGAGGCGCAGTTGGGTTCGCCATTGCGGGAAGGTCATGCCGATGTCGGACCTGAAAAGTCGCGACAGCGTCCGGCTGCTCGCGCCGACCTGCTCGCCCAGTGCGGCCAGGGTGCGGTTGTCGGCCGGGTCGTTTCGCAGGATCTCGCACAGCTCCCTGAGCTGCGGGGCGGTGGGGGTGGGCAGGTACAGCGGCTGCTGAGGCGAGGCGCGCAACTGGTCGAGCAGTACGGCCCGTAGACGCTCGTGTTCGGGGCTGTCGTCGTGCGGGTCGCGGGTGTAGGCGAGGATCAGCTCGCGCAGCAGTGGACCGACGGACAGCACGGTCGGCTCGTCCAGGCCGAGCGGGTTGTCGGTCGCCGGCAGGCCGACCAGGTGCAGTTCGAGTTCGCCGTGGGCCTGGTGCGCGTGCACCGTGCCGGCCGGCACCCAGACGGCGCGGGTGGCCGGCGCGATCCAGGAGCCCGCACCGGTCGTGACGGCCACCACTCCGCGGCCGGCGTAGACGATCTGGTGGTCGTCGTGGCGGTGCGCGTCGATGCCGGCTCCGGACGCCAGCCATTGGCTGCGGGTCGGCGCGACCGGCATGTGGCGGACTTTCGTCATTGGTTGGCAGCTTATCGAAAGCGCGACAACCGCCCCAGCGGCGACCATGGCGCAATGCCGAGGAACAAACCCATCATCCTGCTGTCGGTCGGCCATGCCTGTGTGGACGTCTACCAGGGCGCCGTGGCCTCGCTCGTCCCGTTCTTCGTCGCCGAGCGCGCCTACACCTACGCCGCGGCCTCGGGCATCGTGCTCGCCGCGTCCCTGCTGTCCTCGGTGGCGCAGCCGTTGTTCGGCGCGCTCACCGACCGGTGGGCCATGCCCTGGCTGCTGTGGGTGAGCACGATTCTCGGCGGGCTCGGCATCGCCCTGAGCGGGCTCAGCGGATCGTACGCGCTGACGCTGGCGTTCGTGGCGGTCTCCGGGATCGGGGTCGCGGCCTACCATCCCGAGTCGGCCCGGGTCGCGCGTCTCGCCAGCCGAGGCAGCCACACGGCGATGGGCTGGTTCTCCCTCGGCGGCAACATCGGCTTCGCGGTCGCGCCACTCATGGTCACCGCCGTCATCGCCACCGGCGGTCTTCGGCTGTCACCGCTGCTGGTGGTGCCGGCCCTCGCGGGCAGCGTGCTGTGTCTGCCCGTCCTGCGCGCACTGGGGAAGACGGCGCGTCCCGGCCATGACACCGCGGTCCCGAAGGGGACCGACGACAGGGTCTCCTTCGTCAAGCTGTCGCTGGCCGTGGTCTGCCGGTCGGTGGTCTTCGTCGGCCTGAGCACTTTCGTCTCGTTCCACGCCCGGCAGCAGACGGACGGCGGCACGGCGGCGGGCACCTCCGCGCTTTTCGTCCTCTACCTCGGCGGTGCCGTGGGCACGGTGCTGGGCAGCCGCCTGGCGGACCGGTGGAGCCGGGTCGCCGTGGTGCGCATGGCGTATCTGACCACTGTCGCCGCCGTCGCGGGCGTGGTGTTCGTCCCGGGGCCGGCGATCTACCTGTTCGTGGCGCTGACCTCCATGGGCCTGTACGTCCCGTTCTCACTGCAGGTCACCCTCGCCCAGGACTACCTCCCCACGCGTGTCGGCACGGCCAGCGGGGTCACCCTCGGGCTGACGGTCAGCGTCGGTGGTCTCGCCAGCCCCGTCATCGGCCGCCTGGCCGACGCGACCTCCCTGCAGACGGCGCTGATCCCGCTGATTCTTATGCCCGCCCTGAGCTGGCTGCTGTTCCGCACCATGCCCGAACCGGCCGCGCCGAAGGCCCTGACGGCGACCCCTCGGACCGAGGGCGACGCCGAGGCCGGACACCCCGCCGTCCAGCAGGGATGACCTGGTCGCCTGCCGCGCGTCCGGTCAGCGTCCGGGCGGTGGTGCCGTGGAGCCGGAGGAGTCCGCGAAGTGGCAGGCGACCGACTGGGGAAGGCCGTCCCGGACGGTCAGGGCCGGCACTTCCGCCGCGCAGGCGTCGGAGGCCATGTAGCAGCGGGTGCGGAACCTGCATCCGCTCGGCGGCGCGGCCGGGGAGGGCACCTCGCCGGTGAGGACGATGTCGTCCGCGGCGCTGCCGGGCCGGTCGTGGACGGACGGAGCCGCCGACAGCAGCGCACGCGTGTACGGGTGCTGCGGGTCGCCGAAGACGTCGGCGGCGGTGCCGTACTCCACGACGGTGCCGAGGTACATGACCGCGACGTCGTGGGAGATGTGCCGGACGACGTCCAGGTCGTGGGAGATGAACAGGTACGCCACGCCGAGTTTGGACTGCAGGTCGGCGAGCAGGTTGAGGATCTGCGCGCGGACCGACACGTCCAGTGCGGACACCGCCTCGTCGCACACGATGAGCCGGGGTCGCAGCGCCAGGGCCCGGGCGATGGCGACGCGCTGGCACTGGCCGCCCGACAGTTCGTGCAGGTGCCGGGAGCCGTGCTCGGGCCGCAGCCCCACCAGGTCCAGCAGCCGCGCGACCTCGGCGTCGCGCCGGTCGCGGGGGACGATGCCCGGGTGCACGCTCCAGCCTTCGGCGATGACGGCGGCGACCGTCATCCGGGGGTTCAGCGAGGTGTAGGGGTCCTGGAACACCATCTGCAGGTCGCGGCTGAGGCGGCGGCGCCGCCGGGGCGGCGCGGCGGCCAGATCGGACCCGGCGAACTCGATCGTCCCGGCGAAGGGCGGCCGCAGTCCCACGATCGCGCGCGCGAGCGTGGACTTGCCGCAGCCGGACTCGCCGACGATGCCGAGGGTGCGGCCCGCCCTGACGGTCAGGTCGATCCCGGCGACGACGGGCACGCGGGTGCGGCCGAATCCGTGCCGTCCGGGCCGTTCGTATCCGGCCTCCAGGCCGCTGACCCTGAGGACCACGTCGGTGTCGGGCGCGGTGACGGTCATGCGGTCTCCTCGGTCGGCGGAGTCGGCGGGGTGGCGGTGGCCGGGGCGGGGGCGGCGGGCGGCGCGGCGGTCACCTGGTCGGAGTGGTGGCAGGCGACGGCGCGGCCGCCGCCGGTCGCCACGAGCGGCGGGTCCTCGGCGCGGCAGACGTCGGTCGCGAACGGGCAGCGCGGGTGGAACGCGCAGCCGCCGGGCGGGCGGCGCGGGTCGGGCGGCAGGCCGGGGATCGGCTTGAGCCGGGTGCCCGGCAGCGCGCCGGCGGCCTCCGGCATCGCCTCCAGGAGGCCGAGCGTGTACGGGTGCGCGGGCCGGGTGTAGACGGCGTCCAGCGGGCCCTGCTCGACGATCCGGCCCGCGTACATGACCGCGACGTCCTGGGCGAGCCGGGCGACGACGCCGAGGTCGTGCGAGACGAGGAGGGTGGCGAGGTCGTCCTCGCGCTGCCGCCGCGCGAGCAGTTGCAGGATCTGCGCCTGGACGGTGACGTCCAGCGCGGTCGTCGGCTCGTCGGCCAGCAGCACGGACGGGCCGAGCGCCAGCGCCATCGCGATCACGGCGCGCTGCCGCATGCCGCCGGAGAACTCGTGCGGATGGTCGCCGAAGCGCGCCGCCGCGTCGGCGATGCCGACCTCGCGCATCAGCGCGACGGCCCGCTCGCGGGCCTGCCCGCGGCCGAGGCCGAGCCGGCGCCGGAACGGCTCGGCGATCTGCCAGCCGACGGGGAAGCCGGGGTTGAGCGCGGCCGTCGGGTCCTGGAAGACCATGGCGACCTGGTCGCCGCGGGCCTCGCGCCAGCGGCGGGCGGAGAACCCGCCGGTGTCCTCGCCGCCGAGCAGGACGGTGCCGGCGGTGATCTCGGCGCCGGGCGGCAGCAGCCCGATCAGGGCGAGCGAGGTCAGGCTCTTGCCGCTGCCGGACTCGCCGACCAGGGCGAGCACGCGCCCGCGGCGCAGGGTGAGGGAGATGCCCCGCACGACGGGGGTGACGTGCCGTCCGGAGCGGAACCCGATGTGGATGTCGCGCAGTTCGGCGGCGGGCTCGCCGGCGGGGTCCGGGGGCGAGTCCGGGGCGGGGTGGGTGGCGGAGATGGTCATGGGGTGCCTCTCAGAGCTGGGCGCGCGGGTCGGCCAGGTCGCGGAACGCGTCGCCGACGACGCCGACGCCGGTCACCACGGCGGCGAGCGCGAGCGCGGGCACGGTGGAGATCCACCAGGCGGAGCCGAGGTAGTCGCGGCCCGCCGAGACCGTCGCGCCCCACGACGCGGCGTCCGGCGGGATGCCGAGGCCGAGGAAGCTCAGCGACGCCTCGGCGACCATGGTCAGGCCGATCTGCACGGTCGCGGCGACCAGCAGCGGCTGCCAGCAGTTCGGCAGCACGTGCCGGACGAGGATGCGCAGGTGGCCCGCGCCGAGGACGCGGGCGGAGTCCACGAACTCCAGGTGGCGGGTGGCCAGCGCCGAGGCGCGCACGACGCGGGCGAAGATGACCCAGCGGGTCACCGCGAGGGTGATGACGACGTTGGTGATGCTGGGGCCGAGCACCCCGGCGATCAGGATGGCCAGCAGGATCGAGGGGAAGGCGAGCTGGACGTCGCCGATCCGCGACAGCACGGTGTCGGTCCAGCCGCCGAAGTAGCCGGCGGCCAGGCCCGCGACGAGCCCGATGGCGCCGCCGATGAGGACGGTGGCGAGCGCGACGATCAGCGAGACGCGGCTTCCGGCCAGCAGCGTCGCGAGCATGTCGCGGCCGACCTGGTCGGTGCCGAGCCAGGCGACGGAGCCGTCGCCGAGGCGTGAGCCGGGCGCCAGCAGGCGGTGCGGCAGGTCGGTCGCGACCGGGTCGTAGGGCCGCAGCAGGGGGCCGACGATCGCGGCGAGGACGAACAGGGCCAGGACGGCCAGGCCGATCCAGGCGGTCACGGGCAGGCGGCGGCGCGCCGAGTCGCCCGGGGCGGTCGCCGCGGCGGGAACCGCGGGGGCGGGTGCGATGGTGCTCATGGGCGATCCCCTATGCGTTCTCGGGGGTGAGGCGCGGGTCCAGTGCGACGCACAGCACGTCGACCAGGAGGTTCAGCGCGATGTAGGAGACGGTGATCGTCACGATCGTGGCCTCGACCACCGCGTAGTCGCGGTTGGTGATGGCGTCCACCATCAGCGACCCGATGCCCGGCCAGGAGAACACGACCTCGACGATGACGGCGTTGGCGATGAAGTTGCCCATCAGCAGCCCGAGCACGGTGACGACGGGCAGCGCGATGTTGCGGGCGACGTGCACGTACATGACGGCGGTCTCGCCGGTGCCCTTGGCGCGCGCGGTGCGGACGTAGTCCTTGGCGCTCTCCTCCAGGGCGCCGTTGCGCACCAGCCGGGCCAGCCAGCCGACGAACGGAAGCGCGAGCGTCACCGACGGCAGGATCACCGCCAGGGCGCCGCCGCCGGCGGTGCTGGGCAGCCAGTTCAGCCAGCGCGCGAACACCAGGATCAGCACGATGCCGACCCAGAAGGACGGCAGCGCCTGCCCGGCCAGCGAGCCGGTGGACACCAGCAGGTCGGCGATCCTGCCGGGACGGCGGGCGCACGCCATGCCGAGCGGGAACCCGACCGCGATGGTGATCAGCAGCGCGAGCGCCGCGAGCGCGAGCGTGGCGGGGAACCGGTCCAGCGTCGCGGCCATGGCGCCGCCGCCGAGCCGCCACGAGTCGCCGAAGTCGCCGTGCAGCACCTCCCCCATGTGCGTCAGGTACTGCCGCCACAGCGGCTGGTCGAGGCCGAAGTCGGCGCGCACCGACGCGATCTGGTCGGCACTGGCGTCCGGGCCGAGGATGAGGGTGGCCGGGTCGCCGGGCACCACCCGCACGACCACGAACACCAGGCTGATCGCGCCGAGGGCGACGACGATCGCCTGCCCTGCGCGGTGGAGCAGGAACCGGCCCATCAGGGCACCTCCGGGGTGGAAGCGCGGACGACGACCTCGGCGGGCAGCAGGATCTGGCGGGGCGAGCCGGAGACGTCCCGTTCCGCCCGGGCGCCAGGGCGCGCCATCAGCTCGAGGAGCCGGTCCACGGCGGTGGCGCCGACCTGCGCGGCGGGCAGCCGCACGGTGGTCAGCGGAGGGGCGAGGTAGGCGGCGAAGGGATGGTCGCCGTGGCCGACGACCGCGACGTCACCCGGGATGCGCAGCCCGTGCTCGCCGAACGCCCGGTACAGCCCGAGCGCGAAGTAGTCGTTGCCGGCCAGGACGGCGCTGCCGGGCCCGATCCGCCGGGCGAGGTCGCGGCCGATCGCGTAGGAGTCGATCGGGTCCCAGGGCTGGGAGCTGGCCTCGCGGCGCCGCGTGGGCACCTTGATCAGGTGGTCGTCGCCGACCGTGAGGCCGTGCTCGGCCAGCACGTCGCGGAACCCGCGGACGCGCTCGGCGACCGGGGAGATGTCCAGGTCCTCCTCGACCAGGTACAGGTCGCGGGCGCCGGCGGCCACCAGCAGTTCGGTGGCGCGCCGGGCGCTGTCGCGGTAGTCGACGCCGACCAGGTCGGCGTCCAGGCCGGGCAGGTCGCGGTTGAGCAGCACGACGGGGGTGCCGGACTTGCCGAGCCGCTCCCAGTGCTCGGTGCCGTGCTGCACCGGGACGGCCAGGACGCCGTCCACGCCCCAGCGCATGAGCTCCTCGGCGACGCGCCGCTCGTTGTCGACGCTGTCCTCGGTGACCATCAGCATCAGCGAGTAGCCGTGCACGCGTCCGCGCGCCTCGATCGCGCTGATCAGCCGCGCGTAGAACGGGTTGGACGGGTTGGTGATGACCAGCCCGATCGTCATCGCGTTCTGCAGCACCAGGGACCGGGCCATCGTGTTCGGCACGTAGCCGAGCCGGTCGGCCTCGCGCCGCACCCGTTCGCGGGTCTCCTCGCTCACCGCGTCCTTGCCGGCCAGGGCGCGGGACACGGTGTTGACCGACAGGTCGAGCGCGGCGGCGATGTCGCGGAGGGTGGCCCTGCGGCGCGGCGTCATGGCGTCCTCCCGGGTGCGGCGGGGGCGGCGGTTCCGGCGTGGTTCATGGCATCACCCTCTGCGGACCGCGGACAGGTCCGGCTGGTTGTTCGCCGCGGGCGTGAAGCCGGTGAGGTCCGACCGCAGCCCGTACGCCGTGGTGAGCGCGGCCGGGAAGATCCCCACCGCGTCCGACCAGATGGTCTTGCAGGCCTCGGCGTACAGCCGTGCCCGGGCCGCGGTGTCCTGCTCGGCCCCCGCCGCCGCGAGGACCTTGTCGAGCGCGGGGTTCTTGTAGCCCATCCGGTTGGCCTTGGAGGTGTACAGGCGGCCGAGGGTGAAGGCGGCGTCGCCGGTCGTCACCGTGTTGGTCTGCAGCTCCATGTCCCAGTCGAGGGCGTTGAGGCGCTGCAGCCACTGGGCCTTCTCGATGCTCTGCGGCGTGACGGTCACGCCGATCTCGTCCCACGCCGAGATCATCGACTGGGCCAGCTCGCGGGCGAGCGGGCCGGTCGCGTCGAACCACATCATGGTGGTGGTGAAGCCGTCCGGCAGTCCCGCGTCCCGCAGCGCCCTGCGGGCGGCGCCGGGGTCGTGGGGGTACGGCGGCTGCTCGGCGAACCCGAACACGGTGGACGGGATCGGGGCGCGCATCCGCTCGGCGCCCGCCCCGAAGAGCTTCCCGACGATCTCCTCCAGGTCCAGCGCCTGGATCATCGCGCGCCGCACCCGGGGGTCGGTGAACGGCTTGCGCCCGCAGTTGAACCAGGTCAGGTAGTAGGTCCAGCTCGGCACCGCGGCGACCCGGACGCCGCGGTGCCCGCGGACCTCGCCGAGCTGGTCGGAGGGGACCGGCCACAGCAGGTCCACGTCGCCGTTGCGCAGCGCCGTGATCGCGCTGGAGGTCTCGGCGATGAACGGCATGGAGATGCCCGGCAGCGCGGCGGGGCCGCCCCAGTACCCGTCGAACCGGGCCAGCTCGACGTTGGTCGACGGGGTGAACCCGGTGACCCGGAACGGCCCCGAGCCGATCGGCCGGCGTTTCTGGGCGGGGTCGGCGACGAGCCGCGCCGGGACGATGAACAGCAGGGTCAGGTTGACCGGCAGCGTCGCCATCGGCCCGTCGGTCTCGAACGTGACCGTGTGGTCGCCGTCCGCCCTGGCGGACTTGACCGTCGCCCACAGCGCGCTCTGGGCCGACTTCACGGCCTTGGTGCGTTCCAGGCAGGCCACGACGTCGCGCGCGGTGACCGCGCCGCCGTCGTGGAACCGCACGCCCTGCCGCAACTGGAACACCCAGGTCGTGTCGCCGACGCGTTTCCACGACGCGGCGAGGCCCGGGACGAGCCGGTCCCCGTCGCGGCGGACCAGGGTGTCGAACACCAGCCGCTTGACGATCAGCGACGCCTCGTCCACCGCCGTGCCCGCGTTGTAGGGGTCCAGGTCGGTGACCGGCTGCCCGAACGCGGCGCGCAGCGACCCGTCCGGCGCGGCCGCGCCCGCCCGGGCGCATCCGCCCAGCGCGACGGCGGACGCCGCCAGCCCGGTCAGGGCGAGGAACTCGCGCCTTCCCAGCTCCATGCCGCCTCCTCTCAGCTCCGCTCGGGCGCGCTAGCTCTTCAGCGCGAGATAGATGAGCACCTTGACGCCGGGGGTGTCGGCGCCTTCGGCGTCGCCGGCGTTGTCCGAGGTTCCGGCGTCGGACTCGACCGTGCCCTTCAGCCGCAGCCAGCCGCCGAAATTGGTGGAGGCCCAGCTTTCCAGGTCGTCGGTGACCTCGCGGGCGGGCTCGAGGTCGCACCAGTGCAGCCCGTCCGGGGAGATCTGCGTCGTGACGCGCAGCCGGGCGCCGGGGTGGGTGCGTTCGAGCGTCCGGACGAACCAGCGCGCCTCGGCGGCCCAGGCCGCCTCGTACGGCTCGGTCGCGAACTCGCCCGACAGGGTGCGGGCGCGTTCCAGGACGGCGGTGAACGACTCGCGCATGTTGGTCGGGCTCCTCACCAGTCCACCGAGATCAGTACCGAGTCCAGGTACAGGAAGTTGCGCACGTCGGTGTGCGTCCTGACCGAGACGTAGAAGTTGAGCAGGTTCTCCAGCGAGCCGTACTCCTCGTCGTACGGCGGCACCGGCACGTCGCGCATGTCGTACACGACGTCGTTGACCTGCAGCTCCACGTTGGAGCGGGTGCTGGTGTCGATCACCCAGCGGACGTAGTGCCAGTTGACCTTGGTCGGCACCTCGTTGTAGCAGAGCTCCTGCGGCCCGCCGAACGGCTTCCAGTGCTCCGGGTCGGGCGCGGTGAAGTCGGCGGTCGGCGGCAGCTTCACCTTGCCCTGGAAGTGCTCGCGCGGCGTCGGCTCCGGCACCGTCGGGTACACCCACTCGCGGCGCAGCTCGTTGTCCAGGCCGGTGTTCAGGTACCGGGCGACGCAGTGGTAGCGGACGCCGTCGCAGATGTCGGTGGCGATGGTGAACGCGCCGAACTGCTGCTCGGACGGGTGCAGGTTCGCGTCCCACTCGCCGGCGCCCGCCTTGGTCGCCGCCTGGTTCTCCGCCGAGTGCGCCTCGGTCTTGAACGTCAGGTACGCCTCGAACTGCACCTTGCCCCGGCCCGCCATGGTCAGCCGCCGGATCGCGACGGCGGTGTGCCCGGCGAGGGGACGGGTCGCGACCTTCAGCGCGTAGGTGCCCGACATCGCGCCGTGCGTCCCCACGTCGAAGAAGTTGCAGGAGCTGAGCTGCGGCGGCCGGAAGTCGCGCATGTGGTCGTCGACCGTGTCGAGGTTCCCGTACCCGTCGTAGTTGCCGAGCAGCTCGATCCAGCCGTGCGTGCCGGTGTTGAACTGGTCGTAGGTCAGGATGCGCCGCAGGGGGCTGAACCGGGAGATCTCCGGGTCGGCCAGGCGCAGTTCGGCGGCGAGGGCGCCGGGTTCGATCGCGGGTACGGTCATCGGGCGGGCTCCTCGATCCGGACGGTCGCGTGCACCATGTTGTGGTCCGAGCGCAGCAGGTCCCACGCCGCGCCGGACTGGGCGGTCGTCTGCGGGACGAGGGTCCACTGGCGGACCGGCGTCCCGGCCTTGACGAAGATGTGGTCGATCTTGTCGGGGCCCTGCGGAAGCGGGATCTTGCCGCCGTTGAACGACATGTACTCGTCGCCGTGGCGGCGGTTGGCCGGCGCGGTGTCGTGGGCGTCGCTGTAGCCGAGGTCGGCGAACGCGTCGTAGGCGCTGGCGCCGTCCTCCTGCGAGGCGGAGTTCATGTCCCCGGCGAACACGACCGGCAGCGTGCGCGTGTAGGCGTTGTCGCGGGTCAGGTACTCGGCGGTGCGGCGCGCGTCGGCGTACCGGACCTGGTCCCAGTTCTTGGTCCAGCCGTTGGGGTCGGTGGCGCCGTTCTTGCGGTACTCCAGGTGCATGTTGACCACGACGAAGCGCATCCCCGTGACACGGTCGCGCAGGGTGTTCCACGTCATCGTCTTGCCGTAGATCTCGGTGGAGTCGGGCAGCCACAGCAGGTCGTGCGGCAGTTCCCGGCCGCGTTCGTCCAGGTGGGAGAAGCGGCGGGCGTCGTAGTAGGTGTAGCGCCCGGCGCCGGACTTCAGCGGGTAGCCGTACTGCGGGTGGCGGGCGCCGGCGTAGTCGGCGGGGGCCTCCTCGTACCCGCGGGCGCGCATCGCGTCGGTGAGCGGCTTGCGGTAGGACTCGACGTCCACGATCGGCTGCGTCGGGGTGGCGTTGTTGCCGATCTCCTGGGTGACCACGACGCCGGCGCGGGCCCGGACGATGTCGTCCGCCACGGCCGCGGCGCGTCCGTCCGCCCACGGCGGGAGCTTGGTCGCGCAGTCGCGGCCGATGGTGGCGACGCAGATCTCCTTGGTCGGCAGGCAGCCGTGCCCGCAGACGTTGTAGGTCGCGATCCGCAGGTCGAGCTTGTGGGCCGGCCGTCCGGCGGCGGGCCCGCCGCCGGACGCGGGTGAGGCGGACGCGGGCGAGGCGGACACGGCCACCGCGGCGGCGCAGGCCGCCGCGGCGAGCGCGCCCGCCAGGCGGGCGGGGGGACGGAACGTCCTCATGCGTGAGGGGACCTTTCCATGTCGGCTGGATCACATTAACGTTAACGTGATCGTTCACACACCATGGATGGTTCGCCACTGCCCTGTCAATAGCCGAAAAGGAAGCGACCCGGCCGTCCTCGCGATCGGACAGCCGGGCCACAGTCGTTCCGTCACCCGGGACGCGGTCGCCTCCCTGACGCCGCGGGCGGCCGCGCCGGGCCGGTGGGTGGTGCGGTGACGCGCAGACCGCTAGGCGGCGCCCGCGCTGCCCGCACGGCGAGCGTCGATGAACTCGGCGAACGCCCCCTGGTCGTTGCGGTGCGGGAACGGCTCGTCGGGAACCTCGACGCCCAGGAAGCCGCACAGCGGCTCCCATCCCTGGCGAGCCTCGAACACCAGCAGCCGCTCGGCGGGCAACGCGCGTCGCACCGCCTCGTTGTGCTCGGTGAACATGCGGACGGCGTGCTCCCTGTCGGCGAAACGGCCGCCGAACACCCCGTCCCACACCACCTCATGGGACATCTCTCGTATGCCGGCGAACACGGGGTCGACACCGGACTCCGGGAGCGGGGCCATGGCCGCCTCGTAGATGCTCCGGTGAGCGCTGTCGTACCAGCTCTCGGGGTCACGGGTGGTGAGGATGACCTTCGCGGCGGGAAACGCGTCGGCGATCTCCCGCCAGAACCGCGCGCCCGGCCAGTCGACGGTCGCCCGGTAGTTCTGGTAGATCTCCGTCCAGTCCACCGCTTCGCCCCGGGCGGCCCGCTTCCACAGCGCGATCTGGCCGGGGTCGTCGAACAAGGCCAGCATGTGGTGGCAGGGGCCGAAGCCGAGCCGTTCCAGCGCGGCCTTGAGAGAGAGTGTTCCGGTGCGTCCGAATCCAACGCCGATCACGTCGAGCATGGTGACTCCTTGAAGTCTGGATTGGCCGATGTGGCGCCGGGCCCGCCGCCGTCCGAGCGGCGCGTCCCGGCCCGGCCTGCGGTGGGACGCGCCGCCAGGGGCGCTGTCGGGCCTCGCGCGCGGGGTCCTCAGGCGCCGCGGAGCAGCATGACGCAGACCGTGGCTCCGGGACCGAAGGCCATGGCGACGCCGTGTTCCCCTCGGCCGAGGGGCCTGCCCTTCTGCAGGTTCTCCAGGACCCCGAGGACGGCGGGGGCGGCGGTGTTGCCGTAGTCCCTCATGACCGCGCGGGACGCCGCCAAGGACGTTTCGGGCACATCGCACACCTCCCCGACCCGGTCGATGATGCGGCGGCCGCCCGGATGCACCGCCCACCAGGTGACGTCGGCGCCGTCGAGACGGTTGCGCGCGAGCAGCGCGTCGACGGGCCCTCGCACGGCCGCGGCGACGACCTCCGGCATGGTGGGCGCGAGCCGGATGTACATCCCCAGGTCCCCGACATGGACCTGAAGGTCGTCGGCATGGGCCGGCACCGTGAGCTGCTGGGTGTCGACGATCTCCATGCCGTCCGCGCCGTCCCCGCCCGGTGTCAGGACGACGGCGGCCGCGCCGTCGCCGAACAGGGTGAGGCAGACGGCCTTCTCCTTGTCGTACGGGGGAGGCTGCAGGTGCGGGGAGAACAGGTCCACGGCCAGCAGCACCGCGGGCCTGCGGTGGGTCTCGACCCAGTCGCGGCACGCCGACAGGGCGGGCAGCGCCGCGTAACACCCCATGGGCCCCAGCGACAGGGTCGCGGTGTCGTCACGCATCCCCACGGCGGGTGCGAGGGCGTCCAGCCCGGGCGCGGAGTGGGTCGTCGTGGTCACCGTGGCCAGGAACCCGATCTCGTCCGGACGCAGACCGGCGCGGCCGAGCGCCAGTGCGATCGCCTCCGTGGCGAGGCTGCGGGCCTCCAGCAGACCGCGGTCCATCCGTTCGCGGGTCGGCCACCATCGCGGGTCCTCCGCGAAGGGGTTCACCGCCATTCCCTTGGTGTCGATGGCCGAGTTGCGCACCACCCGGGCGACGTCGTCGCCGCCGACGTCGGTGGCGAACAGCTTGGCGAACTCCTCCGTCGGCATCAACGGCGGTGCGCAGAAGGAGATGTCGACGATCCTTGTCGATGGCACGGCGCCCCCTACGACCCCGAGGCCTGGGCCGGCGTCACGGCCGACACGCCGATCACGCGGCCGCCGGCGTCGAGGGCCTCGGCCTTGACGAACCGCGTGCCGGACGCGGCACCGGACGGCAGTGTGGCGGCGGTGTCGAACCCGTCCCACGCCGCCTGGGCCACCGGCCGCAGATCGGTCCGCGACGACCCGGCCAGGATCCGCCAGCGGGCGACGCCGGTGGCGCCGTTCCAGACGACGCGGGCGGCCGAGCCGGTCAGCGACACGGTGGGCGGCTTGGCGGGACGCCCGTGCCATGGGAACCGGTACGCCCGGTAGGTGCTGAAGCCCTCGGCGAACGTGGCGTCCAGCAGCAGCTCACCGGTCCTGGAGAACTCGGAGAAGCCGCCGGCGCTGCCCCAGGAGACGACGGTGTTGCCGTTGGGCAACTCGGCGGCGCCGCCCTCCGCCACGGCCGCCTTCACCTGCGGGTGGACGATCTGCCGGACCAGGGAGGCCAGGCGCCGCTCGTGGTCCAGCTTGATCCACACCACGCGGGACAGGCCGTTCTCCCCCTGGTTGTCGAAGATCCGGATCGTGTCGCCGCCCACCGCCCGGGCGTCGTGCTGCCGGTTGAAACGCGCGCCGTCCGCCAACTGGAAGGTGCTGGAGCGGCCACCGAGCCGCCAGATGATCCGGCCGGTGCTGCGGTCGATCTTGTACACGGTGCTGGTATTCAGGCTGGAGACCAGCAGGTCGCCGTCGGTGTCGACGTCGACCGAGTTGACGTGGAAGTAGTCGAACGGGTGGGCTCCCGGCGGCGGCTCCAGAAAGCTTTCGGTCAGCGGAACGTGGGCGAGGCTGCTCCAGCGCAACAGCACCTCACCGGTCTGCACGTCGATCTCCTGGACGATGCTGTCCAGCGCCGTGCCGTCCTTGGCGCCACCGACCGGCGACAGGTCGTACGGCACCTCGCGATACGCGGTGACCAGCGCCGTGCCGCGGGAGGTCAGGCGGAACTCGTGCATGCCCGGCGGGTCGCCCTTGGGAGCCTCCACCTTCGCGATGACGCGGTAGTGCGAGTCGGCGATGTACCCGGCTCCGCTGGTGATACCCGTCCCGGGGATGGTCTGGGTGCCCTCCCACCAGGTCAGCACCCGCTGGCCCCGGTAGGTCTGCACACGGAAGTCGCTGCTGAAGTATCCGTCGGGAAGCCGGCGGAACCACACCGGCCGCCCGCGGTCGTCGACGATCTGGGGTCCGCGCGCCGTGGCCACCACGGGATTCTGCGGTCCCACGAACAGCAGCCCAGGCGCCGTCCCGGGCCGGTGGACACTCATCGTGATCTCGGGCGGAGCATCGGGCCCGGCCACCGAGGCGGACGCCGTACCGGCGGACATGACCACTCCCGGCCCGGCCACCAGCAGCGGTGCGGCTGACACGACCAGGCCACCGAGCAAGGCGACTCGTCGCCGAATTAACGAGGGGAACAACGCCATACCTCCGTGCTACGAGCGGACCCAGGAGCCTGGACTCGACGGTCCGGGCGGCGATTGCCCGACACGGGGGCGGACACCCGGCCGGACCAGTGCGGAGCGGAGGAGTCGACGCGTCCGGCGGCGCCCTTGCCGCCCTCCGGTGACGGCGGCGGACCATGGGTCATGGCCGCCGTCACGCCTGCACGAACGCACCCTCCTCGGCACCGCCGGGCCGGTGCACGGTGATCTGCGGGAGCTCGGCGTCGGAGGCGACCGTCATCGCGCGCCCGCCCGGGCTGCGCGCCGCGATCCGCGGCGCGCTCCCCGACCGGCGGCGAACTGATCGGTGCTTCCTCTGCCGGATGAAGATCGGCTTGACCGGATACGGATTCCAAGTGGCACTCCTCAAAATCTGAAACTCACCCCTGGCGGCAACGGAACGAACGTCGGCGCTCCGAGATCGACTTCCTTGAACGTTCCATTGAGGGCGGGCGGGCACAGCGAAACCTGTGCTTCCGCAGAACGATTCGGCTGATCGGCGCTGATCAGCAGTCAGCACAGAAGAAGGGCGTCCCGCCGAGGACAGGCGATTGCACCGACGAATTTCGCGCACGTGGCCGTGCTACCGCCCACCCAGGAACCTGGCCCTCCTTCGTCATGGACCGGATTGCAGGGAACTGGATGGTTCCGCTGCCGTCCACTGACCGGAGTTGATGCTAATAAATCTTGGCTATCGGTCCTACGGCTAGGCCGGATGCGGCCATGTAACCGCAGCGAAACCCGGGCGACATCATCATCCTGCTCCCGCAATCCGCATTAACCGTTCAATTGGGGTTCGCCACCTTCTCTACTCGCCGGCGCACAACCGAGTTGAGCAACCTCGACCGGGGAGTCGACAACCGAGTAAAGACATTCCCGCTGCGGGGATACCACCATGATCGAGGATGCGGAGCCGCAGCCTTTCGCACGGCGCCGGTTCCGTCGTCACGCGGGCCGAGGAGGCGCCCCACCACCGAACCGGTGCCGGTGGCCTGCCGCAGTGACCGGACACACCTGTCCGCGCACGCCCTGTGCCGAGGCCCTGGCGGACGCCCCCTCAGCGGCACCTCAACGGACTTCATGACGCTCTTTGAGGCCCCGCGGTCCACTCCGCTCAGAACGACCTCGTCGCCGAACCCGACGCCGTCGCCGCGGTCACGCCGGTGAGCGGGTATGCCATCGCGACATTGAGGGCCGTCTGCCGCCCCCAACCGGAACGCGCCCACCCGCCGCGACGAGGCCGAGTACCGCCTACCCAAAGCCCCGACCACCGGCTTCACAGACCTGCGACGCTGCGTACCAAGTGCCCGCCGACGCCGCCGCAGTTCAAGGGGTGGAGCCCGTTCGCAGGGATTGGAAAATCGACCCGAAGGCGGCCTTACTTGCCGAGGGAACAGCCCGTCGCCTCAGATCTGACGAGCCCGCGCGGCAGTCGCGCCAGGCCGACGTGGAAATCCTCCTTTGCACCTGGACCACCGGTCACCCGCCGCGAGGACATGCCGTCTTGACGGTGCCCTGCCCTATCGTGCCCTGGATGAATGACGAACAGCCGTTTCCAGCCGAGCTGGCGAAACTTTTCGAGGGCGGGACCGGCACGCGGGCACTGGCGGTTCCATTGCCTGACGGCCGGCTCGTCAACACCGCAGAAGGCGATGGCCCTCCCGGACTGTAAATGACCGAGGATGCCGTTCCTACCGGATTGTGGGCCGAGCTTCACGCAGAGCATTCCCGGTCGGGACTGTGGCCTCTGCTGCTGGGCGCCCTGCGCAGTCTTCCCGGGGTTGAAGACGATTTCAGGCCCTGGGAGTCCGGAGAGCTCTTCCCGGAGTCGGTCACTCCGCCGAACCTTCACGATCCCGCGTCCGTGCTCGCCGGTTGGTGGGACGACTACGCCCGCTGTGATGACACCACCGCCCCGTTCCGGCGCTGGCCGGGGCTCGCCCCCGCCAAGCGGCTTGCGGCCGACCCCGATGAGGTCGCGTGCGAGTACGCGACCCGCCTGCCGTCCCGGTTTCCATCCATGCGCCTGGGCCTGATCGCCGCGGATCGGGGCGCGGACGCCATGGCCGCCGCCGGATGGAACGGCCCGGTGAACTACACCAACGACACCGGCGAGATCGCTGCCGTGCTGCGCAGTTGGGAGGAGCGCTTCGGCGTCCGCGTCGTCGGCGCGGGCTTCGCCAACCTCCACCTCAGCGTCGCGGCCCCGCCGACCGCCCTGGAGGAGGCGATACACGTCGCGGCCGAGCACTTCGCCTTCTGCCCCGACAACATCTGGCAGAACAGCCACCCTCATACGCTGATCGGCTACGCCGAAACCCTTGTCGGACGCACCTCATGGACGTTCTGGTGGGACTGACCGGACCAACGGCCCGCCAGCCCTTCGGCAGCCGGGCTGCTCAGGCCGGCGAGGGACCTGGGCACGCGCTGGCCCAGCGGACGGCACCCTCCGGATCGGCAGCCAGCAGCCACGGGTGGCCACTCTCCAGCCGGTAACGCACCACACCGTTCGCACACCGCAATCTCGGCGGAGGCCCGGCGGTGGATAGAGGCCGCCCGCCACTACTCGCGTATCCGAGCGCCGACAGTCAACGTTGCGGCTCTCAACCTCGCTACGGCCCGGCGAGGCCCAGCGACGGGATCCGCTGCCGGAGCCCGGAGCCGCACCAAGCCGTCCCGCGTTTTCTGCGCGCAGCGGGGCCCGCTGACCGAACACGAGTGGCGGCTCCAGATCTTCGACGTCCCTACCGCAAGACCCACTGCCCCTGAACCCGCCACCGGTCAGCCGAGCTGCTGTTCCCGGCCACGGGGGGTGGCGCGGCCAGGACCGATCCCGTCTGACCGTTCGCGCCCCGCCTTATCGTCCGCGTCAGTCGTCGCCCTCGCCGTGCCCCCGCTCGGGCACCTTCACCTTCGCGTCCGTCACCCGGACGCAGCGACGACTTTTCGCACCCGCTGGCGGCCCCACCGTTGGAACCGGCCCCGGTCGCACGCCCGACCAAGCCGCCCCACGCCGCCGCGACCATCGCTCTCTGACGAGTCGATCGTTTGGCCCGTCTGACCTGGACGTCTACGGGTCCGCGGCAACCTGCCGCACCGGCGGTCGGCTCAGCGTTCGTTCTTCTCCTTCTCATACCGGTCGCGAGCCTTGAGGAGAATCCGGTCGAAGTCGTGCTGGGTAGCGTCACACCAGTGCATCAGGTCCGCCAGCAGTACCTGCAGGTTCTCGCTCGGGCTCGTTCTCCATCCGTCGGCCGAGAGCGTGTAGGCCTGCATAGCCTCACCTGCACGCTCCGCACTTCGGTCGATTGTCGCCACGGTGTCAGCCCTTTCATCATCACGCGGGGTCCTTGTCATCACCGCCGCCGACCTTTCCGGCGGATCTTGATGTCGCGCATGTCCGTCACCGCCACACGGAGGATCCGGTACGGGTACCCGTGTGCGTCCAGCGCCGCGATGGCCCGCTGGGTGGCCTCCTGATCGCCGTCTTCGGGGTCCGCGGGCACCTGGCAACGGAAGGTGAAGGCCGAAAGACTGCTGTCGCAGGTGAAGGTCCCGGCCTCGGTGAAGGCGGCCCCGAAGGAATCGGCCGCGGTGCGCAGGGCTGCACGGTCGGCATCACTCAGCCCAGCGAACGTGCCCCGAATCGTCACCCTGAACACGGCTGCTCCTCTCGTACGGCATAGGCAGGAAAGCGATCACGCACGGCAACGACTCGTCCGGGGAGCGCGGCGGCGAGCGCCTCAGCCATGCGTGAGCATAACGAACCCCAAACTTGCAGTGCATCTCATTTTTAGAGCGGAGTTCAGATACACAGGGACCTCCTGACCGCCTCGGTCACGCCGCCCCTGGCAAGTCCGCGCCGCGTGAGAACGGCCTTCGAGTGGACTGCCTCCCCGGTCAAGCACGCCAGCGGCCGCACGTTTCGTCCGGGCCTGCACCTGCGCGAATCCCTCCCCGACGAGCGGTCATCGCGTTGGCCTCTGGGGCGCTGGCGTGGTATGTCGCCAGGAGGTTGGAGTTTGTGGCCGGTGCGTGAGCCTTGGGGCGTTCCTGTGACAAGCCAATGGAAACCAACTCTCGCGGCACTACCTGGCGACCTGGTGCAGCACCTCAACGATGACCAGCAAGCGTGGCCACGAATGCGCTGCCCATAGGAGTGTGGACGTCGGCGGACGAGCTTCGCTGCGATCGCTACGTTCAGCGCCGTCCGTCCTGACGCCGGTGCTAGCGCCTGCCCCGCCCGCCCGTCCGCTCGCCGCTGGGCGAGGCTCCGCCGGGTCACCAGACGCGATGTCGTCCTCACCGTCGCGTCGACCACGGCGGGCAACCTGGAGGTCGCCACGCCTTCCACTTCCTGGCACCGCTGGCCACGAGACCAGCGATTTGCCCGATGAGACAGTGTCGGTACTACTCCTGGTGACCGTCCTGCGTTCCCAATCACCCAGGCACGCACACCCGCGTGCCGACCACCATCCACGCCGACACCCACCCCCGCCGTCCCCGCCTCCGGCCCCCTCTTCGCCGTCCGTTTCCTCTACCCCGCCGCCACGCTCACCAGGCAGGCCACGTGGTCGTGCGCGTCCGACTGCGGTGCGGCCACTGCCGCTGGCACGCACACGTTCAAGGAGCCCGACCGCCGCGCGCGCTGGTCACTTCCGTTGCGTCGCGCACAGCCTCGTTTTTAGGAGAGCGGTCGGTGCCGTTGGCGGCGTTTACAGCGGTCGGTCATTGCTTCTGCGGGCGGCAATGGCTCGGCTTGGTGGCTGCGCCCTGCGTTGGGGGCCTGGACGCGGTCCGCGGCGCCGTGTCGACTACGGTGACCAGCACCGAGACCATGTGCCGCGATGCGGCCCGACCGTTGACGGAGCCTCGCATGACCTCCCCTGGATCCACCGGTTTCGACGTCGCGGCGCTGCGGGCGCAGTTCCCGTCCCTGGCGTCCGGGATCGCGCACTTCGACGGTCCGGGCGGCACCCAGACCCCGCGGCCGGTCGCCGACGCGATCACCGCCACCCTCACCGGGCCGTTGTCGAACCGCGGCCGCGGCGCCGCGTCGGAGGTCAACGCCGAGTCCGCGGTCGCCGCGTTCCGGCAGGCCTACGGCGACCTGCTCGGCGTTCCCGCCCGCGGAATCGTCCACGGCCGCAGCGCCACCCAGCTCACGTTCGACTTCTCCCGCGCGATCGCCAAGCAGTGGCGCCCCGGTGACGAGGTCGTCGTGTCCCGGCTCGACCACGACGCCAACGTCCGGCCCTGGGTGCGGGCGGCCGAGGCCACCGGCGCCGTCGTGCGGTGGATCGACATCGACCCCGCCACCGCGGAGATCGACCCCGCGTCCGTCGAGGCCGCCATCACCGAGCGGACCCGGCTGGTCGCCGTCACGGCCGCGTCGAACCTGCTCGGCACCAAGCCTTCGGTGCGGGCGATCGCGGACGCGGCGCACGCCGTCGGCGCGTTGGTCTACGTCGACGGCGTGCACTACACCGCGCACCAGTTCGTGGACGTCCCGGCGCTGGGCGCGGACCTGTTCGTCTGCTCCCCGTACAAGTTCCTCGGCCCGCACTGCGGAGTCCTGGCCGCCGACCCCGAGCTGCTGGAGACCCTGCACCCGGACAAGCTGGTGCCGTCGACCGACGTCGTCCCCGAACGCTTCGAGCTCGGCACCCTGCCGTACGAGATCCTCGCCGGCGCCACCGCCGCCGTCGACTTCCTCGCCGGCATCGCGCCCGGCGGAGGCGCGACCCGGCGGGAGCGGCTGCGCGCGTCGCTGCACGCCGTCGAAGAGCACGAGTTGCGGCTGCGCGGCCTGCTGGAGGACGGCCTGGCGGCGCTCGGCGCCGACGTCGTCGTCCACTCCCGTGCCGCCGACCGCACGCCGACCCTGCTGGTCACCCTTCCCGGACGCAAGACCTGGGACGCCTACGAGTTCCTCCTCGGCCGTGACGTCCTGGCTCCTGCCGGGTCCTTCTACGCCTACGAGCCGTTCCGCCGCCTGAACCTCGATGACGAGCACGCGCTGCGGCTCGGCCTGGCCCCCTACAACGACGACACGGAAGTCGCCCGCGTCCTCGACGGCCTGGCCGCGTTCCTCGCCCGATGACCGCCCTCTCGCGTGACCGCACCGGCGGCTTCGATGTGGAACGGCTTCGGCTGGCCGTCTACCGCGCCTTCGCCGACGACGGTCGCGTCCCCGCCTCGGACGGCCTGGCCGAGCGGATGGGGATGGCGGAGGGCGAGGTCAGGACGGGGCTGCGGCAGTTGGCTTCGGCGCGTCACCTCGTCCTGGACGACCAGGACCGGATCCTCATGGCGCACCCGTTCTCCGCGGTCCCGATGGGTTTCTCGGTGATGGGCGAGCGAACCCTGTGGTGGGGCGGCTGCGCCTGGGACTCGTTCGCCCTCCCGCACCTGCTCGGCGTCGAGCAGGGGGTCCTGGTCGCGACCAGGTGCCGATGCTGCGACCGGCCGCACGCGTGGAACGTCAGCGACCAGGCGCCCCCGCCCGGCGACCAGGTCGCCCACTTCCTCGTGCCACGCAGCGGATCTGGGACGACGTCGTCTACGCCTGCGACAACCAGCGGATCTTCTGCTCACCCGAGTGCGTGAACCGGTGGCTGGCCGACACGGCAACGAGCGCGGCTACGTCATGACCCTCGACATGCTGTGGCACCTGGCCGCGCGCTGGTACGAAGGCCGTATGGACTACGGCTACGTCCGCCGGGAACCGGCGACGGCGGCTCAGTACTTCCGCGAGGTGGGGCTGTCCGGGCAGTTCTGGGGACTGCCGGCTTCTCGCCCGTGAACGGCCGGGCTCGGGAGCCTGCCGTGCACATCTCCGGCCCGTGGGCGGGCCATGCCTGGGCCGCGGCTGAGCTGTGCGGCTCGCCGCGGCCGGGCGCCTCGCTGTAGGTACAACGATGCCGTGGGCGGGGACGGGCAGAGTCAATCGGCCGCCCGGACGACCCTCGCCGAGGCGCGGGCGTCGACCGATCGGCCACCGGGTGTCTCGCCCGGCCCCTCCTGCGGCCTCTCGAAACGCTTCAGGCGGTACCGAGCGGTTGGCCCATCCGACGCGAGCCTTCTGACGGTGCGGGGGCGGGTGCGGGAGCCTTGGCCTGCTCCGGGCTCACCCGACAGCGTCGAGGTTCACCCACGCCGTAACCGTGTCGTCTTCGCGGACGAGGTCCACGCCGAGTGTCGTGAGAAGCCTGTGGACGGCCGTGTTGTCCGGCGTAGTGCTCACGAAGATCGATTCGAGGCCGTCCGCACGCGCGACGGTCAGCAACTGCTTCAGCACCGCACCGCCGACGCCGGCACCGCGATGGGAACGTCCGATCCACACCCCGGCCTCGGCCGCCCTCTTCGCATCCTCCACCGGGCACAACCGGGCGGCTCCCACCACCGTCGTCCCCACGACGATGGCGTACGTGGTCTCGCCCGGGGGAACCGCCAACGTCCTCGACCGGTGGAACCGCAGGAAGGCGCTGCGGCGCTCGGGCGTCCATCCCGGCGGGCCCGCCACGGGCGGCATCACCTCAAGCGGGTCCGCGTCCGCGACCGCCGCGTCCAGCAATTGCCGCAGTAGTTGCTCGTCGAGCCGCCGAAGTGTGACATCAGAACGCATGACTTGATCCTTTCACCCGCATGGCAGCGTTCTCGAGAGGTTTTTGTCGTCGCCCCGAGTAAGGTCGCGATCCTGCGACCGTTCCTCGTCGAGGCGTCGAATTCCGAGTTGTTCCGTTGCGCGTCGCGTCGGCTTTGGGAACGGGAGATTGAGTTTCCAGCGGCTGGAAGGTGCATAGTCGTCCTCATGAGCACCAGCGCGGAACTGTTCACGATCGGGCAGCTGGCGGATCGGTGCGGCGTGTCGGCACGGACGATCCGGTTCTGGTCGGATGCCGGCCTGGTGCCGCCCGCGGGCAGGTCCGCCGGGGGATATCGCCTGTACGACGCCGAGGCGGTGGCCCGGCTCGATCTCGTCCTGACGCTGCGGGAGCTGGGACTCGGGCTGGACGTGGTACGGGCGCTGCTGACCCGGGCCGTCACCGTCGCGGAGGTGGCGTCCACGCAGGTCGCCGCGCTGGACGCGGAGATCCGGATCCTGCGGCAGCGTCGCGCGGTGCTCAGCACCGTCGCCCAACGAGCGGGCACGATCGAGGAGACACTGCTCATGCACAGACTGGCCCGGCTGTCCGCGCAGGAACGGCAGCAGATCATCGACGAGTTCGTTCAGAGCGTCGTCGAGGGCGTCGATCCCGACGCACCCGCGACGGGCATCGCGCGGAGCATGCGGAAGATGCCCGCGGAACTGCCCGATGACCCGGCCCCCGAACAGGTCGACGCGTGGATCGAACTCGGGGAGCTCGTCGCGGACGAGGACTTCCGCGACCGGGTTCGTGCCATGGCGGTCGCCGGCGCGGGGGCCGACGAACTGGAGTTCGGCCCCGACTACTACGCGGTCGTGGAGCACGCGGGACGGGCCCTGGCCGAGGGGACGGCGCCAGACTCGGCCCAGGGAAAAGCCGTTCTGGATCGCATCGTCCCGCCGGACACCCCGGCCGCACACCGGGCAAGAATGCTGGAGCAACTCGAGACGGTCGTCGACGCCCGGATAGAGCGGTACTGGCAGCTGCTTTCGATCATCAACGGCCGGCTGCCGCAGCCGCCGGCCGTTCCCAGCTTCGAGTGGTTGATCGCCGCTCTTCGCACGGACAACGGTACTCGGCCGTCCTCCCAGTGGGAGACCGAAGTCTCCGCGTGACCGTCCGCGCAGTGGGGCCACGCACGTCATACGACGCGAGAGGACGGACACATGGTCACAACCCCGGCCGATCGCAGGACCCATCGGCTGGGCCGCCCCACATCACCCACAACCCGATCAGGATCAGCAGCGTGGCGATCCCGGCCAGCGTGATCAGGCTGGGCACGACGTCACCGAGGTGGCGCAGGTTCCTGGAACGAGCGATCCACCTGTGGGACGCCGCGGCCATCGCTCCGGTCAGCACGCCGACCGTCGGCATCACGAACAGGCCGGCGACGCCCAGAAAGTTCACGGCGAAGCGTCCGCCGGCATCCAGGTCCTCCTCGCAGCCCGACCATGCCGCCGCCATCCCGAGGTAGGCGGCGACGGCACCGCCGATCCCCAGCACGAGGCACAGCACCACGAATCGCCCAGCCCATCTGCGCCTGGAAGTCCCGCGGTCATTGATCACCTCGTCCTCCTTCCAGAGCGGTGGTCGCGACAGCGCCAAATCCCGAATCGGTATCCGTCATATGGCCTGCTCGTTCATCTCGGCGCGTGAATGCCGCCGCCGAGGAGGCGCCTTCACCGAATCCGGATGACGACAAACGCCTCATGCTCGCCTCAAGCGGCCCGCCGAGAATAGGAGGAGGTGATGACGGATCACCTACAGATGACTTACGACCCGCTTAGCGGCGCGAATGTCGCAGGCCGCACGCGATTACGCTTGATCGGCTCCCGCCGCCTGACCGGTCAGGGGACGACGCGGTAGTGGGTGGTCAGCCGCTGCCCGTCGAAAAGGTGGAACGCCACCGCGGGCGGTGCCTGGTGGTCGACGACGGAGTCGCCGTGTTCCCATGGCAGCACGAGCGTGGAGACGACACCGGGCGCGACCAGGAGCGGCCGCCCCGCGAAGACGGTGGACGCCGGTGTGTGCGCGTGCCCGCACAGCACCGCCACGACCTGCGGGTGGCGCGCGAGGACGGCTGCGAGCCGCCGCTCGCCGAACTGCCGGATCCCGTCGACGTAGGGGCTGCCCAGGCGCACCGGCGGATGGTGGAAGCACACGAAGGCCGGTGTGCCGGCGTCTTCGGCGAGCGCGGCGTCCAGCCAGGCGAGCGTCTCGTCGGCGAGCCGCCCGTCGTCGCGGCCGGGGACGGTGGAGTCGCACAGCGCGAAGACCGCTCCCTCCGTCCGGTGAATCTGGTTGACGGGGGCATCGCCGCCGGCCTCGTCACCGGGTTCGTCGGCGCGGCCGCGCACCTGGCCGCCGCCCAGCGCGCCACCGACCGACCACCACGCTGGTCAAGAAGCGACGCCGGGCTTACGTTTGGCGTCGGTGAAGTAGGGCGCGTCCTGCCAGGACGCCACGGCGGCCTCGGCCAGGGAACCGAGCATCCGGTAGGCGCCCCAGATGCGCCCGGTGGCCGCGCGGGGCGGGGACCTGGTGCTACGCGCCGACGCGGTCGGCTGCGCGGGCGGCACCAGCGACGACGCAACGACGGGGGCGCCCTGGTGGAGGCCGTGCTGACACCCAACCCTCACGGTGAACGGGTCCCCGACGACCAGGACTTACCGGCTCTGACTTGACCTCAGCCGCCGCCCGTCCGGGACCGGGATCACGCCGCGCCCTCCTTGGGCGTCGCCACGCCCTCCTTGGGCGTCGCCACGCTGGCCGGCCGCCGTCGGCGCCCGGCAGCAACGGCCTCCCTGGGTTCGGTCACGACCACAGGCCGCACATTCTGCCGGGGCCAGGGGCGGTCGACGGTACCGCCGCAGATCAGGACGGCTTTCTGGCCTCGATGAGGAACCGGGACGAATGAGCGACGAACAGTCCGTCCTTCTGGATCTGTTCGTGCAGCTCGCGCAGCCGGTCGCGGTAGCGGTCGACGGAGAAGTCCGGGACGGTCCAGATCACCTTGCGCAGGAAGTAGACGACCGCACCGATGTCGAAGAACTCCATCCGCAGCCGCTCCATGCGCAGGTCGACGATCCGCAGGCCGGCGGCCCGGGCCTCGGCGCTCTCGTCATCGGGGTGGCGTTTGCGCCGCACGTCCTCCGGCTGCGGCCCGAGGAAGTACTCGACCAGTTCGAAGACGGTGGCGGGCCCGACATGCTGGGCGAAGTACGTTCCGCCGGGCCGCAGGACCCGGGCGATCTCGGCCCACCACACGGTCGCGGGATGACGGCTTACGACCAGGTCGAACGCCTCGTCGGCGAACGGCAGCGGCGGCTCCTCCGAGGTCTCGACGACCACCGCGCCCCGAGGGTGCAGCAGCCTGGTGGCCCTGGCGACGTTCGGCGGCCAGGACTCGGTGGCGACCATGGTCGGCGGCAGCTTCGGCGCACCCGCCAGCACCTCCCCGCCGCCGGTCTGGACGTCCAGCGCGGCGGCGGCCTCGGCGAGCCGTTCGCTCATCAGCCGCTGGTATCCCCACGACGGGCGCTGTTCGGTCGCCCGGCCGTCCAGCCAGGAGAAGTCCCACCCTTCGACCGGCGCCGCCTCGGCCTCGGCCACCAGTTCATCAAAATCGCGCATCACACCGGCATTCTCGCGCCCCACCCCCTTGGGGATCCACTGATTTTGGCGGCGGACACGCCACGAGCTCAGAGCGGGATGCCCCACGCCCGGCTGCTGAGCGGATTGCACCTTTCCTCTGAGTTGAGCCCCTGACACTGGAGCGAATCCACCGGGTACGCGCTTCCCCGCTTGCATATCACTTACATCGCCCATAAGACGACTACATGCCCTCCAAGCCTCGAACGAAATGAACCTGCACCCAAATAGTCACGCATATTGCGTCACCTCAGGCTGATGTCGGAGGCAACGCCGGGATCGTGCCACGGCAGGGGTTCCAGAAACCGGAAACGATCTCCTTGGGCACGCCGCCCCTGCCTGCTACTCGTGGTGCAGGTCATGGCCCCGTCGCCACCACCACAGTCCCGACAAGATCACCGCCGCTCCCCCCCCGCGACCAGACCGAATCACACGTCCAGGACGGGCACTCCTCAGCGCACCGGGGGTTGGTCGGCGCCGCCGCACGGGGCGGAAAGACTTTGACAGCGTGGTTCGTGCTTTGCCACTCTCGGCCCCATGCTGAGACGGCCGGTCCGCGACGTGGATGCCAGTGACAAGAGGCAGACCGGTTGCGGTGCCAGTTTCGCGATCGTCAGCGTGGACTTCGAACCCGCCGAGACCTACGAGTTCGTCGACACCGCGCCCGAGCGGATCCCCGGCAGGTCGCCGGCGGTGACCGATGAGGAGCGCTGGGCGGACATCCTGCGTTTTCACGCCGAGGACGTCCGCCACTTCAAAGACGTTTTCGCCGACGCCATGCGGGCGGAACTGGGGGAGGCCGCGGTCCGGGTGGTCCTGACGCGCTTCGTCCACCACACGATCGACAGCAGCGACCGAGGCTTCACCGCGGCCGCCCGCCGGGCGGTGCGCGAACTGCATCGCAGAGTGCCGCTCGAACTCACCGAGCCGGTGCGCGGCGTGCGCGCCCGGGATTCCGGCACCTACTTTCGCGGCGACTCCTACTTCTCCGAGATCACCGTCGACTTCGAACCGGCGGAGAACTACGAGTTCGTGAGGCGGGCCGATGCGAGGCGGGTGTACGCGGACGTCGTGGACGAGGGGATCCGAACCGAGATCGGCACCCCGCCCGTCCGGGTCGTCCTCACCCGCGTCAGCCGCCAGAACGTGGACGAACGCAGGTTCGGGGACGTCGTCGTCCTCGCGGTGCGGCAACTGCGTAAGCACCTGCGAGAAAGGGCAGCGGACGCCGGGGTGATCCCATCTATGGAAGACGGTGTGCCATGAGTCTTCGCCGTTATGTCTTCCTGGGCCCCGACGGCACAGCCGACGTCTGGCTGTACGTGGTCGTCGAAGCGCCGACAGGCGTCTTCTATCAGCAGCAGTACGGCGGTACGGCCTGTCGGCAGGGCCAGGTGGAGGGCTATCTGGTGCCCGTATACGGGCTCGACGCCCTGAATGCCCTGCGGACATTGTTCGAGCGGCACTTCCGCGGCGCCGGTACCTGGAATCATTCATGGTCGGCACAGGAGCGCGACCGGCTCCGGGACGGTGTGGAAGGCGTCACCTTCTGGGCATGTGACGGATGGACCGAGGAACCCCGCTCCTTGAAGCTGGACGAGAGCCGCATGGCGGAAGCCGATGAGGCCTGGATACCGGTGCTGACCCCGGACGGTCCAGGCGTGTTGCTGTGGTTCAACTCGGACTGAGCGCCCGCTACCCGCTCCTGATGACTGCGAGCCAACTCCCCCGTACTCGAACCCGTTGCGCCAGTTCCATCACGGCTCGGCAACCAGCCGGCAGTCACCACGAAGCGATGACTGCCGAGTGGCTGCGGGCCGCGAGCACCCGTGTTTCAGCAGGTACAAGACCCCCGCAACAACACCGAACCCAAAAACCGCGTCGCCACCCACTGCGCCGCCCCATCCGGCTGCACCGCCACCACCGGCGCCGCCTACCCCTCAGCGGATGCTTCAGCGAGGACGGCCCGCTGCCCTGGTAGCGGTCAGGCGACCCCTGCCCCAGACCCCCTCCCCCGCTGCCCGCGGCCGCCTTGACGATCACCGGGTAGCCGACGGACCGCGCCACCTCCTGGGCGTCGTCGAGGTCGGCAGCGTGCCGTCGCTGCCGGGCAGCACCGGCAGCCCCGCGTCGGCCAGCAGGCCGCGCACCCGGGCCTTGTCGCCCGCGACCTCCATGACCTCGGGCGGCGGGCCGATGAACGCGATGCCGTGCTCGGCGCAGATCCGGGCGAAGTCGGGGCCCTCCGACAGGACCACGCAGCCTAATCACCGCACAAAAACGATCCCGAGCCGCCGCACCCGCCGCGGCCCCACGACCGCCCGGCGGGAGGTCGGCAAGGTCATGGCTGACCACGAGGAGCATGGCGCCGGGGGCGACCGCATCCAGCAGGCCGCGCAGTGCCGCGTGGTCCGGCCGGCGCGGCAGCGAAAAGTACTGGCCGTTCACCCCCGCCACACAGCACCACGCCGACAAACAAGCGCGACGTTGCAGGACCGGGGCGGCTCTGGGATGCCGGGACCGCCGTCGCGGCCTTCCGAAGGGCGTGCAGTTCGGCGGTCTGCTCGGCGAGGGTGGCGGTGTAGAGCGGCCGGGATGCTGCAGGACCGGGGGGCTCGTGCTTGTGGCCATGCCGGTCGGCATTGGGCCCGGCCGATCAGGCGCTCTGACTTCGAGCCTCGTGTCCACTGATCAACTGGCGCAGCAGGTCGCTGCGACCCTGTTGGACGCTGTCTTGGGTTGTCGGCTGCCATGGGCAGGCGATGTCGAGCGCGGTGACCCGTCCCGTCTCCAGGATCCGGTGCACCGCCGCGATCACCTGGGCGGCCGGTGGGCCGCCGGGTGCCGGGAACAGCAGGGCGGGCAGGTCGTCGGGATCGGTCACGTCGACATCGACGTGCACGATCAGGGGGCCGTCCGGCAGTGAGGCGACATCCAGGTCGGCGACGCCGCTGCGCCGTATCGCGCTGGTCCGCAGGTACTCCGCCTCCGGCGGGTCCAGGTCACGGGCGTCCACCAGGACGGTGCGGTCCTCGGCCACCGGGTGCAGGCCGAGCGGGCGGGCCAGCAGATCGGGGTGTGCGCCCAGGAGGAGCCGCAGCGCCAGTCCGCCGAGGTAGCCGGAGGTCGTCGTGTCGAGGGTGTGCACGTCGCCATGCGCGTCGAACCAGACGATGCCGGGGTGGACACCGGCCCGCTGAGCCCCGGCCAGCACGGCCATCCCGATGAGACAGTCGCCGGACAGCACGGTGGTCGGGCCACCGGCGCTGACGGACGCGGCGATCTCGTCCGCGGCGGCGTCGTCGAGCGCGGCCAGCCGGCGCCAGATGTCACCGTCCGGCAATTCCGGATCCACCACCTGCAGGTCATCGGCGAACGGCAGCGGGATGTACCCGTCGCTCAACCGCTCGTCCTGGTGATACGGAACGACGATCATGCCCATCGCGCCAGCCTAGGCGACCGGTGGCCCCGTGCGCATCCCCGCGTATGGGCTGGTAGCTACGTGGCAAGGCCCCAGGGCACGGGCGAAGGTCCGTTTGTCCCACCTAGGCAGGCACCTCTTCGCGCGAGAGGCGTCCGTGCGCACGATCGCGCTCGATCAGGTGGTCGGCGCCACAGCCTTGATCACCGGCGGCCCGCCCAGCAGCCACTGCGCCTCGGCGGCCCGCGTCCGCCACCGCCCGGCCGTCGCGGCGTCGGCCTTGTGAAGTCTCCAGCCGCCGCCCCTCGTAGGCCCGCTCGACCTTGGCACGTTCCTGCTCGTTCAGCCGCCGCACGCCCGGCGCGGAAGCGCCGCTCGTGCCGCTCGACGACCGTCTTGTCCTCCAGCAGCCCGATGCGGGTCGACGACAGCGCCGAGATCAGCACCTGGCGGGCGTGCCCGTCGGTGTTGTCCAGGGTCAGCGCGAAGCCCTGGTCGTCGCCGTGCGCGGCGAAGGCGCGCACGGCGACGTAGGCGCGCATGTACGTCTCGATCATCCGGCGGATGTCGGCGTCGGGCCGCCATCGCCGCCTACGCGCCGAAGCTTTCGGCGGGTACTTCGAGCCCGGTGAAATCTCCGCTTTCCTGTGCTTCTCCACTGACCGTTGCAACGTGCCCGTCAACACGTCGACGTGCCGTGCTTGGTCGTTCACTCGCAACAGTGCCCTCGGTGGAGAACCGGCGCACGGCCTCGTGATGGTGTGCGCCGGGGCGGCGGGGCGGTGCGAGGGTTCGACACCGCTGCGGGGTTACCTACGTGCGGCAGCCCCGGAGTCGCGCTGTGCCGCGCGGCGGTGCGGGGCCCGTAGCCGATGCACCGCGAGGAGACCGCCGACGCCGGGTAGAAGGGCGATCGCCTTTGTCACGGTCGTGGCCTGCTTGAGGCGCCAGGTCGCGAGTACGACGAAAAGATAGGCGCAACCGTGGGCGGGCCCCGTCAGGGACGAGATGGGCTTGAGGTGCGCGGTGGCCAGGTTCGCCAGCAGGACGATCAGTGAGACCAGCTCGGCGTGTGCGGCGACGCGCAGCGGACGAAGGTTCACGATCACGCTCCGGTGGTGGAGCCGGGCCGGATGATCATCAGAACGGTCACCGTGGCCCACAGCAGGTTGAAGACTCCGGTGAGCATGGCGAGACGGCCGGCCGCCGGGACGTCGGGACGGGGGCCGCCGTCCCGCAGGGCGGTGAGTTCCCGATCCTGGGTGGGCAGGATCATCAGCGCCAGGACGGCGGCGGCCGCGGCGGTCAGGATCATCGACGCGGTCAGCCATCCGCTGCCCAGGACACCGAGGCTGCTGGCCGTGGCGAACCCGAAGACGGGCACGGCGATACCGACGCCCGCGTACACGCGGCAGATGCGGTGCAGCGTCCGCACTGTGGTGAGCGCGTCCGGGTCACCGGGACCGTGATGGGCGCGACGCAGGGCCGGAGGGAACATGCTGGCGGCGACGGTGACCGGCCCGATGGTCACGATGGCGGCCAGGACATGCAGGGAGAGGAAGAGTTTCGTCACGGTCGGCGCTCCGAACCCGTCCGCGCGGCTCGGCGGTGCCCGGTGACCTTGGAGCCGGGCAGGCGCCCCGCCCTGGAGGTGCCGGTCATCGTGTCGCCGTCGACTGCCACGGTGAAGGCGAGGTTCAGGCGCAGGGGCTTCGTGATGGCTTGCTTCCAGGTGAGCCGGTCGCCGTCGAGGACGATGTCCGTCAACGGCACCGTCTCTGCCGCGCCGTGGGCAAAACCGGTCAGGACCCCGTCCTGGTTCCGGAGTTCGGCCACAGCTTCGATCTTGCCGATGGGGGTGGAGACGATCAGGTCCCAGGTGCCTTCAACGGAGTTGCTTGGCATGTGAAGCTCTTTCCTACGGCGTCGTGGAAGGGTGTGGTCACAGAGCGGCGGGCGCAGGTCCGTGGTGGCGCCAGACGGTGCCGCGACGCTCGTGGGCGAACAGCTCCTCGACGGCGTGGGCGATCCGGGGCCCGATCTCGCGCTCCAGCAGGTACAGGCCCAGATCAAGCCCCGAGGTGACGCCGGCGCCGGTGACGAGGTCGCCGTCGTCGACGACACGGGCGCGGACCGCGTGCACGCCGGTGGCCTCGAGCAGGTCCAGGCCGAGATGATGCGTGGTGGCATGGCGGCCTTCCAGCAGACCGGCCATGGCCAGCACGAGGGAGCCGCCGCACACCGCGGCGACGGTCACCTCCGGACGATCCATCGCCGCTTTCAGCAGCGTGGGCAACTCGGTGGTCAAGGTACGGCCCAGGAGTACGGGGATGGGCTCGTCCTGCGCCCTCTGCCCCGCGTCCACCTCGTCGGGGACTTCACCGGGCTCCCCCACGCGGCCCGAGGCACCGGGGACCAGGACCAGGTCCGCCTTTTCGGGGTCCAGGGCGGCCGTGGCGCGCAGCGCCAGGCCACCGGTGCCGCTCACCACCTCGCGTGGTCCCTCGGCGGAGACCAGTTGCACACTGAACGCCTCTCCGGAGGCGGTGCCTCCCGCGTACAGCACTTCGTAGGGGGCGATGACGTCCAGCGGATCGAAGCCGTCGAACAGGACTATCTGGCTGCGCATGCAATGCCCTTCACTTACGGGAATGGCCGGGTCCGCACCCCGGCGTCTCCCGAAGGTATTGGGGGTGCCGCAGCGGCTCCCAGTGGCGTGACTGCCATCTTTCAACGGGAAATCGCCATCGTGGGCAGACGCCGGATGACCTGGCAAGAAGGTCGTCATCTGGCTCAGACGATCCGGGTTCTACTGGAGCGGAGGGGTAGCCTTCCGCCATCCACGTCGTCGCGGTACGCGCGCTGAACCAGCGATTATGTTCGTCCTGTCCCAGCCCGTATGAGGGTCTTCATCCGCCACTGGCCGCCCGAGGCGCTCCCCCGGCCACCAGATCGGGTCGGCGTGTCCGTAGCCTGCCGTCGCTCGTGCCCAAGCATGGAACGTCGCCGCGTCCGCTCCCTGGACGCGGTGACGTTCCGGCCGGCAGGTGGACCGGAGGTCTGCAACGGCCACCGCATCGTTCCCTTTCGGCCGGAGACGCGCGCCACGCAGAAGACCGTCTGCCCGAACGGCGGGCGCACCACCCGCTCGACGGCGCGGGTGACCGGGATCACCGTCCAGCCGCAGGTCAGGGCAGCCGATGCCGTCGAGGCGCACCGCAGCCACCCGGCACGTGCCGCCCGCCGCGTCCCCGGCGGGCAGGCGGAACCGGACCCGGCCGCGGGCGGCGCGGCCTGCGCCAGCTCGGTCAGGGACGGGCACGGGCCGGTCAGCAGCGCGTACAACGCCGGCCCAGCAGGTTGATGGGTTTTGCGCACCTGGGCATCAGGCCCACCTCGCGTCCCGGCGAATGACGCGCTGATCACCAACCGGTACGCCCGGACGCAATCCACCACCTCGCCGGCCCGGCGACCAACGAGAATTTCGCGCTACATCTCCCCCGGCCGCTACACAACGCAAGACCGGCTGACACCACGACGACACCCGTCGGGAACGCATGTGGCAATCAGCCGAAGCCACGCCTCCGGCACCGGCGAGCCCCTCTGAGCGGAAAGGCACACTCGACAAGAATCCCGCCGCGCACGCGCGCCCCCTCACTCCCGGCGGGATCGGCGTGGATGAGTTCGACAAGCCGGACGTCTTCCGCACAGCGTTGCAGGTTCGGCTCGCGTGCTCCGCGCCGCGACCTGATGGTCACGCCCGGCGCGGAGCAGTTCCCACCACCGAAGCAACCGCGAACTTCTGCAACCGGCTCTTTGGCCTCGTCAACGCGATTCCCGACGTCGGCCGGTTCCAGCGGGGGCCCGATGTCCCCGAGCCCCATACCACCACGTCGGTCGGGCCGATGCCCGCCGAAGGTCAGGGGCGGGCGGCTCGGCGCCAGGCGGACAGCAGCCGGGCGGCCGATCCACCCACCGGTCCGACGGCATCGGCCAGTGTGCGCGCGTCCGGCAGCCGGGCCTGCTCCACGGCGGGTACGGCCCCCTCGGCCGAGGTGATCGTCGAGGAGCAGACGGCCAGCAGATAGTCGGGCACACGCAGAGCCGGGTCGAGGCACCCGACGACCGGAGTGCCGACCGCGACGACGAGCGGGAAGACGGTGCCGGGTATGCCGATGGCCGCCTCGGCGCGAGCCGCCGCCTCCACGGACGGCACGTCGCTGATCTCGTAGCGGTCCCACAACGCCGGGTTCTCGCGAGGGTGCAGTCCCACGATGATCCGCTTCCCGGCCGCCTGCAGCCGGGCGGCCGCGTCCAGCAGCAACTGGGTGCCGGGCGCCGCGCCGCCGGTCTGATCCGGATAGGTGACGCTGGTGAGCACGAGCACGGTGTCCGGCTGCGGGTGGCGTGCCGGAAGGACATCGGTCTGCGGCGAGCCCACCACCTGGATCGGGCGGTGCAGGCCCAGGTACCCGGCGAACGCGCGCGCCTCGGCTGGGGACGACGAGGTGATCGCGCGTAGCCGGTGGCGCAGTTCGCGGGCCCGTGGCGCCTCGACCGGGTTCAGGTAGGCCAGCGAGCTCGCCGCCAGGCGCAGCCGGGGGAAGCGCGCGGCCATGTCGGCCGGCCAGTCCGAGGCTCCGGTGACCACGAGCAGGTCGGCCCGAGGAGCGGTCTGCGGGGTCGCGACCGGTACCGATTCACCGGGCGCGATCTGCGAGTAGTCGGGTACCAGCTGGGTCAGCCGGTAGCCGCGGCGCGCGGCCTCGGCCAGCAGTGGCCTGACGTGATAGGTGCCCCACGGCTCGTTCGTGGCCACCAGCACCCGCAACGGATCGTCATCGTGGCCGCCAGGGCTGGCGGTCGCCGCCGTGCCGGTCGCCGCGAGCGCGGCGGTGGCCGCCGCGCCTAGGACCAGCCCGCGGCGGGTGACCCGCACCACGGCATCGTCGTTCATGCTGCGAAGGCTAGCGTTCGTGATCAACGGTGAGGTGAAGTTCCGGCTGCCGGCCACAAACCAGCATGTAGACGCCCACATCGGTGCTCGTGCCGGCCTGCGGCGGCCTCCTGCGGCCCATGGCCCTGGGCCGCGGCGCTCAAGCATCCGCACCGCAGGGCTTACGAACGCTGTCGGTCGGCCCGCCCAGCATGCACCGGACCCGGCACCTACCCCTGCGACGACGCCCGCACCGTACGGACGTCCTGGACGATTCGGACGACCCCGCGCAGTGCCGGCCAACACTCAGATCAGAGGTTGGCCGGTGGACCGGAGCGCGTCCCGCACGCCATGCCCGTTGTCGTCGAGGCCGCCGGATCGCAGAGTTCAACGCACGGTTCCCGGGATACCGGGCCCGGCGAAGGTTGTGGCCGCCCGGTGACCGGGGCACCGCAGACCTCCGGTCACCGGGCGGGGCATCAAGAACCCGTCACGAACGCCTTCGGCCATCGTGACGGCGAAGCAGGTAACCGTGGTTGAGGGCGGCCTTGACACCGCCGACGATCGCGCCCTGCAGCGCGGCCGCGGCCACGATCTCGACCCAGCCGCGGTCCATGTCCCCGGCGTCGGGAGCGTCCCGCTGGCCGGAGACGAGCCGCCAGGCCCGCTTGAACACCGCACCGGCGATCAGACCACCGGCCAGCCCCAGAGCCGCCGACACCGGACGGGACATCGAATCGGCCCGGCTCATGACCGGCTCCCGCGACGCCACAGCCACACTCCGGCCCCCGCGCACACCGCGACCGCCGCGACCAGCGCCTCCGGCCGCTCCCCGACCGTCTGCGCGGTCTTCCGGCTGGTACGCGCCGTCGTCCGGCGAACCGGCTCGGGGATCGCCTGGGCGGCCTTGGCCACCGGCACGGCCACCTGCTGACGCGCCTGCGGCGCCTTGTGACGGACCGTCCGGGTCAGTGAGCCGAACGTGCCGGCGGCCTGCTCCCGCAGCTGTTCGGCCTTGTCCCGGGCGCGGGCCGGCACATCGACTTTGCGCATCAGAGCGTCGACCGTTTCACTCAGCCCTTGGCGGGTCTGCTCGATGTCCGCCTCCAGCGTCTGACGGTCCTTGCTCCGGCCCGCGCCTCGGTTGGGGGTCGCCTTCTCGGTCGCCTGCCCGCGGGCAGCGCTCGCCCGAGAGTTGCCGTGACTCATCGGGAATGCCTCCGGTGTAGATGATCTTTGATCTCGTGCACGTCCTCACGTACCGATGCGGCAGCCGCGGCAGGCGCCGGGGGCGTCGCCCGGTCCAGCCTGTTGCGGCCGGTCAGGGCCAGCACCCCGGCCAGGGCCAGCAGCACCACCCCGACGACCAGCGCCGCCGCCCACACCGGCCACACCACCGCCAGCCCGGCGACCGCCGCGCCGACCAGCGCACCGCCTGCGTAGAAGGCGACGGCACCCGCTCCACCGAACAGACCGGCGCTCTTCCCCGCGTTCCTGGCCTTGCCGGCCATCTCAATCCTGGCCAGCTCCATCTCCTGCCGCACCAGTTCGCCGATCTGCCGTCCCGCCTGCGCGACCAGCTCTCCGGCCGAGGCATCCGCCGACGCGCCGTCAAGCGACGCGTCGGCCGGCCGGTGGCCGGGACGCTGGTCGCCCCTCACGCTCACCATGCCTGCACCACTTTTCCTTCGCTTGGGGGTTTGCTTTTCTGCTGTTGGTGCGGCGGGGTACCCGGTGAGCAGGCGAGCTAACACAGAACGTCATCTGCGATTGGCGGCCGAGCGCCGGCGTTCACCAGATGACGAGACGAGCGGTGACTCTGGCCCAGCCGGTCACGCTCGCTGCCAGCGAGATGACGCTCGCAGGGATGTCGATGACGATGACGTGCGGGCTTTTGGACCACCGCCGCCCTCCCCCGCCACGAATCGGTGTGCGCTGCGTCGCCAACTCAACCCGGCACCTGGTGGCCCAGGGCGTTGTTGACGGCAGGCAGGGACGGTCATCGCCGTCGCCTCGGCCAAGGACGGGCGGGCAAGACAAAGATGAACCTTTCGGCCCACGCGGCCCACCTACTGCGGACAACCGAACGAGACGGGCCGGTGGCGCCGGTCGACCTCCCCGCCGTCAACCACGAACACGCCGTTCGCGATGAACACCATGGGACGTCCCACCCGGGCCGTGGAAGAGTCCTGCGCGGACTGGACTGCCACGCGAACGAACTGGACAGGCGCCACTGCGCCCCTCGGTGACCGGCTCAACACCAGGCGAAACAACGTCCAGTAACACGGGGATCACAGCCGTCCTGACAGCCCGCCCGGCCTGTACGCCGCGATCGGGTGGCGGCCGCCCTGGCGCTGCTCGTCGGCGGAATCGCGATCCTGGGCTCGTTCGCCGCCCTGCGGCTGCTCACCCTAGGCGCGGAGGGCCGTGGTCGCACCGGTCGCGGCGCCCGCGTGGAGGCCCGCCCGGGCGCGGCGGCGGTCCGGCTGGCGCGCCTGCACCTGACCCGTTCACCAACCGGCTGGTCACCAAGTTCGGGCTGCCGGTCACCGGCTGGCGCGGCCGCCCCCACCGGCCACGCGGACCCTCTTGGCGGCTGCACATCTTCATCATGCTTGGCCTCACCAGGCCCGGTTCCGCGCCGAGTCGCATCACCGCCATCGACAGGGCCCTGAGCAGCAGGTGAGTTCCCGTCCGATCAGGATGCTCGGACGGGAACTGTGTTCGGCCGCGTGCGGGTCGTCCTCAGAGCAGGTCGGTGAGGACGGCAGCCAGGGGCTGCGGGTCCTTGGGCCCCAGGTGGGGTGCTGCCAGCGAACGGACGTCGAAGCGGTTGCCGGGTGTGGCCTCGTCCGCTTCTTTGATCATTCGGTTCTGCAGGGCGAGAGGGATCGCCCGGTCGCGGGTGTAGCGAACGTAGCTGCGCGGGATCCGGCCCCAGGCCGCCGGGGTGCCGCGGGCGTCGTCGGTGACCACCGTGGTCGACTCGTCCGGCTCGAAGGTGTTCAGCGCGGCGAGGAAGGAGGCGTCGTCGTAGTCCGCAGCCAAGACGGCCTTGGCGGCGGCGAGGAAACCAGGGTCGGCGGAACGCCAGTTGGTGCGGCTGACACCGAGCCGCTCAGGCGTCGGGACGCTGGGGATCAGGGGGAGCAATGTGGTGGAGGCCTGCGGAGTCTGGAAGCAGTCGGCGACGCTGCGTAGCCGGACGCAGCAGAACGCTGACAGGTACACCAGCCGCGCGATCAGATGGGGGACCTCGTCGCCCACGCGAGTGATCGTGGCGCCTCCCATGCTGTGACCGACCAGAATGACCGGTCCATGGCGCGCCGCGCCGCGTACGGTGCCCACGACATGGCGGACGTTGTCGGCGAGGGTCGTCCGGGCCAGCACAGGGGACGGGGCGGCGGCGAAGGCGGCCAAATCCTGCGGAGCCTGGTAGGACGCCGGGAAATTGCCGTCCGGGCCGTGCCCTGGCAGATCCACCGCCAGCGCGCGATGGCCCGCCTGGGACAGGGCGGCCCCCAGCGGGGCGAACGAGGCGGCGTTCCCGTTGGCGCCGTGCACGAGCACGAAGGTCGGCTGGTCGCTGCGGCCGGGCAGGCGGGTCGCCGCGTTCGACGCACCCGCCGTGATCGCGCTCGCGCCGCCCGCCGCGCCCAGGATGGCCGCGGCTCGCAGCAGGCGGCGACGGCCGGGCCTGCCAGGCGGGACGTGCTGATCGAACGGACGGCCGGTGTGCGGAGCGCTCGACGTGTCAGACATGCGTCCGCCTCTGGGTACCGCGCCTGACCAGGGCCCAGACGAGCAGCGCCAGACCGGCGGCGCCGACCACCAGGTCCGTCCAATGGGGAAGCCCCGCGGCGCGGAGCAGACCGGCCACACCGAAGCTGGTGTCCGCCAGCGCCTGCGTGACGGCCGACCCGAATCCCTGGACGAACAGGACGGTGCCGAGTATCCAGCGGGCGCTCTGCCAGCCGGCGTCGCCCTTCCGATTCTTGCCCATACGCGTCTCCTTCGACGACGTTCCGATGCGCCTGTATCGGAACCTAGCATCGTTCCGATACAAGCGCATCACTTAGACTCGGGGCGTGCCCAGACAGGTGGATCACGACAGCCGGCGCCGGCAGATCGCCCAGGCGGTCTTCGAGCTCATCAGCGAGCAGGGGATGGAGGGCGCCACCCTGCGGGACGCCGCGGCGCGGGCCGGTGTCTCCATGGGGGCCGTCCAGCGATGCTTCTCCACCAAGGAGGAGATGGTCGCCTTCGTGATGGACTACATGAACCGGCGGATCACCGAACGCGTCCAGGCGCGGATCTCCGGTTCCGCGGAGCCCGAGTCGGCCATGACGATGCTGGAGGAGACGCTCGTCGGGATCGTGCCGCTGGACGAGCCGAGCCTGGCCGAGACCAAGGTCTGGCTGGCCTTCACCGCCCAGGCGGCCGTCAACCCCAAACTCGCCGCCGTCCAGCGCGAGCATTACGCGGGCCTGACGGAGCTGCTCACCCTGCTCATCCGCGTCGCCCAGGACGCCGGGCACGCCCGCCCCGGCCTGGACCCCGCCCAGGAGGCGGACTCATTGATCACCTTCACGGACGGCCTGAACGTCCAGATCCTGGTCGGACGGCACACACCGGAGTCCGCTCTGACCGCCCTGAACCGCCGGATCACCGCACTGCGCACAAACTGATCCCGCAGGTCATCACCGCGAGGAACCAGCCGACCCAACAGCCCACTCTCGCACGACGTGAGCCCACACCGTGTCGTCCTAGGACCATGCGCCGTCCACCTGCGTGCAGCTACCTGTAGCCCGAGCCGAATCCGCCGAAATGGGTCCCGCCTTGACAGTGACACACCCGACCCGGCAGATGATCGGGCGGCACAGGCATTCCAAGAGCACGGTAGATGGTGCCTGCCTGGACGAAGGCGAAGGCGACCCCGAAACGGAAGCCACGCCCACACCACCGCAGGCCGATCAACCCCCGACCCAGGGCAGCGCGGGCAGTGTCAGATGGCCGCAGTTGTGCCCCAGTGCTGAGGCAGAACGTGTCAGCGGCTGGGCATCCCGCCAGGATGAACAGGGCTGGAGGGTGAACATGCTGGTGGTGGACAGGGCGGCGCCGAAACGAAAACGCGCCCGCACCGCCCCAGGCCGAACCACCCCAGGCCTGAGGTGGCGCGGCGCAGGGGCGATGTCGGACAGCCACAGTGATGCTGCGGTTGCTGGTGTGGAAGCTGGCAACTGCTGGAACATCCGGCCAGAGGTGAACACGGCTTGCACGGTGAAGGTGCTGGTGGCGGTGGTATTGGGTAGGGCGGGGTCACGGTCGGGGGGCGGTCGGTCCGTTGCGCGCCGTCCTCGCGGGAGAAACGAGCACGGCAGGGTTCGGCGGGCGGAGAGTGGGCAGTGCACACGGGCACAATCTGGTAGCTGGAAGGAGACGTTGTGAAGTGGATCATCTCTGCTGTCGTGCTCGCCGCGACGGCCACGTTCGCGACCGGCGGTGCCGCGCACGCGAGCGCCGGCAAGGAGCCCGTCAGCCGGGAGCAGTACCGGACGCTCATCAACCAGTGCCGGTATGCGGAGACCAAGGCCGCTCGCCAGGACTGCCGTGCGGAGGCCCGGAAGACCTACACGATCGGTGCCTGGAACCCCACTCTCAACTGCCGCACGTATTCGAGCGTGACCGTGTGCGGCAAGCTCCACCTCAGCGACCGCCAGCGGGCCTGTGTGCGCGACTTCATACAGCGCGGCCTGACCTACGACCGCTCCGAGGTGGAGTGCTACGCCTTCCTCAAGCACAACTAGCCCGGCGCACTTTGGTCACCCCAAACGCACCAGGCACAGCGCGTTCCCCTCGACCCACGTCATAAGCTTCCCGCACGCGATAGCGCTGCACGGCGTCAAGGCTGCGCTCGCCCAAGGCGGTCTCACCCTCGACGACATCTCGCCGTCGGCGGGGCGCGGCGTGAAGGCACGGCAGGTGACGCCGCAACTGCCGACGTCCATCCCCGGCACGAGTTCAACCGGCCGCGGGGGGGACGGTCCCGCCAGATCGGCAGATGTTTCCAGGGACACGACCGCGGCGTCGGTCTAGCCGGCCCCCAGGTGTACGGTGTACGTCCTGATCGCGATCGTCATCGGCATCGTGCTCGGCTGGCGGTGACCGGACCTCGGCCAGGCCTTGGAACCGATCGGACGATCTTCATCCCACGATGAAGATGCTCATCGGCCCCATCGTCTTCCTGACGATCATCGGTGGCATCGGCGGCGAGCTCGTTTGAGCGAGCATCGCTACCGGCCTTCCCAACCGCCATCATCTGATTAGCCCCGGCTGGCGGATTCGCGCCGAGGCGGAAGCCGAGCCTGGTGGTTTCCCGCCTTCCGCTGTTCGAGCGACCGTGCGCTCGCGGCTGGTCTCGGCGGGCGGCGGCAGGCAGCGGCAGGCGGGCGTGTTCGTTTCCTTCGCCGTTCCGGACCCCGGGGCGGCCGACGGTCGTGTGCACCATCATCTGCGGCACTGCACCGGCCGCGCCGGGTTTGATCGACCTGCCGTGGGCGATCGTCAGGCCGGGAGGCGGGCAGCGCACGACACGGTCGCCGTTCTCCCTGGCGCTGGCGGCACGCTCTGTCAGCGCGTGCGTACGACCGCCCGTCACCCGATCACTCATTTTCCCCATGATTTACCCAGATAGCGGACACTCGACGCATATCGGGGAATGGCGTGGTGTGGAGGGCCCTCCCGCGGAGGTGGTCATGGCGACCTATGAATACGCGTGTCCCGGCTGCGGCGCCTTTGAGGTGCGGCTGGCTCTCGGCACCGCGCCGGCGGTCCACGACTGTCCCGTGTGCGGGCGCGGATGCCGGCGTTTGTTCTCGGCACCGGCATTGACGCGCACGACCAGGACCGCACGGGAGAGCCGTGAACGCGAGGAACGGGGCCGGGAGGCGCCGGACGTGGTGTCCGAAGTGCCGCCTCGCCGGCGGACCGCCTCTAGGCCCCACCCGGCGTCGGCTCAACTGCCTCGGCAATAGGACGAGCCGTCGTCGTGAAGCACCGCCGACCCGGGGTCCGAGCCAGCGGTGAACCCCCTCCCAACCGGAAATCGAGCGAACGCAGGGGGAATGACGATGCCTGACGTCATATTCCATGTTGACCAGTCGAAGTCGATGCGCGATCAAAAGATCCCCGGGCACAACAGGTGGCACCCGGACATTCCAGCCGCCAATTCGGTGCGGCCCGGTGACGAGTTCAGGATCGAGTGCCGGGACTGGACCGACTGCCAGATCGGCGACAACAACTCCGCCAACGATGTACGCGACGTCGACCTGAGGCAGTGCCACATGCTGAGCGGCCCGATCCGCGTCCAGGGCGCCGAACCCGGTGACCTGCTCATCGTCGACATCCTCGACCTCGGGCCCATCCAGCACACGGGTCAGGTCGCGGGTGAGGGCTGGGGCTACACCGGCGTGTTCGCCAAGTCGAACGGAGGGTCGTTCCTGACCGACTACTACCCGGACGCCCTCAAGGCGGTCTGGAACTTCCACGGGCAGCAGGCCACCTCACGGCACCTGCCCGGCGTCCGGTACACCGGCATCACCCATCCCGGACTGTTCGGCACCGCCCCGTCGGCGGATCTGCTGGACCGGTGGAACCGCCGGGAACAAGCCCTGATCGACACGGATCCCGACCGGGTGCCGCCTCTGGCGCTGCCTCCCGAGCCCGGCGGCGCGCTCGCGGGCCACGCGTCCGGAGACGACGCCGAGCGCATCGCGCGGGAAGGCGCGCGTACCGTGCCGCCACGCGAGCACGGCGGCAACCAGGACATCAAGAACTTCAGCCGCGGTTCGCGCGTGTTCCTGCCGGTCTTCGTTGAGGGCGCCAACCTCTCCGTGGGCGACCTGCACTTCAGCCAGGGCGACGGGGAGATCACCTTCTGCGGCGCGATCGAGATGGGCGGGTTCATCGACTTCCACGTCGACCTGATCAAGGACGGCATGGCGAAGTACGGCGTCACCACCAACCCGGTCTTCATGCCGGGCAACGTCGAACCCAGGTACTCGGAGTTCATCAGCTTCGTCGGCATCTCAGTGGACCCCCACGACGACACGAACCTCTACATGGACGCGACGACGGCCTACCGGCGGGCCTGCCTCAACGGCATCGAGTACCTGAAGAAGTTCGGCTACACGGGCGAGCAGGCGTACCTGCTGCTCGGCTCGGCGCCCGTCGAAGGCAGGATCAGCGGAATCGTCGACATCCCGAACGCCTGCTGCACGCTGTACCTGCCCACGGCGATCTTCGATTTCGACGTGCGCCCCACCGCGGACGGTCCGCGGACCGCCGACCGCGGGCAGTGCGCCGTCACCTCCTGACAACCGCGATCAGCAAGACCGCGCACCGACCCGTGGCCGCATGGGACGCCCCCGACCGGCCTGGGCGTGCGCCCGCCGTTGTCAGCCGACCTCGCGGTCCGGTGCGGATTCGTCCGCCGGGGAAGCGGACGACAGGACCCGGGCGGTGAAGGCGTCGATGGCGTTGACGACGGCGTCGAAACGCAGCGAGTGGAACAGGTCGAAGGCGTGCTGCCCTCCGGGCAGTTCGGCGTAGACGACAGGCTGGGTCGACAGCTCGCGCAGGCGTTCGGCGAAGAGCCGGGCGCCTTCGACCGGGGCGACGGTGTCGTGGTCCCCGTGGGCGACGAAGAACGGCGGTGCGTCCGGCCGGACATGGGCGAGAGGCGAGGTCTGCGGGCCCATGCCGTAGTAGGGGCCGTAGTAGCCGCCGAGGCCGATCACCGCCGCGACGGAGGTGTCGACGTCCTCGAAGCCGGGCTGGAAAGCGGGGTCGTTGGGAGTGAAGGCGGCCATGGCCGACAGGTGAGCGCCGGCCGAGCTGCCGGCCAGGACGATTCGGTCGGGGTCGGCGCCGTAGGCGGGGCCGTGCCGGCGAACCCAGGCGATCACTCTCTTGGCGTCCACCAGGTGGTCGTGGAAGGTCGCCTGAGGCCGCAGACGGTAGTTCGCGCTGACGCACACCCAGCCCTGGTCGGCCAGACGGTACAGCAGGGGCAGGGATTGGCTGTTCTTCCGTCCTGCCGTGTAGCCGCCGCCATGCAGATGGATCAGCACAGGGGCTCCGGTGGGCCGCGAGCGGTGGCGGTAGAGGTCCAGCAGGTTGCGCCTGCCGGCCGGGCCGTAGGGCAGGTCGGGAATCCGTTCCACAGCACGGCGGCGGCGGAGGAAGGGGCTGAGCAGGATGCGCCCGTACGGAAGGCGGCGCGAGACGGGCATCGGCCCCATGGCGCGCTGCACGGCAGGGAGCGCCTGGCGTCCGCGCCTGGCTATCAGGCCCAGCCCCGTCATGGTGACGGCCGCCGCCACGACGGGGACGGGCGAGGCGAGGTCGCCTTGGACGAGGGCCAGGACGGTGGCGGCCAGCAGCCAGGCGATCGCGACGAAGGGCAGTTCATTGAGGGCCACGCCGAGGCGGAAGCTGAGCATGGCCATCGGTCGGGGCCGTCCCGGCGCGGCCAGCGCGAACAGAGTGCAGATCGCGAGGAGGACCAGGGTGGTCAGGTACCCGTAGGGCAGGTTCACCGGCGCACCAGCCCGAGGTAGAGCACGGCGGCGACGACCAGATGCAGCAGGACCAGCACCAGCGCCGCGGCGCCTCCCACGGCGTTGCCGGCGGGGCCCGTGAGGGACAGGGCGAGCACGGCCAGAGCAATGATCGTCCAGACACGGCCGGGCCGGGACGTCCATCGCTCCAGAACGGCCAGGAGCGCCCAGCCCGCGAGGCCGGCGAGCAGGCTCGCCACCGCGACCGATGCCGGACCGATCGTTTGCGTGCCGCCGCCCGTCCGCACGGCCGGCGCGGTTCCCGCCAGAGGCACCGCCAGGGTCCACACCGCCAGGGCGGCTGCGGGCGCCCCGGCCACGGTCAGCAGGGATCTGTTGACAGAGGTGTTCATGCCGGTCAGCCTCGCCCGGTTGCCCGGGCCGCCACATCAGGCGGGTGGTCGCGTGCTGTCCTGCACCGGAGGGAGCCGGGTCCGACTTTGGTAGGTGACGGCTCTGCCGCACCGCAGGCTAGCTTGGGCCGGTGAGTGAGATCCGAGCCCCGCGTCCGGTCGCTGTGGCGAGCGTGATCCTCGGGATGGGCGCGCTGACGGCCACGTCGCTGTGGGGGCAGGCGGGCGGGTCCCTGCTGGGACTGGATGTCGCGGTCGCGGCGGTAAGCCTGCTCGCGGCGCTCGCCCAGCTGTGGTGGCCGGTCTCCGGGGCGCTCGCCGCCACCCTCCTCGCCGCGGCCTCCCCGGCAGCCAGCCCGGCGGCGACGCTGGGGGCGCTGCAGGCGGCCCAGCACAGACGGTTGCCGGTCGCGGCGGCCGTGGCCGCGGCGGGCATCGCGGCACACCTCGTCCAAGGACTGTGGCGACCGCCCCCTGGCATCTCTCTTGGCTGGTGGCTGCTGCTCATCTGCGCCGCGTACGGTGCGCTGCTCGGCTGGGGCGCGCTGGCCCGCTCCCGCCGTGCCCTGCTCATCTCACTGCGCGAGCGCGCTCACCGGGCCGAGGCCGAGCAGGGCAGGCGGATCGCCGAGGCCCGCATGGCCGAACGGCGCAGGCTCGCCCGGGAGATGCACGACGTGCTGGCCCACCGGCTGACGCTGGTCGCCACCCATGCCGGAGCGCTGGAGTACCGTCCGGACTCCTCCCCCGAACAGCTCGCCCGGGCCGCCGGGGTGGTGCGCACCGGAGTGCACCAGGCGCTGGAAGAGCTGCGGCAGGTGATCGGCCTGCTGCGCGAGGAGGACGACGGGCACGACGAGCCGGCACCCCAGCCCACGCTGGCCGACCTGCCCCGGCTGGTCACCGAGGCGCGCCAGGCAGGTCAGCCGGTGCAACTGCGCGACGAGGTCGCCGACCCCGCCGCCCTCCCCGCAGGCGCCGCCCGGACCGTCTACCGCGTCGCGCAGGAGGCGCTGACCAACGCGCGCAAGCACGCCCCCAACCAGCCGGTCCAGGTGCTGCTGCGCGGTGGTCCCGGCACGCGCCTGCTGATCGACATCCGCAACCCGCTGCCCGCGGCGCAGCAGGCCCCCGCCGCGCCGGGCGGCGGCCTCGGCCTGGTGGGGCTCACCGAACGGGTACGGCTGGCCGGCGGGCAGCTGGACCATCAGATCACCGGCGGGCAGTTCCGGCTCCGCGCCTGGCTACCATGGCCCGGGTGATCCGCGTGCTGCTGGTCGACGACGACGCGCTGGTCCGCGCCGGACTGTCCATGATGCTGGACGGCGCCGCCGGGATCACCGTGGTCGGCGAGGCCGCCGACGGCCAGGAGGCCATCACCGCCACCGACGCCCACGCCCCCGACGTCGTCCTCATGGACCTGCGGATGCCCTGCGTGGACGGCATCACCGCCACCCGCCGGCTGCGCGCCCGCTCCCGCCCGCCCGAGGTGATCGTGCTGACCACCTTCGACACCGACGAGAACATCCTGCACGCGCTGCGCGCCGGCGCAGGCGGGTTCCTGCTCAAGGAGACCCCGCCCGCGCAGATCGTGGACGCGGTGATCCGGGTCGCCGCGGGCGACCCGATCCTGTCCCCCGCCGTCACCCGGCGGCTCATGGACCGCACCATCGCACAGGCGGGCGCCTACGAACGGGCTCGCACCATGCTGGCCGCCCTCACCCCTCGCGAACACGAGGTGGCCCTGGCGATCGCCCGCGGCCGCACGAACGCGGACATCGCCGCCGAGCTCGCCATGGGCGTCACGACGGTGAAGGCGCATGTGTCCAGCATCCTCACCAAGCTAGACCTGGACAACCGCACCCAGATCGCCCTGCTCGCCCACGACGCCGGCCTCCCCTGACCACCCCTCCCCTACCCTCGGACGTCTGGGGTCAGGTGGGGCGGGAGAAACGGCGGGCGGCCAGGAGCAGGCCGAGCAGGGCACCGGCGGTGATGAGTCCCCATTCGGCGAGGATCGGGGGATGCCAGTGTCCCCAGGTCAGCTGCTGGAAAAGCTGAGCCGGCGGGTCAGGCAGATAGGCCGCGACGGTGCGGCGCATGCCGTCGACCGCATAGCTGAGCGGGTTGACCAGTGCGAGGGTCGCCATCCAGGTAGGCATGGCGGCGAGCGGGAACATCGCGCCGGACAGGAAGATCAGCGGCGCCATGACCACGGTCAGTGCGGTCCCGAAGGTCTGCGGCCGGCCGACCAGGGTGGCCGCCAGCACTCCGAAGGCCGTCATGGCGAGCGTGGTCAGGGCGAGCTCGATCAGGAGCAGCGTGTACAGGCCGACGTCGAAGGGGATGCCGATCGGGGTGGCGGCGGTGAGGAGGATCGCCGCCTGGCAGGTGGCGACGGTGGTTCCGCCCAGGCACTTGCCCATCAGCAGCGTGCCGCGCCGGACCGGGCTGACGAGCATCTCGCGGAGGAAGCCGTTCTGGCGCTCCCACAGCACCGAGGACCCGACGGAGACGGCCGGGCCCTGCGCCGCCATGATCAGGATGCCGGAGAACAGGAAGAGCTGGTAGGCGGGTCCGCCGGACGCGGGCAGGAGACCGGCCACGCCGGCTCCGAAGACGAACAGGAAGAGCAGCGGCTGCAACAGCGAGACGGCGGTTCCGGTGCGGTCGCGAGCGAAGTGCAGCAGTTCGCGCCGCCAGATCATGCGCAGGGCGCGCAGTTCCGCGCGCAGGCCCCGGGAAACGGGAACGGCCGGTGGCGGCGTGACGGACGGCGGCTCCCCGGCCGGATGCCCGGGGTCGGGTGGCGGGCTGTCGGGTTCGGCGGGGACGCCGTCGCGGATCCGGTGCCCGGTGTGGTGGAGGAACACGTCATCGAGGCTGGGCGGGACTACCTTCGCCTCATAGACGAGGATGTCCAGTTCGGTGAAAACCTGCCGCAGGACCCGCGTGCTGTCGGTGGCGCGCAGCGACAACCCGCGCGGCCCGGCGGTCGCGGCCAGGCCGAGCCGGTCGCGCAGCAGCCGCGCCGCCGCCGCGTCGTCGGCGGTGCGCAGATCGATCCGGTCGGCGCCGAGGACCGACTTCAGCTCGCCGGGACTGCCCTCGGCGACGATGCGTCCCTCGTCGATGATCGCGATGCGGTCGCACTGGTCGGCCTCGTCCAGGTAGTGCGTGGTCAGGAACAGCGTGACCCGCTCGCTGCGGCAGACCTGCCGCAGGTACCGCCAGACCTGGGCGCGCGCCTGCGGGTCCAGGCCGATGGTGGGCTCGTCCAGGAAGAGGACCTGGGGACGGTGCAGCAGCGCGCGGGCGATCTCCAGCCGCCGCCGCATGCCGCCGGAGTAGGTGCGCACCAGCCGGTCGCGGTGAGCGGTCAGCCCGACGAGGGCCAGGGTCTGCTCGATGCGGGCGGGCACCTCGGCCACGGGAACGTCGTACAGGTCGGCGTGGAAACGCAGGTTCTCGGCGGCGGTGAGGTCGCCGTCCAGGGTGGTCTCCTGGAAGACCAGGCCGAGGCTGCGGCGGGCGCCGGCGGGGTCGGTGCGGGTGTCGTGGCCGGCGATCTCGATCCGGCCCGACGTGGGCACGGACAGCGTGCAGAGCATCGCGATCGTCGTTGTCTTGCCCGCGCCGTTGGGGCCGAGGAACCCGAAGCTCTCACCCGGGGCCACGGTCAGGTCGATCCCGTCGACCGCGGTGACGTCCGCGTACCGCTTGCGCAGACCGACCGCCCTGATCGCCGGGACGGCGGGCCCGGTTCGGGTGGACGCCGGCGCCGGGCCCGGCCGCAGGCTCACGACCGTTCCGCCAGACGCTCGGCCCAGTGCTCCGGCACGACGAACCCGAAGCTCCACCGGTGGCGCTCGGTCGGGTTGACGATGCAGTGCCACAGCAACCGGTCCGGCTCCTGTTCGATCTTGAAGAACCGCACCATCCGGGGACGTTCCCGTAGGGTGACCAGCTGGCCGGTGGCGGGGTTCTGGTAGCGGAAGAAGGACGTGTGCTCCGGGTCGGCGAAGTCCCCGTCGAAGTCGACGATGTACATGCGCCAGCCCGGCTGGTCCTCGTTGGTGTGCCAGAGCCGGTAGGAGGACGGCGGGTACCACATGCTGCCCGAGAAGCGGACGTCGTCGCCGAAGACCTTCTCCAGCGCGGCCACGACGCGGGTCTTGGCCGCCAGATAGCCGTCGTAGCCGGGGTGGGCGACGTGCTCGTCAAGGTTGACCAGGTGGAAGTCGCGCCTGGTGTCCCCGGTGGTGTCGGTGGTCTCGGCGGCGGCCCGGTCGCGCCAGGCCCGGTACGCGGGGCTGGACGGCGCCAGCGAGGTCGAGCGCAGGTCCTCCTCACGGAACGCGTCGTGGAAACGGGCCAGGTCGACCGTGGAGGGTTTGATCTTGAGCCGCGGCAGCTCGTCGATGATCTCGGCGAACCCGGGGAGCTCACTCATGTCGTACTCGTGGTGGTAGACCTCGCCCGCCCGCGGTTTCGCACGTTCCGCGGCCTGGGAGGACTCTCCGGCCTCCGGTGCCTGCGCGGCCTCCGGTGCCTGCGCGGCCTCCGGTGCCTGCGTGGCCTCCGGCGCCTGCGTGGCCTCCGGCGCGTCCGCATGGCCGGCCTGGGAGGACGCCACCATGAGGTCGCGGACGGTGAAGTCGTAGCCGCCGGCACGGGCGAGCCGGATCACCTCCGCGACCCCGGTCAGGGCCTTCATCTGCTGCCGGACCTGCGGGTCCTCCACGGCAAGGCGCAGGAACCGGGTGCAGGACTCAACGGACATCGTGTTCACTCCTTGGATGGGCTGGGCGGGCCCGGCGGGTCGAGGAGCAGGGCCGACGGGGTGCTCTCGGGCCGGGCCAGACGCAGGAAGTGCATTCCGAAACCCGCCAGGCCCAGCATCAGGCCGGGGAAGAATCCCGACTCCGGGCCCGGCCGCGCGTCCTCCAGGTTCCGCCACTGGGCCTGGGCCTGGACGTTGGCCTCCATCCGGAAGGCGGGTTCGTCGCTCAGCTCGGCGAAACGCAGGAACAACTCGGCGTTGCCCGAACGGCCGTGGCAGAGCGAGTCGTTCATCAGGCGCGGGAAGCCGCGCATCGTGGCGGTGAGCGCCTGGCGGGCCTCGTGGAGCATGGTGTCGTCGTCCTTGCCGAGCAGGGCCCAGCTGTGGATGCGGGTCATGCCGATGCCGGCTGCGCCGTTGCACCAGGCGTTGGCGTAGTGGCGCCCGTTGCGGAACCGGCCGCCCGCGATGCGCCTCAGGTCGTACCAGTCCTGTTCGTCCTGGTCGAAGTGGCGGGCCTCGTAGGCGAAGGCGCGCCGGCCGGCGTCGACGTAGCCGGCGCGGTCGTCCCGGCACCCCAGCATGATCAGCGCCCAGCCGATGCCGCCGGCGCCGTGGGACAGGCCGGTCAGGTTGGCCGCCACCGTGTCCGGGTCGGGGTTGGGCCAGGAAAGGGTGTCGCCGTCGGCCTGCGCATGGCGCAGCAGGTGCGCGGCGCATCGGTGCGCGTGGTCCAGGCCGTGGCCTCCGGTGGCGTCGGCGAGCCCGAGCAGCACCGGGATGAGCCCGGCGACACCGTGGAAGACGTCGAAGTGCCGATCCCGCTCGATCAGCTCGGCGGCCTCGTCGCCGAGCTGGACGGCACGGTCGAGCAGCGCGCGGTCGTCCCACAGGTGGTGCAGGTGCGTGAGGACGTAGATCAGCCCGCCGAGCCCGGCGAAGGCGCCGATGCGGCCGCGGTCGCGGGTGTCGAGGGCGTGCGCGAGGGCACGCTCGGCGGCTCGGCGGAACTCCGGCCGCGGGTCCGCCTCGTTGAGGTGGGCGAGGAAGAACGCGATGCCGGCCGACCCGGTGTACAGATCGCCCTCGATGTCGATCTCGGCCTTGCCGTCGCCGGTGATGACGTAGGAGGTCCAGGGCGCACGGCCGGGCTCGCGCAGCATCCGGAACAGCCGCAGCCCGACGGCGCTCGCCTGCTCGACGCAGGTGGCCGCGAAGTCGGGGCTCGTGACGTCGCCGCCAGACAGGCCCGCGGCGATGTACTGGTCCTGCTGGGCCCGGTTGCGCGCCGACAGCCGCCGGATCCGCGCGGCGGCGTGGTCGAGCGGGGTCGCCGCCAGCGTGGCCGCGACCTCGTCGCGGTGGTCGTGGACGAGCCGGTCACCGCCCGCGTCCACGGTGAACATCGGCACGTCCAGCCGCCACATCGACGCCAGCTCCCAGGGCGGCAGCACGCCGTCGGCGTCCCAGTTGCGCGGGAACGTGCGCACCGTGTTGACGAGCAGGTCGACCTCGAGCGGTTCCATCAGGCACTTGGGGTGGCGCGCGGCCACCAGCAGTTGCGCGTAGACCTGCGTGCTCCAGTTGATGAAGCGCACGCGCGTCCCGGCGAACAGGCCGGTCACGCACTCGATGGCACGCTCGGGCGCCTCCTGGAACCACCGGTACACGCGGTCGAAGCCGGCCCTGATCGCGTCGGTGAAGTCCTCGGCGCGGGTCAGCTCGTCGCCGACGAAGACGCGGTTGGGCGCTCCCGGCTCGACCCGCACGCCCGTGCGGTGCGTCACGGCCGCCGCGAAGGAGATCCGGCGGTCGTTGACCTGCGGTACCGGCATCGGCAGCTGGTAGGAGGCGCCGCCGGAGTAGCCGCTGAGCCTGATGCCCGTGTCGTCCACGGACGCCGCCGTGGGCCATTCGATCAGACCGGTCTTGAACACCGAGTCCATCAGCGTGCCGGACGGCCGCGGCTGCCCCTTGGGCAGGGCGCCGAGCACGGTCTCGCAGTCGCAGATGAACGCGTGACCATCGGCGACCAGGACGTTCTCGAAGTGCAGGTCGCCCCCGCCGAGGATGTAGAAGATCGCCAGGTAGCCGCCGAGCTCGGCGTACACGTGCTCGGCCTGCGCGCGCGTCTCGACCCGGTTGCGCCCGGACGGGATCAGCGCCTCGTAGCCGTACCCGTCCCTGGGCAGCACCGTCCGGGGCGCGTAGCCGAGGACGTCCTCGTCGCGCAGCCGGGCCAGCAGCTCCTGCAGCGCGGCCTCGCCCCGGACACAGCGCGGCTTGTAGACGAACGACTCCTCGGCGCCGTCCGCCAGCGTGACGTCCACGATCGCCACGCTGCGGGCGCCGGCGTGCATGTCGGAGCGGCCCAGGCGCACCGTGCGCACCCTGGTGATCGGCCGCCCGAAGAACGCCTCGGCCACGGCGCCGGCGTCGGCGCGCAGCCGGGCGATCATCTCTCGGCCGTGCCCGGCGAGCAGTTCGGTGACGTGGGCCAGCCACCGTCCGAGGACCGGGAACTCCAGGAAGAAGCGGTGGTAGGACGCCGTGTCGGCGAACGTCTTGTCGAGGTAGGCGAGGTAGTCCTCTTGGGGCGCGTGTTCCGGGTCGATGCCGTGCAGCGCGCAGTACGCCTTGGCGTCGGCCTCCACCGCCCAGGCGAGCGCCAGTTCGAAGCGGCCGAGCAGGTGGGCCTGGAAGTCGTCGACCACCTGCGGGTCGACGACGAGGGCCGGGCGGCCGGGCTCCTCCGCCAGCGCCCCGCCCAGCCGCCGGCCCAGCTCGGTCAGGAACGGCTCGCAGGCGATGGCGAGCCGCCCGTAGTAGGTGTCGAACCCGCGCCAGCTCTCCTCCGCCGCCCGGTCGGCGGCCCGCTCCAGCCCCCGCAGCGCCGCCTCGTACGTCGGCAGCCATTCACGCTGCAGGTCCGTGAGGACTCGGCCGAGGTCGTCGTCGCGGCCGGTGAGCGTCAGCTCGTGCCGGCGGTACTCGGTCAGGAGCTCGGTCAGGGAGTCTCGGGTGTGCCGCGCCGCTCCCGGCCGCCGCGTGCTCTCCTTGTGGAAGCGCCCGGCCAGCCTGTCCGCCAGCCGGCCGATCCGCCACCGGTCGAACTCCGTCAGCGGCGGCGCTCCGTCGGCCGCCCCCAGGGCGGAGACGACCTGGGACTGTTCGGAAAGGTTCGCGGCGCGGGCCGCGATGTCCAGGGGGAAGGGTGGGGTCACTCCGGGGTTCCTCGCTCTGTCGGTCCGGACGGGCCGGTGGGCCGACCGCGTCGGCCCACCGGCTGCTCGTCACATCGGCGGCTACTTGGTGCCGCCGTCGCAGACGATCGTGAACGGACCCGCGCTGCAGCTCGTGGCGCAGGCGTAGACCTCGACGGCGGCCACGCCCTCGGTCCAGAAGCCGAGGGCCTCCTCGTCCAGCGGCTCCACGGACACGGGAACGGTGCCGGCGGACACCCCGAACGCCTCGGGAGTCGCCAGTACCTCGGCACGGACCTCCGCGTCCGCGGCGGCGTGACGCAGTACGGTGCTCGGTGACATCGCCTTTCTCCTTTGCTGTGATGAACCCTGCCGGGCTACTCGACCAGTTCAGTCGCCAGCCGAATGCCGAGCTGCCGTTCGGCATTCCTGATTTCGGCTATGGCGGCGTCCATGTTGGATTTGTCGTTCTGCCAGGCGATCAGCTCCTCTTCCTCGGCGGAGATTCCGTCCCGGATCCAGAAGGATTCGAGCCATTCCTTGGTGGCCTGGGGGTGCAGGTCCGTCACCGGCGTGACCCGCGCCAGCAGCGGTTCCTCATGGAGCGAGAGAGCGAGCCGGAGCACTTCCTGCAGCCTGCCGTCCGGCGGCAGCAGCGAGCACAGCAACATCAGATGCTGGATCTGGCGGACCGTTTCGATCGCCCGGTGGGTGGTCAGGTCGCTCGGCGGTTTCGGCCCGGTGCCCTTGAGTCGTCCCATTCAGCTTCCCCTCGTCGGGCGGCTCCGGCTCCGCGAACATCCGGAGCCGGGCACCGCGGACTTCTGCGCGTTCTCCAACCAACCGGGAAAGATTACGTCTAGCAATCTTGCCGCCGCATAGAGTTAAGCAAGACGATGCTCTTGGCGCACCAAAAGAAAGGTCAAGGGTTCGTAGATCAACACCGGGAAATATCCCATACGTAGCGATATCGACAGAGCGGACAGCCGGGGCCGGCTTGCCGACCGGATCGATCGATGCTGCAATCTGCTGGGACTTCCACGCACCACGGGAAACGGAAGTCAGCGAAGTCCCCCATATTCCGGTATTTGTGGAGGGATCGGGATGACTACCCCTGTCACCGTCGATCTGATGGATCCCGAACTGCTGCGCGACCCGTTCCACGGCTACTCGCGGCTGCGCGAGCAGTCGCCCATGGCGCAGGTCGTCTACGGCGACCGAGGGTCGTCCCTGTGGATCGTCACGCGATACGCGGACGTCCGGCTGGTGCTGAGCGACCGCAGGTTCGTCAACAACCCGGGCAACGTGCCGGGCATGCGGATCCAGGACCCGCGCACGGAGATCTTCCGGAAGATGAGCATCGACGACGAGTACGCGCCGTATCTGCTGCGGAGCGTGCTGGACGCCGACGGCGACGAGCACCTCAGGCTCCGCCGGCTCGTCTCGCGCGCGTTCACCGCGCGCCGCGTCGCCGCGTTGCTGCCCCGGGTCAGGGAGATCACCGAGCAGTTGCTCGACCGGCTTCCCGAGCGGGCGTCCCCGCGGGACGGGTCGGTGGACCTCCTCGAGCACTTCGCCTATCCACTGCCGATCACGGTCATCTGCGAGCTGGTCGGCATCCCCGAGGAGGATCGCGGGCGGTGGCTCGGGTGGAGCCGCGCCCTGATGAGATCGCACGAGACCGAGCACTTCACCGCGGCGATCCGCGGCATCGTCGACCACGTCGAGGCGCTCGTCGCACGCCGCCGGGACGAGCCCGCCGACGACCTGCTGACCGCGCTGATCGGCGTCCACGACGAGGACGGCGCCGTCCTCAGCGAGTTCGAGCTGATCACCATGGTGCTGACCATCGTGCTGGCCGGGCACGAGACCACCGCCCACCTGATCGGCAACGGCACGGTGGCGCTGCTGACCCATCCCGACCAGCTCGAACTGCTGCGCACCGACCCGGCCGCGTTGCTGCCGCGCGCCGTGCACGAGCTGATGCGCTGGTGCGGGCCCGTCCAGGGCGCCCGGTTCCGATACGCCGCCGAGGACGTCGAGATCGGCGGCAGGAAGCTGCGGAAGGGGGCGCCGGTGATGGCCAGCCTCGTCTCGGCCAACTTCGACCCGCGCCGCTTCGACGACCCGCACCGGCTCGACATCACCCGGCAACCGGACGGCCGCCGCGAAACCCACCTCGGATTCGGCCACGGCCTGCACTACTGCCTCGGCGCCGCCCTCGCCCGCCAGGAGGCCGAGGTCGCCTTCGCCGCACTCTTCGACCGCTATCCCGATCTGTGCCTGGCGGTCCCCTCGGAAGACTTGGAGCGCATCCCCATGCCCGGTGCCTGGCGGCTGTCCGCCCTTCCCGTCCGCCTCACCCCAACGCCCTGACATCCGCCCGGCCGGCGGCCATTCGCCGGTGAAGTCTCCACCGTCGGCGGAGCTTCCCCGCCCGCCAGCGGTGGCTCAGGGTTTCGAAGGCTTGCGTTTGCCGGCCACACGCACATCCCCGCCGACATCGTTGATGATGTCGGCCGCCAACCGGGGTGCGCCGGGGCTGCCCTCAGCGGGCGGTTCTCCCGTCGGCGCGGCCGAGCCCCCGCCGCTGGCTGTGGGAGCCCCCTCGTCCGGTACGTCCGGCGTCGAAGCGGTGCTTCCCTCGCGGTCGGCCTTCGTTTTCCGTCGGCGTCTGCCGCCTTTCGGTTCGGCGGGTGGCCGCACAGGCACGTCGGCGGCGTCGGCCGAGTCGGTCTGGCTCGCGGCGAGGTCTCTGCCGCTCCGGCCCATCGCGCCGCGCCGCCGTGTCGGCTCGACCGGGATGTCGGGCCGGGTCGTGCGGGCCGCCCCCTCCTGGGCCGTACCGCCGGAGCGGGCCGGGCCCGCCTCAAGAGCCTCGGGTTCGTCCGGCGACGGCCAGGGAACCGAAGGGTCCTCCGGCGGCGGCCAGGCCTCCTGCTCGGACCGGTCGGCCCGCGACGGGAACAGACGGCGGTCCAGCGTCAGCTGTCCGCCCGCCCCCGCCGCGAACAGCAGGCTCGCCAGCCCCAGCACCAGGACCAGTTCGAAGCCGTTCGCGACCTTGCCGTCATCCACCAGGAACAGGCCGTTGCCGGCATGTATGAAGACGAAGGCGCCCGCCATGTCGAGGAAGAGGACGGTTCCGGCGACTGGAAGTCCCAGGCCCGCGATGAGTGCGAGGCCGCCCAGCAGCTCGGCGAAGGTGGCGTAGATGGCGGCTGCCGTGGGCGCCGGCACCCCCAACTGGTCGAACGACCTGCCGGTGGCGGTGATGCCCACCTCGATCTTCTGCCAGCCGTGGGCGAGGAAGACGGCGCCGACCCCCAGACGGGCCAGCAGCGCGGCAATGTCGTAAACCGGCCGTGTACGCATGCCGTGGCATCCTTCCGTGGTCGTGTCCCACGGATGATCTGACGAACCAGGGCGAATCAACAACAATCCCCACAGAAGAAACCGCGCGGAACGCCTCGCCCCCCGCTCGGCGCATCGTCGCCAGCAACACCACGCCGCCACCAGGCGCGACCGCTGGCCCCACGCGAGCCCGCAGCAGGCTCAGCGTGGCTCACAAACTCGACCGCCCCACCCGCCCACCTCGCCCGCAGTAGCCGCCAGGCCAGCCGAACCCACCGTCCACAACCCGCGCCCACCTTCACCCCAGCTCAACCGCACCGCACCACCGGACTGGCCGCCACGCGCGAGGCGGCGTTCGAGGGGCGGCCGTTGCAATGCGGCACGACCGACACGATGCTGACGCCAGGCTCGCGGTCGACGCCGCTAACACTGGCGCTGCACGAGTCGCTTGCACCCGCCCGCGATTCGCCCCCAGGCCAACTGAAGCACGGCCTGCGACCCGGCCCGCGCACAGTCTTGACACGGCGAAAGTCGTGGCGAGCGCACCAGTGCGGTGACGCCCCGCAGGTCGGCCGCGCGCTGATCCCGCGCCCGAGAGCGCAGGCGCCATCGGGCGATGTCTCCGGCCGACATGGGACGAAACGCAACCGGGGGGCGCGGACGGGGGTCGTGGGGGCGCCGCGGGTGACCTAGGGACGAAATGGAGGCTTGTCGGCGTCCGGCGCAGCGGGGCGGGTTTGATTTCGGTCTCCCTTCGCCCCGCGCGGCGTGATCCGCACGGGCTATGGAAGTTTTCATCGCATCATCGTTGTTCGATCGGCCGGGAATGGTCGGTGACCAGGGGCGATGCTTTTGCGTGAGATCCCTGACCGCGAAAGTGCGCGTGAGCGTACGGGAATCGTTGACACTCGGTGGAGTCGGATGAACACTGTCGCCATCGACAGGTGTCAATCACTGTCGATCCGGGTCACCCGCACTCTCTGGTCCTCCCCTCCGGTCGTTGACCGCACGACAACCGGCAACCCCGCCGCGTTGTGCGACACCGACGCGCGGCCGTACTCGGGCCACCGGCCGCCTCGTCGGGTCGTACAACGCCGCCTGGCTTCGCTGCCAGGTTCCACGAGGAGGAAGCGCGCACATGATCAAGGCCCCCGCGCACCCGAAGAGCCGCAGACGCGCCCGCGCCAGGCTGCTCGTCAGCGGTGCCAGCGCCGTGGCGATGGTCGCGGCCACAACGCTCCTGCCCGGCACCGCCCACGCCGCCATCACCACCAACCAGACGGGCTGGAACAACGGCTACTTCTATTCGTTCTGGACCGACAGCCAGGGAACGGTCTCCATGGAACTGGGGTCCGGCGGCAACTACAGCACCTCGTGGCGCAACACGGGGAACTTCGTCGCCGGTAAGGGCTGGAACCCCGGCGGACGCAGGACGGTGAACTACTCGGGCAGCTTCAACCCGTCCGGCAACTCATATCTGACCCTCTACGGGTGGACGAGGAACCCGCTCGTGGAGTACTACATCGTCGACAACTGGGGCAGCTGGCGGCCCACCGGGACGTACAAGGGCACGATCACCAGCGACGGCGGTACGTACGACATCTACCAGACGATGCGCTACAACGCCCCCTCCATCGAGGGCACGAGGACCTTCCCGCAGTACTGGAGCGTCCGGCAGTCGAGGCGGACGGGCGGAACCATAACCTCGGGCAACCACTTCGACGCGTGGGCGCGCTACGGGATGAACCTGGGCAGCCACGATTACATGATCATGGCCACCGAGGGATACCAGAGCAGCGGGAGCTCCAACGTAACGGTGCGGTGACGCCCGTTCCTCTCCCGGCGGCGACTGCACGCGACCGGGTCTGCCCGGCAGTCTCCCGCAGCGCGGGCTGACCTCAGCACGCGTGAAACCGCACAGTGGCGCGGCGGCCATGGCCGTCGCGCCACACCGCTGCGACCGGCCGCTGCTCAACGGCATCGCCCTGCTCGACCGCGACGCCCTGACCGGTCCAGGCCTCAAGCGGCGGCGGGCTGCGGGTGGGGTGGTGGCCGCCACCGGCGGCTCCTCCTGTCCCCCGGCCCGTCCTGACGGGTCTGGACATCCCGTGGCTCGCTGGCCGGTACGTGACCGAGTTCGCCGGCCTGGACCCGCGCCGGGCGGCTCGGCTTCGGTCAGCGACACCGTCACGCCGGGGGCGCGGGCGCGTAGCGTGGCCAGCGCGGCGGCCGTCCTGGATGGTCGAGGCTGTTCGATCGGTGCACGCAGCGTGGGTCCGTGACTAGGTGACCGGTTGCCCGGCTGGTCGGCGCGCCTCCGTGGAAGGGGCCGTGCGCGGGGACGATGGCCGGCGTGGCTCGCTGCTCCGGCCGCCTGTGACTGGGTGCCTGACGCTGCTCAGCCTGGGGCGGTCCTGACCGAAGGCCGCCTCTGCCGGTCCGGGATGTTCGCCGAATGGATGGGACGTCTTCGTCGTCGCTGGCGTGGAGGTCGTCGTGCTGTGGGAAGGGCCGGGGGCCTGGTCGCCGTGACGGCCAGGCCCCCCGGGGAGGGGTCAGGACTGCTGGGAGCGGAGGGCGAGCGCGTCGGCGGCGATCACGGTGGCGTACCTGGCCGGAATGTGTTTGCCGGACTGGGCTGTGGCGTACTGGGCGACCTGGTCGTAGCGTCCGGCGGCCAGCTTGCTCGTCAGCGCCGACACCGCGCCCTGGTCGGCACCGGAGGTGATGATGAGGTGGCCGAGACCGGCGGGCGTGGCGGCGACGGTGAACGTGGACGTCGCCACGGCGGTGCCCTTGGGGCTGGTCGCCTCTACGCGCAGGGTGTGCTCGCCGAGGCTGAGGCCGGTCAGGTCGAGGGGCTTGCCGGGGGCTACGGGGGCGCCGTCCAGCTTGACCTGCACGTTGTCGGCGTTGGCGGCGGCGACGCCGACGACCGGCCGCTGGGCGCGGTCGAGGGTGGCGCCGTTCGCGGGTGAGGCGATGTCGACGGTCGGCTTGGGCCGCGCGCCGTGCAGCATGGCGTCGTTCCAGCCGGCCAGTTCGGCGGGCCGGTTGGTGATGATCCCGTCGACGCCGAGGGCGTCCAGGCTCTTCCAGGTGGCGGCGGAGTCGACCGTCCAGGCCATGACCGCGACGCCGGCGTTGTGCAGGTCGGTGACGACATCGGGCCTGGCCAGCAGCGGGCCGCTGCTGGGGTTGTAGGCGGTCAGGTGGAGCTCCTTGGCGATCGCCACCGGGTCGGCGTCGAGGCTGCTGCGCAGCAGGCCGAGGGGAAGCTCCGGAGCCAGTTCGTAGGTGTACTTGAGCGCGTCCACCTCGAAGCTCTGCACGAAGACCCGTTTGGTCATGTTCTGCTCGCGGATCACCTGGACGATCTTCGCGACCTGGTCCCGGGTGTGCGCGCCCTTGATCTCCAGCAGCAGGTCGCCGCCGCGGGTGCGCAGGTCGGCGAGCTGCTCGGCGAGCGTGGGCATCCGCACGCCGGTGTAGTGGGGTGAGAACCACGAGCCCGCGTCGAGCGCCTTGAGCTGGGCGGAGGTGAGGTTGCGGATGGAGCCGGTGCCGTCGGTGGTCCGGTCCACCGTCCCGTCGTGCAGGACGAACGGCACGCCGTCCTTGCTGGGCTGCACGTCGTTCTCGATGAAGTCGGCGCCCGCGCGGCGGCCGATCTCCTGGGCGACGAGCGTGTTCTCCGGCGCGGCCGAGGAGGCGCCGCGGTGGGCGATCACCGTGACGGGGCTGCCGGCCGGGCGCAGGTATCCGTTGCCGGGCAGTTCGGTGATCTTGACGTCGTCGAACGAGACGGTCGAGCCGTTGACGAACAGCGCCTGAACGCCGTCGGCCGAGCGCACCAGGCTCGTGGTGCGCATCATCTGCTGCCCGTCGAAGAACCAGCGCGCCTGGTTGCCGTGCACCTCGATGGACACCTTGATGTCGCGGCCGGTGCCGGCGGCGTAGGGCGCGGCGGCGGTGTCGGTGACGTTCCAGGAGCCCGCCGTCGTCATCTGGGCGAACTCCAGGCCGTTGCTCGCGGTGCTGCCGCTGCGCATGGTGGCGATCCACCACGGGCGGGCACCGTCGGCGGGGACGTCGAGGCCGAACGCCTCCCACCTGGTCGGCTCGGCGACCTTCTCGAAGCGGACGGTCGCGTCGAACCTGAAGTCGTCCAGGTGCCGACCAAAGGTGATCTTGTTGTTGCCGCTGGTGGCCGTCCCGACGAGCCTGCCGTCCTGGACCTTCCAGGTCCCGTCGACCACCCGCCAGCCTGCGGGCAGGGCGCTGCCGGAGAAGTCCTCGGAGACGATCACTTTCTCGCCCGCCGGGGCGGCGGACGAGGGGCCGGCGGCGGCGGACAGCGCGCCCGCCCCGAGCACCACCGCGCCGAGCGCGGCCACGGCCCGGCTCGCAGTGCGCCACAGCGTGTGCGGCAAAAGGTTGTTTGTCACAGGTGCGGACGGTAAGAGCGGCCCCGGAACCAGAGCCGGATATTCAGTTATCAATGTCCGAATAGTTGATGTTCGTGCGGTATTCGCGCCGACCGTTCACACCGAATTAATGCGGGCAGTGGCATGCCGACGAGTGCCCGTCATTTTTGTGTCAGGGTGGTTTGATAGGGGCGGCGGAGCAGGCCGCCCACTCCCCTACCAAGGGGTTCTCGATTCCGGAATAACCAAATAGTGGGCGGTGCCGCGGCTTACGCAATCGCTACAGCCATCCGTACAGCCGCCCTGCGCGGATGTCCCGCACCGCCAGCAGCTACCCGCGGCGCGCTCAGCGCTCCGTCGCTCCAGCTCAGCTGTGACGGCGCCGTCAGCGGGTCTGCCGACACCACCGGACGCGCCACCGGGCCGACGCCTCACCGATCGCGGTCAGCCGCGCCCCACCACATGCGGGAGAATTCTTCGCCAGCAGACGGGAAAGGAAAGGAGAACTCCCGGATAAACGCCACACCGGCAGTGACATCAATAGCTCTTCGGACGCAATGGCAACAAGATTCCCCGCTGTCATTTTCAGGTTGCGCTACTCCTGCCCGACCTGGCGACTCCACTGCTGATTGGCGGCCTGCCTATCGCCCTCCTCGTGGACGGACCGCCGTTAATTCACAGCAGCAGGTCGAAGTTGGCGTGCAGGCTGGTCAGCGGACTGTCGGGTCAGTTCGTCGGTGTGGTGAGGTCGGCTGCGGCGTCGAGGCAGATGTCGAATAGTGCTCGCCGGGTTTGGGTGGCGTTTTGAGTCCTTCGCGGCCCGTTTGACGACCTTCTCCGTCTGCGCGGCGGGCGCGGCCGCGGACCTGGGTCAGCAGCAGCCGCATCTCCTTGACGAGGCCACTGTCCACGAACGCCTGCTCCTCGTCCGTCCGTGGACGGTCTGGCGGGCGGCGTGACGCTGGATCCGTTTTGCGGACGCCGGCCCGGCGTCAGCCCTAGGGCGACCCGCGTCGGTGTCGAGACGCTCCGGACCCGGGTGAACGATCTGACGACGTCGTGCCTCGGTCCTTGGGAGCCGGCGACTCGGTCCCCGGTACTCCGATGGGGCAAGCGGTCATCCGAGGACGGGCGATATACCTTAGGGGGGTACCGTATGATGTCGACCGTCGTCCGGAAGGAGTGGAGATGGGAACGATCGAACGCGTCGTGGTCGCCGGGGCGTCGCTGGCGGGTCTGCGGGCCGTGAAGACCCTGAGGGAGGAGGGGTACAGCGGCGAGATCAGCCTGGTCGGCGCCGAGCCGCATCTGCCCTACAACCGGCCGCCGCTGTCCAAGAGCGTGCTGACGGGAGACGATGACGTCGCGCTGCCGGGCGGCGATGACCTCGACGTCCGCTGGCTCGGTGGGCGCCGTGCCGTGCGGCTGGACACCCGCGCCCGGACGGTCGGGCTGGACGACGGCACCGAACTGCCCTACGACGGGCTGGTGATCGCCACGGGCGCGCGCCCCCGCCGCCTTCCCGACGAGCAGATGAGCCTGCGCGGCGTCCACGTCCTACGCACGATCGACGACGCGAAGGCGCTGCGCGAGGCCCTGGCCGAGGGAGCCGAACGGGTGGTCGTCATCGGTGGCGGCTTCATCGGCGGCGAGGTGGCCTCCACCCTGCGCTCGCAGGGCCGCCAGGTCACCGTGGTCGATGCCGGGCAGGTTCCCATGGCCGGCACGATCGGCCGGCAGGCGGGCCGGTGGCTGGCCGGGCATCACGCCAGGCACGGCGTTGAGCTGGTCTCGGGTGTTCGGGTGGTCGCGTTGACCGGCGAAGACGGCCGGGTGCGCGCGGTGCGGCTGAGCGACGGCCGTGCGGTTCCGGCCGATCTGGTGGTCGTCGGCATGGGCGTGGTGCCCAACACCGAGTGGCTGGACGGCAGCGGCGTCCGGGTCGACGACGGCGTGGTCACCGGCGCGGACCTGTTCGCCGAGGGCGTCTCCGGCGTCGTCGCGGCGGGGGACGTCGCCCGCTGGCCGCACGGCCTGTTCGACGGCGAGCTGGTGCGCGTCGAGCACTGGGCGAACGCCAACGAGCAGGGCGCCGTCGCCGCCCGCAACCTGCTGCGCGGGGTCGGGGAGGCGGAGAGGTTCGAGGCCGTCCCCGCGCTCGGGACGCGGGTGCACGGTACGCGGGTACAGTGGGCCGGCTTCCCGCGGTTGGCGAACGAGAGCGGCCTCGTCTCCGGCGACATCGACGAGGGCAAGTTCGCCCTCGCGTTCACCCGGGAGGGAGTCCTCGTGGGGGCGGTCGCGGTCGACCTCCCCAAGGAGATGATCCGGTTGCGTAAGGCCATCGCCGCCCGTGAGCGGCTCTCCGTGACCATCTGATCCCGAAAATCTGTCACGGCATGCGTGGCCACGACGTCTCCCTGCAGAAGGGCGCGTCGGCCCGTCCCCCTACGAAATGAAGGTTTGTGATGACGACACCTGAGCGGCACATGCCCCACCATGGCGAGGGCGAGAACCACGGCGGCCACCACCACGGTGACCACGGAGGTGATGGCCACGGCGGGCCGGCGAGCTGGGGAATGGCGGCCCAGGCCACGGCGCACTGCCTGACCGGATGCGCGATCGGCGAGGTGCTGGGCATGGTGATCGGCACCGCCCTCGGGCTGCACGGCCTGGCCACGGTGGTGCTCGCCGTCGCCTTGGCGTTCGTCTTCGGATACGCGCTGACCATGCGCGGAGTCCTGCGCGCCGGGGTGGGCCTCAGGGCGGCGCTGGGCGTCGCCCTGGCCGCCGACACGGTGTCGATCGCCGTGATGGAGATCCTGGACAACGGCGTCATGCTCGCCGTGCCCGGTGCGATGGACGCGGGCCTGGACAGTTTCCTGTTCTGGGGTTCGCTGGCCTTCTCCCTGGTGGTGGCCTTCCTCCTGACCACGCCGATCAACAAGTGGATGATCGGCAGGGGCAAGGGCCACGCCGTCGTCCACCAGTACCACCACTGACCTGTCCCCCGGCGTCAGGGCGCGCGGCGGCACTGGCCGTCGCCCCCGGGCGCCGCCATGGTGTTCATCGGCGGCGTCAACCTCGCACTCTGCCGATGGGCCTGGTGACGCGTTCCCGAGGCGGCGCCCGCCGCCGTGGCGGGTGGGCTGGCGCCGGACGGGCGAGCGACCGTTGCGCCCCGGTCCCGCCTCGCGTCCGGCGGGCCGCGCGGACGGATCGTCTTCCCGGTACCGGAGGGGTGGCGGACGGGAGTGCATGCGTACAGTCCCGGCGTATGGAGCAGATACGGCAAAGGCTGGCGCGGTTCATCGACGGACCACCCCGGGCGCCGCGCGCGGCCGTCGAGCGCCGCATCCGGCGGCTGGTGAGCGTCAGCGCGGTCCTGGCGAACGCGGTGGGTTCGCTGGTGGTGCTCGTGCTGGCGACGGTCGTGCTGCCGGATCCGGTGGAGATCCGTGGCCATCAACCGCTCCAGCGCGCCAACGTCGCCCTGTTCTTCGGTTACACGACCACCGCGATCGCCGTGGGCGTGGTCGTGGGGCTGCGGGTGTTCCGGCCGATGCGGCGGCTGTTCGGCACCGAGCGGCCGCTCACCGAGGCCGAGCAGCGGCTGGTGCTGCGGGCGCCGCTGCTGCTCATGAAGGTCCACGGGGTGCTGTGGGGCGTCGCGGCCGTCGGGTGGGCGGGGATCAACCTGGTGTTCTCGCCGCTCATGGCGCTCAAGCTCGGCCTGACCGTGCTGCTCGGCGGGCTGGCCACCTGCATGATCGTCTATCTGGTGTCGGAGCGGCTGTTCCGCCCGGCGGCGGCGATCGCGCTGACCACCCGCGTCCCGGCCGGGTCGCGCGTGCCGGGCGTCGTCACCCGGTCGGTGCTCGCCTGGGGCCTGGGCACGGCGGTGCCGGTGCTGGGGATCGTGTTCATGAGCGTGGCGTCGCTGACCGTCGCGGACGTGTCGAGCCGCCAGCTCAGCTGGACGATGGTCGCGCTGGGCGGCGCCGCCCTGGCCGTCGGGCTCGCCGTCACCTACCTGGCGGCCCGCGCGATGGCCGACCCGATCGGTTCGGTGCGTCTGGCCATGGCCCAGGTGGAACGGCAGAACCTGCTCACCGAGGTGCCCGTCTACGACGGCAGCGAGATCGGGCGGCTCCAGGCCGGGTTCAACCAGATGGTCGCCGGGCTGCGCGAGCGTCAGCGGCTGCGGGACCTGTTCGGCTGGCAGGTCGGCGAGGACGTCGCGCGGCTGGCCCTGGAACGCGGTGTGACGCTGGGCGGGGAGGTCCGCGACGTGGCGGTGATCTTCGTGGACCTCGTCGGGTCCACCCGGCTGGCCGCGACCCGCCCGCCCGGGGAGGTCGTCGCGCTGCTCAACGAGTTCTTCGCGGTGGTCGTCGAAGTCGTCAACCGGCACGGCGGCTGGATCAACAAGTTCGAGGGCGACGCCGCGCTGGCGATCTTCGGCGCGCCGCTGGACCTGCCGGACGCGACCGGACGCGCCCTGGCCGCCGCGCGCGAGCTGGCGTCCCGCCTGGCCGCCGAGGTGCCGCAGGTCACGGCCGCCGTCGGCGTGTCCGCCGGGCCGGCCGTGGCCGGGCACATCGGCGCGGAGAAGCGGTTCGAGTACACCGTCATCGGCGACCCGGTGAACGAGGCCGCCCGGCTCACCGAGCTGGCCAAGAAGACCCCGGGCCGCGTGCTGGCGTCCGGGACCGCGCTGGACGCCGCCGGGCCGGACGAGGCATCCCGCTGGGAGGGTGCGGGCGAGGTCGTCGTCCGGGGCCGTCTGCGGCCGACCCGCCTGGCCGCGCCCCGTCCGGATCCCAGCGTGCCCGGCCCCCGGCCGGAGGCGCCCGGCGAAGACCCCTCAGGAGGCCGATGACGGCACGGGCAGGGCGTCGTGCAAGGCGGCCGGTCCGGAGGATGGAAGCGGGCCGAGATCAGCGCCTCCACCAACAGACTCCTGCCGCCGCCAGGGCGCCTCCCGCTGCCCCCAGTGCCAGGCGGTGCTGGGCTGCCCATGTCTGCGGGCTCCGCTGATGCGCGCGACCGTCGAAGACGCCGTGGGCGCCGAAGTCCTTTCCGTCCTTGCCGTCCGCCGGCTCCCACAGGTTCGCCGGCTGGTCGGGATCGCGGGGCTCCCCGGTCTGCTGGGAGTCGTATCCCGTGCGGGCCAGGTAGCGGTCCAGCAGCCCGGGAACCAGCCGGTTGGCCAGCAGGGTCCCCACCGTGCTGGCTCCGACCCAGTACTCGCGGCGCCGGGGGTGCTCGGCCGCGTAGACCAGAGCCCGGGCGGCCACCTCCGGCTGGTAGATCGGCGGCACCGGCTGCGCGTGCCGCGGCAGCCGGGACAGCAGCCAGCTGAACTGCGGAGAGTTGACCGCCGGCAGATGCACCATGGTCATCTGGACGCCCGACCTGTCGTGCATCAGTTCGCAGCGCAGCGACTCGTAGAACCCCTGGATGGCGTGTTTGGCTCCGCAGTAGGCCGACTGCAGGGGAATGCCCCGTTTGGCCAGCGCCGACCCCGTCTGCACGATCACTCCGCGACCGCGCGGCCGCATCCGGTCCAACGCGGCCCTCGTGCCGTGCACGAAGCCCAGATAGGTGACCTCCGTGGCCCGGCGGAACTCCTCGGGCTCGATGTCCCAGAACTCGGCGAAGACCGAACTGAACGCGACGTTCACCCAGACGTCGATCGGGCCGAGTTCCCGTTCGATCCTGTCGGCCGCCCGGTCGACCTGGTCGAAGTGCGCCATGTCCACCGTGAGCGGCAGCGGCCGGCCGCCCGCGTCGCGCACCTCCTCCGCCGCCGCCTGCAGCCCGGTCTCGCCGCGGGCCAGCAGCGCGACGCGGGCGCGCCGCGTTCCGAACAGCCGTGCGGTCGCGCGACCGACTCCGCCGCTGGCCCCCGTGACCACGACCACTCGGTCAGCGAACGCGTCTGCCATTGCAACCCCCTCCTGCCCAGGCGCCACGTGCCGTGCCTCGTCTACCCGGGAGCGCACTGGTGAACCGCGTCGCCACACGGGGCACCAGCGGCGTAGATCTTCCAGTGCCCGGTCCCTGTGCCGGCGTTCGGTCGTCGACACCTGCCGCCCAGCGCCGGCGTCACGCACAGGGGGACGCCACGGCCGCTCTCCTCGGGGGCGGTTCCGTGATCAGCTGAACGCCTCGATGAGGGTCCAGATCGCCAGGCCCGCCATGCACAGGCCGCCGATGCGCTGGACGGTCTTCAGCGGAACCTTCTTGGCGATGAAACGGCCCGCCAGCAGCGCCAGGGCCGACACCGACATCAGGGCGGCCGCCGCCCCGATCGCGGTGGGCAGCCATGGGTTGGTGGAGGCGAGGTTGGCGGTGGTGATCTGCGTCAGGTCGCCCCATTCGCTGACGAAGACGGCCGTGAAGGCGGCGGCGTAGGCGGGCCAGAAACGGGTGATCTTGCCGCCCGCCCGGTCGTCGTCCTCCTCGTCGTCACCCGAGCGGAACAGGACGACGGCGCCGAACGCGAAGAGCGCCGCCGAGACGAGCTTGACGGCCATGGCCGGCAGCAGGCCGATGAGGCTGCCGGCGCCCACCGCGATCGTGACGTGCACGATGAACGCGGTGGAGGTGCCGAACCACACGTACAGCGGGCGCATGCGCGTGCCCATGGCCAGCGAGGCGAACATCGTCTTGTCGGGGAGCTCGGCGAGAAAGATCAGCCCGAAGGCGGTGATGAACGCCAGAGGATCGAATGTCATGCCCGGGGGCGCCTTCCACTGGGGCCGGGCCGCGAACCTCGGCGACGCCCTGGGAGGCGACGGACGAACCACTCGGCCCGGCACGACGGTACAGCCCGCATGGTGGTGCGGGCAGGTCATGCCTTGCCGAAGGTCTCGTCCGCCCCGCGCGTCAGCGCGGTGGCTCGGTGGCCGGGACATCCTCGGATGTCCAGTGTGTCGACCAGCGATGTCGCAGGACTACTCCCCTTCGCCGACAGGGAGTTTACAGGGGGGCCGGCCGCGCCGGAACGTCACGGGAGCGGGGACGCCGGAGCCGGTCCGTCCGGCTCCGCACGCCGGCGGCCTCGCGAGCGGCCGTGGGCGGCTCATCGGCCGGGCGCCCTCATTGTCCGTGCCGCTCGGCATCGAACGCCTGGGCGACGGCGAGGCTGTCCTCGTACACGTGGTGACGGGTGACGAGGCCGTGCTCGACCGTGAGGTGCAGGGCGAACCGGGCGCGGTAGGCGCGGCCGGTCGACCGGGCCGTCTGGCGGATCTCACCGAGCACCACCGCCTCGTCGCCGTCGACGAGGATCCGCTCGATCTCGGTGCCCGCCTGGTCGGGCACGTGGTGCTCGGCGAGCTGCCGGAAGTGGGCGGCGGCGTCGGCGCGGGTGGAACGGTGGCGGATCCACGGGGTGGCGGCGCGCCCGTGCTCGGCCTGCGGCCAGTTCACCTTCCAGTCCACCCGCTCGGCGTACAGCTCGGCCACGCCCTCGGGGTCTCCCGCACCGATCCGGCGCAACAGTTCCTCCACCACCGCCCGGGTCGTCGCGGATGTGGCTGTGGGCATGGCGAATCCTCCTGGTCTGACGCCGCCGCCTCGTGGTGGGGCGGACGAACGCCATCCTGGCGGCGCCGCCGCGCCGGGACGATTACCCGGCAGGTAACCACCCGCGTGATCGGGATGTCCCGGCGGCCGCCGCGAAGACCGCTACCCGGCGTGGTCGCGTTCGGTCAGGTGAGTCCCTGGGCGAGGATGGCGTCGGAGACGCGTTCGAAGCCCGCGATGTTGGCGCCCTTGACGTAGTCGCCCGGGGAGCCATAACGCTCCGCGGTCTCGTGGCACTTGTCGTGGACGGCCTTCATGATGCGGGTGAGCTCGGCCTCGACCTTCTCGAACGTCCAGCTCACGCGGGCCGCGTTCTGCGCCATCTCCAGCCCGCTGACCGCGACGCCGCCCGCGTTGGCGGCCTTGCCGGGCCCGAACGCCACGCCCGCCTCCTGGAAGAGACGCACCGCGTCCGGCGTGGTCGGCATGTTCGCGCCCTCCGACACGGCCTTGACGCCATTGCGGATGAGCGTGACCGCGTCGTCGGAGTTCAGCTCGTTCTCGGTGGCCGACGGGAAGGCGATGTCGGCGGGCACCTCCCAGACACGGCCGCCCGGCACGTAGCGGGCGGACGGGCCGCGCAGCTCGGCGTAGTCGCCGACCCGTCCCCGCCGGACCTGCTTGACCTCCTTGAGCAGGGCGAGGTCGATGCCCTTCTCGTCGACGACGTAGCCGTCGGAGTCGGAGACGGTGACGACGTTGGCGCCCATCGCCTGCGCCTTCTCCACCGTGTAGATCGAGACGTTGCCGGAGCCGGACACCACGACCTGCTGGCCCTCCAGGTCCTCGCCGCGCAGCCTGAGCATCTCGGCGGTGAACAGCACGCTGCCGTACCCGGTGGCCTCGGGGCGGCCCGCCGAGCCGCCCCAGCCGATGCCCTTACCGGTGAGAACGCCGGCCTCCCAGCGGTTGACCAGTCGCCGGTACTGCCCGAACAGGTAACCGATCTCGCGGGCGCCGACGCCGATGTCGCCGGCCGGGACGTCGGTGTGCTCGCCCAGGTGACGGTGCAGCTCGGTCATGAACGACTGGCAGAACCGCATCACCTCGTCGTCCGAGCGGCCGCGCGGGTCGAAGTCGCTGCCGCCCTTGCCGCCGCCGATGTTCAGCCCGGTGAGCGCGTTCTTGAAGATCTGCTCGAAGCCGAGGAACTTGATGACGCCGAGGTTGACCGTCGGGTGGAACCGCAGCCCGCCCTTGTACGGGCCGAGCGCGCCGTTGAACTCGACCCGGAAGCCGCGGTTCACATGGATCTCGCCCTTGTCGTCCTGCCACGGCACCCGGAAGATGATCTGGCGTTCCGGCTCGGTGATCCGCTCAATGATCTTGGCGTCGAGAAGCTCCGGACGCCGGTCCAGCACCGGTGCGAGGGTCTCCAGGACCTCTTTCACCGCCTGGTGGAACTCCGGTTCGCCCGGGTTGCGGCGCAGGATCCGGTCGAACGCCTCGTTCAGCACGGTCTCGGTGGCGGGCGAGGCGGACCTCCCGGGAGGCAGAGGCATGCATGCTCCTTCAAGCAGGTTCAGGGCGACCTATCGGACGATCGTGTCTAGTCACGCACCGTTATGGAGGATACGTTCGCCACCAACCGTTCCGGTTTCCAGGTCTCCCCCGGTGAGATCCGCCGGCCACGCCGCCGATGCCCTCGACGCCGCTCCGGGCACGGCCGGACGGTCGAAGGAGCGACCGCGGAGTGGCACGCGAAGGAGCGCGGAGAGGAGAGCGCCGATGAGTCACCCCCGGATCCACTTCGACCCGTTCGGCGAGCCCCGTCCGGCGGGCACCACCCACCCGATGCTGGACGAGCTCCGTGAGCGGTGCCCGGCGTTCCACAGCGGGGCCGGGCACGGATTCTGGGTGCTGACCAGGCACGAGGACATCGTCGCCGCCTACCAGGACGCCGGGTCCCACTCCAGCCGGGCGATCTCCGTCATCGACCCGGATCCGCCCTACCAGTGGATCCCGATCATGCTGGATCCGCCGCTGCACACCACCTGGCGCAGGCTGCTGCGGCCGCTGTTCACCTCCGCCCGCGCCGCCGCGATGCGGGACGCCGTCCGGCGGCGGTGCGTCGAACTGGTCGAGGGGATGGCCGCCAAGGGATCGTGCGACTTCGTCGCCGACTTCGCCCGCCGCTTCCCCACCACGGTGTTCCTGGAGTTCATGGGACTGCCCGCCCGCAGGCTGACCGCCGACGCCGACGTCCACGGCTGTCCCATGCGCGCCGGGGACATGGTGATGCTGCCGCTCATGATGGCCAACCGGGACCCCCGGGTGTTCCCCGACCCGCAGACCGTCGACTTCGACCGCGCGCCCAACCGGCACATCGCCTTCGGCGCGGGTCCGCACCGCTGCCTCGGCGCCCATCTGGCCCGCCTGCAGCTGCGCATCGCCCTGGAGGAATGGCACCGCCGCATCCCCGACTACCGCATTCCGGACGGCGCCCGGCCCACGGAACACGCCGGCCTCGTCCTCGGCCTGGACACCCTGCCCCTGACCTGGCCGACCTGAGCACGGGGTCGTGAGCGGGGCTTTCACCGGCGGGGGCGCCCCGCAGAGCGGGCCGCGGGGCTCGCGGCAGCGGCGGGTCGGCGCGGACGTCACGGTAACGCGAATCCCAGGGCCGTGGTGTTATTGAGTGGCCTCATGATTAGAAATCGATTAACTACGAGGCGCAATTCTTCGAGTACCTTGTCGAAGGTGACCGAACCAGAGTGTGGTCTGATCCGGGGTCGGGGCATGGGCGGCGCCCGCCGAAAGGGCAAGCCGGTCAAAACGGTCCTTGGTCGTGCAGTGGCGGCCAGAACATCCCATGGCGCCGATACCGCCGCCATGTTCAGAACGAGCGATTTCAACAGCGAAAACCGCAGACCGGCACGGACGAGAGGCAGCCGCCTGTCCGCGACCGCCGCGCCCGGGGTGCCGTCATGATGGACGACGTCCCGCCTCCGCCTCCTTACACCGCCATGGCCCCGGTCCGGCAAGAGATGAGCCGGCGTTCGGTGCCCGGTCTGGCACCCGCCGACTGGGGGCGCCTGGAGACGATGCGAGGGTTCATCGCCGCCCACACGACGGAAAGCGCGCTGCGGGCCGTTCTGCCACCGGACGCGCACGGCGACGCGACGGAATTGATCGCCCGGCACACTCGATTCGATCACGGGGCCCTGCTCGTCTTTCCCGGACGGATCGACAGGGCATTGACGGAACTGGAAGAGCGCGGACTGAAAGCGGCGCCGACCGTTCCCAGTACGGTGGTCCGCAGTCACCTGGCGAAGCGTTACGGGCTTCCCCGAGAGCAGTTGCCGGTCGTGATAACGCACGTGAAGACGTCGAGAGATCGGTCCATGGAACTGTTCCTGCTGCCGTCGCACGCCTCCGCGACCGGCGGCCGCATCGCCGAGGACGAGCGCTCCTGCCAGCACCAGACACACCTGGGCTTCCGCGTCGCCGAGCCCGGCGAACGCGTCCTCGACCAGATCTGGGATGCCGTCGCGAGACGCGCCGGGCTGACCGCGGACGGCGGCGGCTTCAACCCCCACCAGGGAAAGGCGGGATGCACCGTCCTGTATTTCCGGGGGGCCGGACGTCTGCCGGCCCCCTACCACTGGCCCAGGCGTATTGAAATCCTCGCCGACGGCCACCACCCATGGATTCTGCGCAGGCACCGCGGGGAAGTGTGAACGTCCCGGCGGAAGAGGGCGGTCAACGAACGGCGTCCCCGTGGGCTCCGACCATGGCACGTCCGGTCAGAATCCGCCGGCGGCGCCTCGACAGGCCGTCCTGGAAGGCCGCGGCCCGATTGAGGTGGGGGAATTCCTCGTCGGGCACCGGGACGCCCAGGAAGTCGCAGAGCGGCTCCCAGCCTTGGGCCGTGTCGAAGACGAGGAGCCGGTCGGCGGGCACATGGGCCCGCACTTCGGCGTTGTGGCGGTTGAAGACCTCGATCGCGTGCTCGCGGTCGGCGAACCGGTCGCCGAACGTCCCTTTCCAGATCACCTCTCGCGAGATCCGCCGACGCCGCCGCAGGCCGGGGTCCAGCAGGTCCTCCAGCCGCATCAGCATCCCCTCAGGGGTCAGCGGCGCCGGACGGGAGGATCTGTAAAGAGTGCGGGACATGCTGGCATACCAGCGATCCGGGGGACGTACGGTCAGAATGACCTTCGCATGCGGATAGGCCGCGACGAGTTCCCGCCAGTATGCGCAGACCGGCCAGTCCAGTGCGGCGCGGTAACCGGCCAGCACCACATCCCACGAGATCTGCTCGCCGTCCACCACGGCTTCCCAGCGTCGCAGCGACTCCTCGCTCTCGCCGAGTGAAGTCATGTGGTGGCATGGGCCGTATCCCAGGCGCGTCAACGCCTCTTTCAGCGAATAGCTGCCGGTCCGGCCGAAACCGGCCCCGATGATCTCCAGCATTCTGAACTCCTGTGACGACGCCACTCCCCCGTGGGTGTGGCGTAGCGAATCGCGGCGATGACGTGCCGGGGGTTTTCCGGTCGGCGGCCTCAGCCGTCCAGTGCGGCCAGGTCGTGGGCTTCTGTACCGCTTCCGGGCACCGAAGGGCCGACGCTGGGCCACAGCGTGGGGTCGATGTCGGGAAACTCGCTCAGCAGGCGGCTGATGTCCGGCGCGATGGCCTGACAGAACACCGCGCGAGTGGCTTCGTTGACGACGGGCTTCGGAGACGACCGCCCCACCTGTTGGTCGAAAGGGCGAACCGGATGCCACATGTCCGGGTCCACGCCGATGAACTCGAAGGTGCGCCGGGCCTGCCGCTCCGGTTCGGCGACGCACCGTTCGTACTGCAGGACCAGGATCCGGTCGCGGTCGAAGCTGTTCATCAGCATCCGCAGCTGCTGCCAGTACAGAGCCCTGTGGAACTGGTGTTCCATGACGGCCGCGAGGGAGTGCCCGGCTTCCAGGGCCCGGTGGAAGCCCAGGGCCGACGCCAGGCGTTCCAGCGGATCACGCAGCAGCACGAGCAGTCTGGCCTCCGGAGCGACCGCGCGCAGCATCGGCGGCGTCCAGAAGTCGTACATGTACCGAGGCGTCCACTCGCCGGCGATCGCACCGGGCGGACGGGGGAAGTAGCGGTGATATTCCGCCGGATCCACGTCTTCGACGCGGCCGTAGTGGTCGAAGAAGTGCACCTCTTTCGCTCCGTGAAGCGCTCGGGAATCGGCACCGGAATGGTCGGCGGCCGCCTGGGCGGCGCGTGGTGAGGCGATCGCGGGATGGGTGGTCAGCACCGACCACCACCATGTCGTGCCGGACTTCATCGTCCCGACCCCGACGAAGTCGGGCGGCCCCATCCGCCATCCGGGCGGTACCGGCGGTGGCGGCGCCGGTGGCGCCACGTCGTCGAGGAGCCGGAGCCGGTGCGCCGGTTCTTTTCGGTTCTGCGTTGTCGTGTCCACCTGTCCCCCCACAAAGCCGCTCGCCGTCCTGTTGGACGGCCACGTGAGCGAGTGATCGATCGGTCCTGGGGGGTTGTGGTGCGCGTCCCGGGTCATTCCAGGCGGTGCCGGAGCGCGTCGTAGCCTTCGGTCGGCAGGGCGCCGTTGATGACCTGACGACGAAGCTCCGCCTTACTGATCTTTCCCAGTGCGGTGCGGGGCAGCGCCGGAACGACGGCCAGACGGGCGGGCAGGTCCTTGTCGCCCATGCGCCGCTGACGCAGGAACGCGCACAGCTCGTCCAGGGTCGGCCGGGCGCTGCGCGGGACGACGACGGCGCAGGCGGCTTCGTGCCCCTGCCGGTCGGGCACCCCGATCACGGCGACGTCGGCGACGGCGGGGTGGCCGAGCAACTGGCTCTCGACCTCCGCGGTCGGGATCATGGGCCCCCAACCGACCCGGTCGCAGGCGCGCGACAGGTAGTGCAGCCGCCCGTGCTCGTCGCTCCGGACCAGGTCGCCGGTGTCGTACCAGCCGTCGTCGCGGTCCGGGGTCCACGTCGTCCGGCCGGACCGGACATCGAGGATGCCGAGGCACATGCTCGGGCCGCGGACATTGAGGCTGCCCGCCCCGGAGGCGTCCTCGCCGCGTATCTCGACCTGTGTGCCTCCGACGGGCCGTCCCATGCCCAGCTCGGCGGGTTCCGACGGGTCGTCCGGCGCGGTCACGCAGAGGGGGCCGCCTTCGGTCATCCCGAATACGTTGATCAGGCCGGTGCACAGGTGAGCGCGTATGCCGACCGCTGTCGGGGCGGGGAGGGGCGCGCCGATACTGACGACGCGGCGCATGCCGGACAGGTCGCGTTCGCGTCGGCGCTGGGCGGTGACCAACTGCCCCAGGAGGGCCGGAAGGCCGACCAGACAGCTCACCTCATGGTGAGCCACCAGATCGAGCCACTGGTCGGGGCCGTGGAGGTCGTCACTGGTGAGCAGCACCGCACGCCCCCCGGTGACGAGCGGCATCAACGCCAGGTATTTCAGCCCCGACGCATGAGTCAATCCCGCGGCGCTCGTCAGGACCGGCCGGGGCGGCAGGAACGCGGCGGCCGCCCGCAGTGACGCGTACAGGGTGTTGCCGGAATGCACCACCGCTTTGGGGCTCCCGGTCGTGCCGGAAGTGAGCGCCACGTGCCGCGGGTCGTCCGGCGAGACCTGTGGTCGCTCCGTGGCGGGCAGCGGCTCGGCGGCGTGCGCGCTGTCCAGCAGTTCCCCCAGGTGGACCGTGCGGGGCGCGAGGCCCGCGGCATCCGGCGCGCACGCGTCCCCGATGACCAGCAGACGGGCCGGGATGCCGGTGAAGGCGATCTCCGCCTCGCGGGCGCCCGCCCAGGGCGACAGCGACATGGTCACCGCTCCCACCCTGCCGCACGCCAGCCACAACGCCGCGGCCTCCCACCGGTTGGGTGATCGAAGGGCCACCAGATCGCCGGGCCGCACGCCCAGCCCCCACAGCACCGCCGCCAGCCGCTCCACCTGTTCGGCCAGCTCACCGAAGGTGACCGTCGCCGACTCGGTGGCGCCTCGCAGCGACCGCACGTTCACGTAGGCGACCGACGCGGGCATCTGACGAGCACGGGCGTGCAGATCGTCGACGAAGCTCTCTCGCCGCCACCACCCCTGGCGGTAGAAGCCACCTGCCGCCGGAGGCATGGCTGACGGCAACTCGGTCACACGGCTCATAGCGTCCCCCCCGATGAGCCAGGCGACCAGCCGGCCACCATTCGCTCACCAACAGTACATGAACCATGACTCTGAGCAATGAGAGGTGTGGTCGTCAACCCCCTTGCCACCGAGATCACGACCGGTCGGCGACGCGACCTGCCGCAGGCGACCGCCCCAACGCACCTTCCGGGCCGTGGCAGGGGCCTGCGCCGAGCTCGCCGTCCGCGGTCAGGACACCGTCCTCGTCGCGGCCATCCAGTGGGTGACGCACGGGCTCACCACTGATCTCAGCCGGTCTCGTCCGGCACCGCGCAGGCGGCGGCGATCGCGGCGGTGTCCCAGTAGAAGGGGCGGACCTCGGCTATCCGCCCGTCCTTGATCGCCACCGTCTGCAGGATGGGGAAGGCGAGCTCGCGGCCGGTGGCACGCGCGCGAGCACGGACCCGGGTGAGCACCACGGCGGTCTCGCCGGTGGCGAGGAACTCCTGTTCCACCATGTCGAACGATTCCCACGTGTGGCTCATCGCGAGGAAGAACCGCTCCATGCCCGCGTGCCCACGCCAGACGCCGCCGTAGGGCAGGGCGTCGGCCTGGTGCAGCACGACATCGGACGCGAAGAACGGAGCGAGCAGATCGAACGAGGCCTCGCCCGGCCCCCCGGCGGCCAGGTACTCCGCCTCGGCCGCGTACATGCCGGTGAGGACGGTCAGCGAGTCGGTCGTCAGCGAATCGGTCATGCCGACAGCCTGGTCGGCCACGTCGCGACACGCTGGCGGCATTGCGACATCACGTTCCAGCCGGGCCGGCGGGGATGCGGGAACGCGGCCGCGGCCCGGGTGATCAGCGGGTGGGGCCGTCGGAGATCGCCGCCGCGGCGTACTCGTGCAGCCGTTCGGCGGCGTCGGCGAGGTCGGCGGAGGCCACCACGCAGGCGGTGATGTGGTCGTTCAGCGCGTGGTACAGCCAGGGCGGTGCGGCGTCGTGCGCACGGAGCCGGGCCGCGAGCCGGCGCAGCCGTGCGGCGCACTCGGCCAGCACGTCGGCGTCGGCGCCGAGGACCCGGGCGTGGGCGGAGACAGGGTTAATGGGCATGTACTGGCTCCGGGGTCAGCGGGCGGGCAGGGGGACGGCCGGCGTCCGCAGGCCGCTGCGGGCGGGCGCGGTCAGGCACAGCACCGGGCGGGCGCCGTCGAGGCCGAGCGCGTCCAGGGCCCGCGCGAGGGGGTTGGCGGAGGAGCCGACGGTGAGCCGCATGCCGGGAGACGGGTGAGCCCGCCGGCGCCCGCGTTCGCGGATGTGCGAACGCAGCGGGGCTCCGTCCCGCCGGGAGTAGACGACGACGTCCCGTCTGACGAACGGCAGCCCGCGGCCCAGCGGCCCGGCCAGCGTCAGGATCGTGCCGTCGGTGTCGACGACCGTCACGGACGCGGAACGCCCGTCGCCCGCCACGCGCACCGCGCCCACCGAGGCCGGATGCCCCCACGCCTCGCCCGCCACGGCGCACGCCAGGTCGGTCGTGAGCACCGAGTGCAGGAAGCAGGTGCCCAGGCCGCGGTGTTCACCGGACGGCAGCAGTTCCCGCCACACGCGGGACGGGCGCGGACCGTCCGGGTCGGCGACGACGACCCCCAGGTGCGCCTCACCGTAGTCACCGAGCGGTGTCCCCCGGTTCTCGAACGCGTGGAGGGCGATGAGCGCGCGGCCGCCCAGCCGCACCGCGCGCCCGTGCTCCCCCAGCAGCCGCGCGGCGACGGCCGGGTCGGCGGTGAAGTAGGCGGTGAGCGCGCGCCCCTCCGGGGAACGCAGCGGCAGTTCGACGGTGTCTCCGGCCGTGGTGACCACGGTGGTCGTCGGGGGCACGGTCGTCGGGGCCGTGGTCGTCGCGGCCGCGGGCCTGCGGTCGTACAGCCGGTACAGCTGCGACCGGACGACCGGGCCCTGGTAGGGGCTCAGCCGCTCCTCCAGGCGGGCGCGGACCTCCGGAAGGTCTTCGGCGATGTTGGCCCGGTAGTGCTCCATGCGGTGGCAGGCGGGGAACACGTGGGCGGGGTCGGTGTAGTCGACCGCGTACCAGTCGGGGTGCAGGTCGAAGCAGGAGCCGGCGCCCTGCCCGTCCAGGCTGGGGATGAGGTCGTGCTGGTTGGTGATGCTGGCCACCCACGTGTGGGGTGAGACGGGCCGCTTGAAGTCGATCGGCGACCCGACGGCCACCACGTGGGCGACGGTGTGGCGGGCGCAGAACTCCGGGTCCTGCGCCAGATTCATGATCGCGGCGCCGCCGGCGCTGTGGCCGATGAGGGCGATGTCCTCGCCGGGCGGAACGCCGTAGTCCTCGACGGCCCGGGCCAGGGCGCGGCTGAAGGGGGCGCTGTCCATCAGGGTGCTGCTGAACGCGCCGAGCAGGTCGGCGGGCGAGTCCAGGTCGGGGTTGCCGATCCGCATGCCCGGCACCTGCACGACGTGCCGGCGGACGCCGTCCGGGCCGGTCACGGTCTGCACCAGGACCCGGCCGGTGGGGCCGACGACGCAGATGTTGGTGAGGAAGTCCAGCAGCGATCCGTGCGTGCCGAGCCGCGCGAGCTCGCCGGGTTCGGGGGCGGTGCGGCGGGCGGCGCCCTCCCCCACGTCCAGCACCGCGATCGCCCGGTTGCTCAGGCCGGTGATGGGGTCGGCGGTGGCGGCGGCCTCGCCGCTGGCGATGAGCCAGGCGGTACGGTCGTTGAGCGGATTGCGGTCCAGCAGGGCGCGCAACGCCAGGAACTCGCCGAAGATCGGGGCGATCGCGGTGAGGGTGCGGGCCGTGCCCCGGTCCTTGATCAGCGCGCACAGGGCCCGGACCGCGTCCATCTCCCGCTCGGCCGCCACCGCCTCGTGCAGCCGCGCCAGCAGCGGATCGGTGACCAGTTCGGGGTTGTCCAGGCAGACGGCGGCGATGCGCAGCCGCAGCGACGTCGTCATCATCCGGACGGCCAGGCTGCGCGTCCCGGCCATGCCGCCGAGCTTGGCGCCGAGGGTGCCGATCGGCCCGCCCGCGACGGTGTAGCCGAGCCCGCGCCGGTCGGTGACCGCGCGCAGCACGGCCCGCTGCGCCCGTGCCCCGGCGGCGGGCGCCCGGCGCAGCGAACCGTAGACGGCGCCGTCCGTGGCGGCGGCGGTGGCGTGCCGGGACACCTCGCGCAGCGTGGTGGCGATGTCGGCCAGTTCCCGCGCGGCCTCGCGCAGGACCCGGGCGGCGGGCTCGGCGTCGTGCTCGGCGTCGTGCTCAGTGTCGTGCTCGGCGGTCATCGGGCGCCTCGCCAGGTCATGCTCACGAACCGGGGCCGCGGATCCTCCGGCACGTTGCGGTGCAGCACGTCCGAGACCGTCCGGGTGGTGCCGATGATCCGCATCCCGACCGGGGAGAACGTCTCGGCGTTGCACACCCGGGGCGCCAGCAGCGGATTGGTCAGGGCCTGGGAGAACGCGTCGATCGCAATGATCTTGGTGAGCAGCGGCGGGAGGATGGCCCTGGCCGAGCCCGGCTCCTCGGCGAACAGGCCCACGTACAGGTCGACGTCGTCCACGTCCCGGTACAGCTCGCGCAGGGCCCCGTGGACGCGCGGATCGCCGGAGATCTGCTCGAAGCGGCGGACGCGCGGGAAGCGGCAGTGCGCGCGGTAGTCGTTGTAGGGGGCCAGGTCCACGGCGCGCGAGCCGGCGATGCTCGCCACGTCCACCTCCCGCAGGGCCGGGTCGGTGTTGAACAGCCCGATGCGTCCGGCCCGCTGCTCGGAGGCGTCCTCGAACAGCCGTCCCAGCCCCGCCTCGGGCAGCAGCGCGCTGCCGAACAAGGTGGCCGGCAGCGGCAGCTCCCGCCCCGCGACGACCAGTTCGGACGGGACCAGGCTGTGCCAGCGGTAGACCAGGTTGAACTCGATCGACGCCCAGTTCTGCCGGTGCCAGGGCGCCCTGGCCAGCCGGGTGCTCAGCCGGGGGTCGAGCAGGAAGCGGAAATGGTAGGGGGTGATGTGGTTGATGTACTCCTCGACCACCAGCTTGATGACGATGGCGATCACGATGTTGCGGGCCGTCTGGAACAGCCGCTCGTCGTCCCATTTCGGATAGGCGTCGGCCAGCACCCGCGCCACCCGGTTGTGCTCGCGCAGGAAGAGCACGGTGAACATGGTGAATCCGACCTGCGCGTTGCCCCGGTCGCCGCCGGTGGCGAACAGGGTGTCGCGCCGCGGCTCGTCGACCCTGTCGAACAGGGCCACGCTCAGCGCCGAGAACTCCGATTTGATCTTTCCGTTCTCGCACAGGTACGGCGGGAATTCTCCGCCGTTGACGAGCCGGCTCTTGAGCCGGCCGCCGTCGAAGGCGCGGATGGCGTTGGTCTGGTCCTCGGTGATCCCGTAGACCGGGTTGACGTCGATTTCGTGGTTGGAGCTGTTGCGACGCGGATCCCGGGGAACGTTGGTGTCGCCGCGCAGGAATCCGTCGGTGAACCACTGGGCGAAATAGGCGAAGAGCACCGTCGACCGTGGGCAGGGGATCATTTCGCCGCCCCGGGCGAACAGGTCGGCGGCCCGCTCCGCCGACGGCCGTGCCTCGTCGCGGCCGGGCACCGGCGGCAGGTGCCGGGCCATGTAGGTGCGGTCGGTCAGGGACGCCCACGAGGTGTAGTCGGACCTGGTGCTCAGCGGTTCCGGCCGTCCGGGCATCTCCCGGATCGCGCTGTCCATCAACGCGGCGTTCAGGCGCAGCCGCAGCCTGGGGTCGGCCTCGGCCAGCCGCCACAGCGGGCGGCCGTGGGTGAGGGCCAGGTAGCGCAGCCGGTTGGCCGCCCCGTCGGTGGCGATGCCGCGTGCCTTGGTCCGCTCGTTGCGCATGCTCACCTCTCGTCGCCGCCGAGCCCCAGCCAGAACCGGTCGGGGAAGACGTCCCGGTCGCGCACCACCGTCCCGTCCGGCGGGTCGAGCAGCCGCAGGCCGGGCCGCCGCAGCAGGCGGCGCACCGTCTCGGAGATCACCGCCGCGCCGGGATGCACGCCCACGCACGCGTGCGGGCCGTGACCGAAATGCAGCCGCGTGTGCGGCGGCCGGTCGGTGCGGAACCGGTCGGGCTCGGGCACGGCGGTCTCGTCGAACATGGCCGAGGCCACGGCGGCCAGGACCAGGGTGCCGGCGGGCACGACGGTCTCACGCGGGGTGCCCGCCGCCAGGACGTGCTCGCGTGCGCACACCCGAGTGATCATCTTCAGGAACGGGTCGAACCGCAGCGCCTCCCAGACATGGCGGTCGAACTCCGTCGTGTCCGGCTCGGTCGCGGCCCGGACGGCGGCCCGGTGGACCTCCGGGCGCAGCAGCAGCTGCCGCACCAGGTGGGTCGTCGAGCCGACGGCGTTCTCCAGGAAGCCCAGCAGCAGCCCCGCCACGTTGATCACTATGCGGTCGTCGTCCCAGGCCGGCTCGCCGGGCAGGACGGTGCCCAGCAGCCGGGCGAAGACGTCCTGGCGGTGCGCCGCGCCGCCGTCGGCGCGGCGTTCGGCCGCCACGCCGCGCAGATGGTCCATCATCTCCCGGCCGGCCGCCAGCGACGCGGCGTGGATCTCGGGGTCGCCGGCGAGGTTGGCGGTGAGGTCGGTGATGATCGCCCTGGACCAGCGCGCCGGCGTCTCGGGGTCCGGGCCGGAGAAGCCGAAGTACTCCGCGCACACCGTGGTGCAGACGGGCCGCGCCAGCTCGCCGACCAGGTCGATCCGGCCGCGCGGCACCGCCGCGTCCAGCGCCCGGTCGGCGGTGCGGGCGACCAGGGCGCGTACCCGGGGCACGTCCTCGGGGGGCAGCATCACCTGCATGAGCCCCTTCTCCCGCCAGTTCAGCGGGGTGCCGTCGCGGGTGAGCATGACCGGTCCGCCGACGGCCGGGTCGAGCCGGGAGGCATATCCGCTGACCGTGAATATGTCGCCGTTCTGAAGCACTTCGGTGACGTCCGGAAATCGGGTCACCAGCGTGAAGGCGGGGGTGCTCAGAATCGGCCGACGGGCGCGCAGTTCGGCGAAAAGGGGACGCCATTCGGTGCGCAGCCACCCCGCCAGCAGCGCCAGCCCCCGCATCGGATCGCGTTCGGCGGCCGCCTCGTATCGGTCGAGATAACCGTCCGCGGTGAGGTGCTGCGGCGCATCGCCCACGCGGTATCTCCATTCCGCTCGGAAAAGGGCATGCGTCATCCGCCTGAGAAACAGGTTCGTGACGCGAGGTATCTGGAAGCTAACCATCCATAGCCGGGTCCACAAGCGTTCGACGCAGAAAGTACGGATGTGGCTACATCCAGAGATATTTCCCTGGCTGCGGGGTTACTGGCGAGGGACGCGGCGCATGCCCTTCAATCGGGCAGGCGTCCGTCGCCCGGACCCGAAGGAGACGGCATGTCCACGCGCACCCGCCGGCCCGAACCGCCGGTGACCGGCACCGTCGCCGTGTCCACCGGCCGCCGCACCGCCTACCTGCTCGTGCTGGTGGTGCTGCCCCTGCTGGCGCTGGCCGCGGCGGTGGCCGTGGTGTGGGGGCGGGGCATCGGTCCACGCGACCTGGTGATCGCGGCCGTCATGTACGCGGTGAGCATCTTCGGTATCAGCGTGGGCTACCACCGGCTGCTGACGCACCGCTCGTTCCGGTGTCGCCGTCCGCTGCGGATCGCGCTCGCCGTCGCCGGCGGCCTGGCGCTGCAGGGCCCCGTCACCCTGTGGGCGGCCGAGCACCGCAGGCACCACAAGTACGCCGACCGGCCCGGTGACCCCCACTCGCCGTGGGCGTACGGCGGGGACGGACGGGCCCTGCTGCGCGGGCTGGCGCACGCCCACGTGGGCTGGTTCTACACGGCCCGCCGCCGTTCGGACCGCCGCCACTGGGTCCCCGACCTGCTGGCGGACCCGGACATCCGGCGGCTCGACGCGCTGTATCCGGTGACCGTGGCGGCGTCGTTCCTGCTGCCCGCCGCCGTGGGCGGGCTGTGGTCGGGCTCGTGGGCCGGCATGTGGACGGCGCTGTTCTGGGGCGGCCTGGTCCGCTACGCGGTCGTGCACCATGTGACCTGGTCGGTCAACTCCATCGCGCACACGTTCGGCGAACGCGAGTTCGGCACGCGGGACCGCTCCTCCGACGTGTGGTGGGTGGCGCTGCTGACGTTCGGCGAGGGCTGGCACAACTGGCACCACGCCGACCCCACCTGCGCCCGCCACGGGGTGCGCAAGGGGCAACTCGACGCGAGCGCACGCCTCATCCGGTTGTTCGAACGCGCGGGCTGGGCCTTCGACGTACGCTGGCCCGACCCCCGGCGAATGGCCGCCCGCCGCAGCCAAGCCGCCGACTAGCCGGACGACGGCTCACCGCTACCTCTCCCCCGCAGCATCGGCATCCGACGGCGGTTTCGTCGCAGCCCTCGGCCCCGTAGCCGCCCGCCTGTGGAAATCAGGGGGACGGCGGGCCTTCCTCGTTCCCGCGAAGACGCCGAGGAGGGACGGCAGCGCGCCGACGGTGAAGCAGGCGGCCAGGGGGAGGTGGCCGATGAGCAACCCCACGGCGGCCGAGCCCGCGACGTTTCCCGTGTTGAACGCCGTGTTGACCCACGCACCGGCCTGCGTCCTGGAGCCTGCCGCCGCGGCCTTGTCCGCCACCATGTAGGCCGTGGTGAGCACAGGCGCCACGAACAGTCCGGTGACGCCGATCAGCAAGGCGAGCACGGCGATCCGCCCCCTCGGCTTGCCGGGACCGCTCGCGGGCATCGGAACGTGCGGCGGGCGAGGACGCCAGCGCCAGTGAGCCCACGGTCACCAATCCGGCGCTGGCCGCGACCCCGAGAGAAGGCTGGGCCAGCCCTGCCAGCATGCCCGCGATCAGCGGTCCGGCCACGTAGAGCAGTTCTTCGGCGACGGTGTCGACTGAGTAGGCGCGTTGCAGAAGCGCGCCGTCAGGGAGCAGGTCGCTCCACAACGCCCGCATGATGGGGCCGAGCGGTGGAGCGAACGCTCCCGTCAGTCCCGCGACGAGCCACAGCAGAGATCCCGGTGTCCCCGGGCGCCAGGTGAGGGCTGCGAGGAGGGTCAACAGCAGCGCGTACGCGACCGCCATCGGCGGAAGCACGCGGCGGACACCGTGCCGATCGACCAGCCGTGCGCGTACCGGGGACAGCAGCGAGCCGGCGAGTCCGAACAACGCGATGGCACCGCCTGCCGTCGCGTACGACCCCGTGGCCTGTGTGCATGCCAGGACGAGCGAGAGAAAGACGGTTCCGTAGGACAGTCTTCCGACCAGCGCCGCGACGAAGGTACGTCCGGCCAGAGGAGTGCGGAGAACAGCGTGGTAGGACGCCACCTGCTGCGAAGAGATCAAGAATCCCTCGAAAGGGCAGCGTCAGGCCGGTATGTGCGGCGGGACGCTGCGAACCTGAGAAGCCCGCTTCCGCGTCAAGCCCATGCTGGACGGGCGACGCGGTCAGCCGGTCTCTAGGCACGAGGGTCGAACATGCGCCTCAAGCTAACACAACCCCGTGCTGTGTCATGAGATGCCGTTCGGGTGCCGCTCCGTTCGTGCTTGGGTGCGAGCAGGGCATGCCCGCCATCCGCGCTCGGTTGAATCCGGCGTCAGGCACCAGCGGTTCGGTATCGGTGCCGCAGTCCACTCGCGGGTCGCGACGACAGCCCGCTATGTGCCGTCTGTGGTGCGGAGGGACTCCAGGAGCTGGGTGAGGGCGGCCATGGTGTCGCGGAGGTCGTCGGGGTTGCTCGATCCGGCGAGGAAGAGCGCCGCCTCGTTCATCGCTCCCGACAACAGGTGAGTCAACGGCTTGACGGGCCGGCGCGCTATGAGGCCCTTGTCCATGAGGTCGGTGAGCGCCTCGGCCAGGTGCCGGGCGGAGGCCGCTTCGTCCATGGCCCGCCACTCGTTCCAGCCCAGGACCGCGGGGCCGTCGATGAGCATGATGCGCTGGACGTCGGGATCGGTGCTGGCGGACAGGAAGGCCTGGCATCCTGCCGTGAACTGCGTCCAAGGGTCGTCGTGCGCGTCGGCGGCCGCAGCCACCTTCCTGCCGACCTCGTCCTGAACCTCCCGCAGGACGGCCCGGAAGAGGTCCGCCTTGCCGTCGAAGTGGTGGTAGAGCGCACCCTTGGTGACCTTGGCGGCGCGGACGATCTCCGACAGGCCCACCTCGCCGTAGCCCCTGGCGGCGAACAGCCTGCGGCTCTCGGCCACGAGCGTCCGCCGGGTCTGCTCACGCTGCTCCACCCTGCTGGTCATGGGCACTCCGTTGACATACCGATGGTACGCCAAATAGCGTACTTGACATACCATCGGTATGCGAAGGAGGAGCTTCGTGAAGCTGACCAGCTTCTATCCCGTCATCGGCGTCACCCGCCTGCGGGAGTCGCGCGACTTCTACACCCGCCTGTTCGGGTTCGAGGTGACGTTCGAGGCGGACTGGTACGTCAGCCTGCGCCGGCAGGGCGACCGCCCGTACGAACTCGCGCTGCTCGACTACGGCCACCCCACCGTGCCCGAGGCCTACCGCAAGCCCGCCCAGGGCGTGCTGCTCAACTTCGAGGTCGAGGACGTGGACGCCGAGTGGGAACGCCTCGTCCTCGACGAGGGCCTGAAGGCCGAACTGGACCTGCGCACCGAGGATTTCGGCCAGCGGCACTTCATCGTGACCGACCCCAACGGCGTCCTCATCGATGTGATCAAAGAGGTGCCGCCCACCGACACCTACGCGGACAGCTACCTCGCACGCTGACTGCGGAACGGGCCGCGCACCACCATGTCGGTGCCCTTGCATCCGCCCCTTGTACGGACGAGATCGGCGGGCTGGACAACACCAACCAGGACGCCGGGTGGGGCCGCATGTTCGGCTACGCCAACGGCGGCCAGATCTCCTGGCTGCTGCCCGCCGCGTCCGTCGGTGCCGTGTCGGTCGTCCCGCCCAGGACGCCCACTACGGTTTGCGCCGTCATGGCGGACGCGCTTGTTGTGAGCGGCTTCGTGCTGGCCGAGGTTGCGCAGGGGCGTCCGCTGGTTGGCTCGTCCACGGCGGTCGTGGAGCCGGGCAGCCCTCCCCACCAGCGCCGGCGTGGGCCGGCCCACAGCCGCCATACCCGCTCGACGGGCGCGTCGAAGTCGGCGACCACGGTGAGGGTGAGGGCGTCGTAGTCCTTTGCCGGTCGGGCGGCCGGACGGTGCAGCGACGCCGCAGGGGCTGCGGCCGCGCCCAGAGCACTGCCCGCAGCACATCACCGGCCAGCTGATCGGATCTGCCGCACCTGGGCTGGTCCTCCGTGCGGACAGGACGGTACGGGACGGGACGTCGGCGGCAGCGACCCCGCTGCTGCGTGTGCCGGTGCCGTCACGTCGGCAGGTGGCAGTGCCGTTGGAGGAAAACGATGATCGCTGGGTTGGCCGCCAGGACGATCGGCAGGATCATCAGCAGGACCACGCCGAGGCCTCCACCCAGCCGGGCGGGACGTGACAGCGGGCGATGCGGGGCCAGCAGCCGCCGCACACGGTGAAGCGCCAGGGAACCGCTCGCACCGAGCGCACCGGCGGGCGCTCGTCCCGCGGCCAGTGTCACGAGCGCTGCGGCCACCGTCGCCCGGTCGTGCCGGCGGGCGGCCGCGTCGTCGGCGACCAGTTCGACCAGGTGGGCGATCTCCTGATGCGCCGCACGGAACAACGGGACACCGGGGAAGGCGCGTTCGATGGCGGCGGCCACGGTGACCGCCAGGTCATGCCGTCCGCGAAGGTGCGCCCGTTCATGCGCGAGAACGGCGGCGAGCTGCCCTTCGTCCAGGCAGTCAAGGGCACCCGTGGTGAGCACCACGCAGCGGTGCCGGCCGGGCAGGCAGTACGCCATCGGCTGGCGGTGCTCGAGCACCAGCGCCTGCAGGTCGGGGCGAGGCCACGCCACGACGGCGAGCGCCCGCAGATGGCCGCGTCTGCGACGCGCGGTCAGCAGCAGCGACACGGCGACGCGGACGAGGATCCATCCGGTGACGCCGATCGCGACCACCATGCCGGCATAAGCGCCGACGGGCTGCTTCACGCCACCGTAGTGCGCCTGGAGTATCGCCTGGCAGGCGTCGAGAAGCTGAGCCAGCCCGTGGGACGCGCGCGTGGTCGACGCCGTCAGGACGACGCCCGCCAGGACCAGCGCGCCCAGCGCGGACGCGGTGGCCGCCTGCCACACGATGACGCCCAGCCGAGGGGCCCGCTCGGTCCAGGTGAGGCGTCGCAGCGGCCACGTGCCGAAGAACGCGAGCACTACCGCGTAGACCAACAGCGCGACGGCAGCGGTCATGTACGGCTTTCCGGCGGAATGATCTTCAATGCGGCGCGCAGCGCCTCGGTCTCCTCGGGGGACAGTTCGGCGAGGAAGTGCACGAAGGCGGCGGCCTGGTTGTCGCTGGTGGCCAGGGCCTCGCGCATGAGCTTGGCCGTGTAGCCCTCGCGTGTGGCGGTCGGTTCGTACACGTAGGCCCGGCTGACCATCTCACGGCGCAGCCAGCCCTTCTTGTACAGGTTGTCCATGACCGTCATCACGGTGGTGTAGGCGATCTTCCGGTCGTGCCGCAGGTCCTCCAGGACCGTCCGCACGTTGACCGGCCGGCCGTACGTCCACACCCGCTTCATGACGGCGGCCTCGAGCTCACCGAGTCGCGGCAGGGCCATCTTCCACCACCTTCCTACGCGCGATAGTAGCCCGCCACCCACCCGCGACCGATGGGCGTGCGCCGCTTCCGACCCCCTGGGAGATACCGGTAGACCACCGCCATTGGAACGTCCGGGAGGCGCTTGACGGCCTTCGGGCTTGCGCACTCTCGCGCAGCGCCGCTCGGATGCTTGCGAGTCGGAGGTTGGAACTATTTCACCTAGTAGTTCTGTCGGCGATCGGCGGCGGACGGGGGAGGGAGGGTTGGCACTGCGTTCGCCCGAGCGGAACCCGGGCCGCGAGGGCCGAGCGCGTAAGGCGCGCAGCCGCCCCTCGGCTTCTCTGGCTTGCCACTACTACATGGCGCCCGGCTCGAATCGGAAGTCGCTCTGTTCGCCAGTGACGATTTTCGGTGCGCCGTGGATCTTCGGGGTCTCTCAGGCCTGTAACTGCAACGACTCCGAGGCCATCGGGGCCGCTCGTCAACGCAGCGATGTCCCGCGCTGGCATGCCCCCCGCAGGCGGGGCTCGGCCCACTCGACTGCTCTGGACCTACAGCAGGGTCGACATGAATCTGCCCACTACTGTACTGGCTGCTCAATAGGCGGTGCCGTCCGGATCCTCCCGTCGGACCGCCACGTATCGCAGATCACCCTGAGCCGACGTCTACTACGGTTTTTAGTAGCACAGCTCACCTGGGTGCGGTCGTGCCGGTGGAGTCCATGCGCAGACGTGTCAACACCGCCTCGGTTTGCAGTCATCCAACCCGTGCCCTTTACGTTGTAGATTCCGAGCGGGTGCGGCGCCCCGGGTGACGGCTGTGCGGGGCCGCGCTGTTGTCAGGCGCCGCTTGGGGCCGGGCGGTCGCTCGGAAGGCGGCATCGCGAACTCCGGCCTGCACATCGGCGGGTCGTTTCGCAACGCCCCGCTTCCGCCTTGGCGCGCTCAGCACCACGGATCAGGGGCTACGCGCAGGGCGCGCGATGAGACAGGCCTCCTCTGAGGGATGCCTGTGGCATGGTGCCGAACAATTGCGACATCCGCATGTCAGTCGGGTAGCCGCGGGCGTGGCGGGCGGGCGTGGCCGACCACGATCGGTGAGGCGTCGGGCGCGGTGGCGCGTCGTGACCGTCGGCCTGCCCGTCATCGGTACTGAGCACGCCAGGGGGAGCGGGGCGTCACGCGCGAGGACCCGGCCGGACATGCGGGGCTTGGTCTCGGGCTCGCGATCCGCGACGGCCCGTCCGTCACGGCGCATGACGACGCCCCACGCCATGGGCGGGCGCGGGGCGGCCGTTCATCGGCTCGGGGTTTTGGTGCAGGTCAGCTTGGGTTCGGGCTGGTAGACGGTGTGGAACTTCTGCCTGCGCACGACCCGGCCGTCCTTCTTGAAGATCCGCCACACGTCGATCGAGAACCCCTCCGCGCCGGGCATGGGGATGCACCGCGGCCCCGAATCGGTGATCGACTCGAAGGGGCGCACGTTGTAGCGACCGGAGCTGCGCGACTCGATGTCGAACCGCTTGGTGCTCCAGAACGCCACGGTGATCGACGTGGCCGTGTACGAGGTCTTGATCAACACCCCGTACGGGGAGTCGTTGCGCCACCGGAAGTCCGGCTCGGGATAGGAGACCGTCGACTCCCGCCCGGCCGGATACCGGGAGATGTAGAAGGAGTGGGGGGTGTGCTGGACGTCCTGCAGCCCGCCGAAGAACACCGCGTTGAACATGGTGGTGACGAACTGTGAGACGCCCCCGCCCACGTCGTCGACGTACCGCCCGTTGAGGATCATCGGCGCGGGGACGAATCCGCGGGCTCGGTCGCGCCTGCCGACGACCCCGTTGAGCGAGAACGTCTCCCCCGGCCTGACGATGTACCCGTCCAGGATCCTGGCGATGGTCTGGATGTTGGTCACCCGCGGCGCGCAGCACGGGTGGTCGGTGGTGAAGCCGCTGATCTTTTCCTTGATCCCCATCGCCTGGGCCTGCTCGGTGGTGATCCGGGGTTGCGTGGTGACCACGTCCACCGGCACGGTGCGGTCTCCGCCCGTGGTGAGCACCCGGCCGAGGGCTTGGCCGAGTTTGGCGGCGTCCACTCCCTGACCGGCGCGGGAGGGCCGGAGCTTGAGGCCTCCCGACCTGCTCACCGTGAAGGTCGCGTCCCGGGGCGCCTGGGCCGCGGGCACGAACCGCTTCTCCACGCTCCTGGCCACCGCCGCCGCGTCGAACTCGGGACGCAGCGAGCCCCGCCCGTCTGCCACGAACCGCAGATTGCGGGCGATGTCCGTCGGGGACACCGCGACCCGCCGGTCCCCGCGGGTGAGAACGAGCGGACGGGCGACCGCCTGACGCGCCGTGGTCTGCGCGACACGCCGCACCTCCTGCGCCGACACCGTGGGAGCCGCCGGTCGCGGCGCCACGGTCACCTGAGGCCGGGGGTCGAGGAAGGCGTCCTTGACCGCGCGCTCGGCCGCCGCGCGATCGATCTCGTTCCCCGGCCTGGGCAGCACCGGAACCGGTTGCGTGCCCTGGTAGCGCACGCCGCCTTCCCGGCGCGGGGTGTCGACCTCCTTGGCGACGCCCGCGATGGCGGACGACAGCCGTCCGGCGTCCACCTTCACCCGGGGCGTGACCTCCCGGCCCCCGATCCAGGGACGCAGCAGGTCGGACGGGGTGGGAGCCCCGCCGCCCGCCGCGGCGACCGTGGCCCGCACGTCCAGCGACAGTCCCGCCTCCGCCGGAGCGATGGTGAACCGGTGCCCGGCGGCCGTCACCACGATCGGACGTTCGGCGTCATCCGCCAGTTCGCGGGCGAGCTTGGCCTCCGCGTCCGCCGGCGACAGCCCTCCGATGTCGACGCCCGCGACCCGTGTGCCCCCGGGGACCTTTCCGGCGACCGTCACGGTACGCACGACACCGGCCACCAGTACCAGGGCCAGCCCGGCGGCCGCCACCGGCAGCAACCGGCGCCGCAGCCGCCGGGCCTGTCCGGCGCGAGCCCGTGTCTGATCACTGCTCGGGATGTTCGACATCGCGTCCGATTCCACTCGCTCTCACAGCAACCCGGGACGTCTCCTAGGAAAGCTAGTAGATGGGCGAGCGTGGTACGGCACAACGGTCGAGGACGACTCGAAGAGGCTGCCGCTCGTCGGTTTCGGCGGCGGTGAGCGAGGCTCCCTGCTGACCGGCGGGTCGTGTCACGGTGGGTTCCGCTTCTCCGAAGCCGAGGCCGTCACTGGGCGTCATCGTGAAACGCACGAAATGTCCTGACTCCCGCGTCGCGCATGTTCCACGAGCCGGACCGGCAGGCAGAGGGGGCGTGCGGCCGGTTGCGCCCGCCTGCACCGCAGCCACCGTCGCTCGCCGCTGAAGCCGCCTGGTGGTGGGCACGTCGGCGGCCGGGACGCACGTCCGCAGGACGACGAGCACGCCGTGGAGATGGCCGTGGCGCGGCTGCGGCGCGGGCTGGGTCGGTCGGGCATCGTGGAGGGTCAAGCGCGGCCATCGGCTGGCGTGCGACCCGGTCCGGTGGAGCTGAGCGGCTGATGCGCGCGGGCAGCGGTATCAGCGTCACCACGAGGGCCACGGGGTGGCGCCGATTCGGTTCGGCCGTGGAGCAGCAGAGTTGCCGGGGTTGCGTCACGGGGCCGGGACGAACCGCCCTGCCGGGGGTTCTGGTGTTGTCCAGCGGTGCTCCTCCGGATCCGTCAGTCGCTCGCTCTAGGGTCGTGGCGGCGGGTCGTCGGAGAAGGCGGAGGTCATCGTGGCGATCGAGAACCAGCGGGTCGCGGGGTATGCGTTCCTGCAGGGGATGTACTCGGACGCGTTCTTCCCGGATCACCTCGTTGACAAGGGAAAGGCGATCTTGCTGAGGCTGTGCGAGCGGATCGAGGCGGAGCGGCCGGCGGATCTGACGGCGTTGTACGCGTTGACGCACGCCGCGACGGAGGAGTTCAACGCGCTGGACGAGGAGTTCGCGGCGGCCGGAAGCGAGATCGAGACCTTTGCCCGGGAGTCGATAGCGGACGACTTCGGGTTCGTGGCCTCCTCCTACGGATTCGAGGACGCGGATGCGGAGCAGTTGATCGCCACCCGCGACTGGTGATCGGGACGCAAGGGGCGACTTCCCGGGGAAAGCGTGTGTTCCCTTGAGCTGTTCGCGGCTTCAGTCGGTGGGAGGGCTGGGGGGAGGTCGCCTGGACGATGGCGTCGATCCGTGCGGGTGAGCAGCCGGCCCGGCGTTGGACTTGCCGATTTACAGCGGTACTCGGCGGCCAGGCGACAGTCTCCATTCCAGCGGCGATAACCGGGAATGAGATCGACGACGAAGCGTAGGTGTTCGGCCCCTCTTCGGCTGCACACCTCGCGTTGTCCATTACAGTTCGCGGGCCGGTAAGCAGATCTCTCGGCCGGTTGAGAATGGGCGCGAAAGCCCCTGACCTAGAGAAGGTGGTTGATCGTCTTGGATGGCCGGGACAGGACGGCGCGGGAACGCGGGTGGCGGTCAAGATCCTGCACGCCCGGCTGGCCGGTGACGACCGCGCCCGCCATCTGTTCCTGAGGGAGAGCGCCCTCGCTCGCGAGGTCGAGCCGTACTGCACGGCCCGGGTCCTCGCGGCCGACGTCGAAGGCGACCGCCCCTACATCGTCAGCGAGTACGTCGAGGGCGAGTCGCTCAGCGACCTGGTCCGCCGCGCCGGTCCGCGCGACCACGGCAGCCTGGAGCGGCTGGCCATCGGCACGGCCGCCGCGCTGAACGGCATCCACCGGGCGGGCATCGTGCACCGCGACTTCAAGCCGTCCAACGTTCTGCTGGCCACCGACGGGCCGCGGGTCATCGACTTCGGGATCGCCCGTGCGCCGACCTCCACCACCACCCTGTCCAGCGGGATCGTCGGCACCCCCGCGTACATGTCGCCCGAGCAGGTGGCGGGGCGGGAGATCGGGCCGCCGTCGGACGTGTTCTCGTGGGCGGTCACGCTGACCTTCGCCGCGACCGGCGGCCCCGTGTTCGGCACCGACAGCATCCCGGCCGTCCTGCACCGCATCCTGAACGTCGAGCCGGACCTGTCGGCGATGCCGCCGCACCGGCGCGCCCTGCTGGCGGCCTGCCTGGACAAGGTGCCCGAGCGGCGGCCGACGATGTCGCAGGTGCTGGCCGAACTGCTCGGCGAGGCGCCCGCGCCACGGCCGCACGTGCCTCCGCCGTCCACCTACCGTCCGCCCGCCGCCACGGGCGGGCCGCCCACGCCTCCGTTCGGCGCACCTCCGCCCGAGGCGCCTCCCTACGGCGCGCATCCGCCCGCCGTGCCTCCGCCTGCCACCGCACGGTTCGCGGACCACACGAATCCCGCGTTGCCGTTTGAGCCGCCGGGCTCGTCCAAGCCGCTGCCCATGGGCGTCTTCTTCGCCGGGACGCTGCTCCAGTTGCTCGTCGGCGTGGCCATCACCGTCTACGCGGTGAACTACTCGTCCAACCTGAACAGCGTCATCGCCGTGGAGGCATTTCTCCTGGCGCTCGGCGCGCTCGTCGTCGTGGTCCGGCGGTTCAGAGCACACGGGGACGGTTGAGAGCGTTGGGCGTCCTGGCGTTGCCGGTACTGGTCCTCATCGTGGTGACCTACGTCGCGATCCTGAACACGCCCGGCGGGCTCCGCCTGCGGGCGCGGTTTCCCTCACTCGTGGGTGCGGTGCTGCCCGCGCTGGTGTGCCTGCCGCTCGCCATAGGTTTCATCGCGACCGGCATGACGGAGGAAGGCGTCGTCGTCCTCCTGGCGTACGCCGTCATCGTCGTCATCTTCGCCATCCTGGCGGACCTGCTGCGCCAGAATTGAAGGTCCGCCGCGTCCTGGAGGCTGCACGCACTCAGCGCTGGGCTGCGCTCTGAGGCGCGTCCCGCCCCACCTACGCCCCCTCCACCTGCCCTGACTCGGCATCGATCCGCTCCTGGGCGCGCACGTACAGGCCACCGACCGGGACTACGGCGGTGCGGCCAAGCCGGTCCTCCACCGGGCGGCCGCGCTCGGGTCACGCGAACTGTGGAAGGTCAGAAGATGGCGGCGCGCAGTTCCTCTCGACCGGAGATTCCGAGCTTGCGGTAGACCCGGGAGAGATGGACCTCCACGGTGCGCAGGGCGAGATACAGGTGTCCGGCGATCTGCTTGTTGGTCATTCCGGCCTGTGCCAGCCGGGCGATTCTCATTTCCCGGCTGGTGAGTGCCTCCCCGGGACAGGACATGCCCATTGCGCGCAGGGCCCGCTCGACCTCGTCGGCCCGGTGCTGGAGGCCGATGCGGGTGAACAGGAGGCGCGCCCGCTCCAGTTGCCCGCGTCCCTTCGTCCGCTCGCCCTGCTCGACGAGCCGTACCCCTAGCTCGTAGGACACGGCGCCGAGTTCGACCGGGGCGGCCGCCACCTCCAGCAGTTCGGCCGCCTCGGTGAGCAGGTCGATCTCCTGGCCCTTCCCGTCCACGAGCGCGACGGCGGTCAGGGCGCGTCCGATGGTGCGCGGTTCGCCCCAGCGCATCGCGGCCGCCTGCTCCTGCCAGGCCAGTACGGCCGCGAGCACCGGTCGTCCGGCGGCCCGCGCGGCGAGCGCCGCCCTGCCCCGCCACGGCAGCACCGCCGGGTTCGTCACGCCCCGGGCCACCAGTTCGCGCCCGCTGGCGAGGTGGTCGCCGAGTGCCCGTTCGGCATCACCGGTCGCCATCGCCACCGCGCCGCGGGCCCCGAGCAGGTCGGCCGCGCACGGGGCGCCGGACCGGATCGCCCCGTCGATGTCGTGCTCGGCCAGCAGTTCGCGGGCACGCCCCGTGGCGCCGGCTTCGACCAGCAGCTCGGCGGTGTGGGCGACGGCCAGCAGCCGCGTGACCGGCTTTGCCTCGGGGTGCAGCAGCGTGGCGAACAGTTCTTCCGCACCGGCCAGGTCGCCGCACAGCTGCGCGATCCGTCCCCTGATCAGGGTGACGTTGTCCATCAGCCCGTAGCGGGAGCCCGCCGACGCCTCCTCGGCGATCCCGCGGCTCAGCGCGTCCGCCACGACCAGTTCGCCCGCGAGCACCAGCGTGTTCAGGGCACGGGAAACGCACAGCGGCATGTATCGGCACGGCACGTCGTCGAGCGCCTCCTCGGCCAGCCGGACCGCGAGGGGCCAGTCCCGGCCGGTTCTCAGACACAGGACGGCCTTGGCGGCGCGGCATTCCGCCGCCCACGGGTGGGGTGAGGCGAGGGCGACGTGCCGGCCGGCGGACGGTACTCCGACGATCCCGGCGAACCGCCTGTCGGCGGGGTTCGGTTCGCGCCTCGCCGCCCGTCCCGCCGGGGAGAGCTCTCTGTCCGGCGGCGCGGAGACGACGTCCACGCGACTCCGCTGTCGGCCGGTGCTCATGCGACACCTCCCGTGGACTTCTCAGGACGGTTCCAGTCGTCGGACACAAGGCGTGGGGCGCTGCGGTGTTCTGGCATGACTGTCGTGTCGAACGGTCGGAAGAAACCGGGGTGCCACTGGAATGAGGTGCGCGGATAAACATGGCCGGTGCCGATGCGGACCGCCGTGCGTGGGCGTTTACCCGGGCCGACCGGACGGCAGTTTACAGATCTCTTGACAGTCTGGTCCAGAGTTTGCGGAGTGATGTGATCCACCGTCGCGGACCATCGCGGGCCGCACCTCAGCGGAGGGGGCTGAGAATGGTCCGCAGCTCGCGTCGGCCCTTGATTCCCAGCTTGCGGTAGACGCCGGTGAGATGGAACTCCACGGTGCGCTTGGTAAGCGACAGTTCCCCTGCGATCCGCCCGTTGCTCAGGCCGGCGCGGGCGAGTTCGGCGATCCTGCGTTCCTGCGGCGTCAGCCGGTCGACGCCGTCCGGCCGCACCATGCAGGCGAGCGCGGTGTCCGCGCGGTCCGCCCACAGGCGGTATCCGGTGCGGCGCGCCAGGTCGCGGGTCCTCTCCAGCACGCGGCGGGCCGCGCGGTACTCCTTTTCGGCGTCCAGCGCCCGGGCGATGTCGTAGCGCGCACGCAGCAGCTCACCGGTGGCCTTCGACCGTTCCAGGACGGCCTCGGCCTCCCGCAGCGCGTCGGCTCCGCCGTCCAACACCAGTGCGGCCGCGTGCATCGCGACGCCGACCGAACGCGCGCCGCCCCAGCGGCTCGCGGCGACCAACTCCTGTCTGGCGAGGGCGTCGGCCACGGTCTTGCGCCCCAGCAGGTGCCCGCACAGGGCAGCGCGCGAACGCCACGGCACGACCGCAGGGTTCACCACCCCCCACTCCAGGAGGATCCGGCCGCACGCGCGGAAGTCGTCACCAGCCAGTTCGACCCGTCCGGCGGCGAAATGCAGCCCGCCCCTGGCCGCGAGCAGTTCGACCCGGGCGCCCACCCCCGCGTCCTGCCCGTCGACGTCGCACTCCATGAGAAGGCCGTGGGCGCGGTCGAGCTCACCCAGGTCGATCAGCGCGGCAACCCGCCAGGCCGTGGCCAGCCCGCTGAACTGGGGGTGCACCCCGCGCACGGCCGCGTCGGCCAGCAGTCCGGCGGCTGTGTCAGGGGCGCCGCGCAGCCAGGCCAGGCGTGCGCGCAACAGCGTCAGCGCGTCACGGTGCCGGGGCGTGGCCGTCCAGTCGGCGGCGCGGACGGCTCGTTCGCACTGCTCGTGCGCCTCGTCGAGTTCGTCGGCGTAGGCCAGCGCGACCACCGCGTGCCAGAACGTGCCGACGTCACGCCAGGCCGATCTGGCGAGCACATGCGTGGCGAGGCGGACCACCTCCTCGCGGTTCACGCCCTGGTTGGCCAGCCGCACGGCGTGTATGGCGTCCCGGCGTTCCACCGGGATCGCGCGACGTTCCGTGTCCGGCCGCGACGCCCCCGGCAGGTAGACCAGCTCGGCCAGGTCGGGACCGCGGAGCGCGATCGGCGCGGGCAGGGTGTCCGCCACATTCTGGGTGACCGGCTCGTCCGCCGCGTCCCAGCTGCCCCGCCGGACCAGGTGTGCGCGGCGGTGCGGCGGCCGGTCGAGCGCCTGCCGTACCTCACCGACGCCGGGCGCGGCCGGAACCGACCGGGAGACCTGCCGATCGCGTCCGGGGCCTGTTTCGTGACCCATGGGGGAGCTCCTGTCGGTCGAGCGGCAGGCCGTATCAAAACACGAGAGTGCCGTCCCGGGGAGAGGGACGGCACTCCCACCATTGTTAGCGGACGAACTTCCAGGTGACGGGGATGTTGCCCTGCGCCGGGTCGGCGAGCTGCCGGAATGCGGGCAGGCTCAGGTCGATGTGCGAGGGCGAACAGCTCGGGCACTTGTCCTTGACCGGGACCCTGACCGTCCGCCCGTTGGCGGTGACCTCGACGAAGACGCCCTGGCAGAGCAGGTCGTTGTTCGGATTGGGCGTGGTCCAGTACGAGGCGGAGACGGCCACGAGCATTTCCGTGGCCGCGTTGATCTGCGTGCCGCAGGCGCCGTAACCGGCGGCGTCGTAGTACGTGGCGTTGCCCTGAATCGTCTGGCCGATCGGGATGTCCGCGTATGCCGTGCCCTGCGCGACCAGGGGAATCGTCATCGCCGCGGCCGCCGTGCCCAACGCCTTCGCGATCTTGCCCATGCTGAATCTCCTCGCCTTTCACGCGGAACTTCGGAATGGGACCGATAGGGTGCAGGGGCCGATCCGGGAACCGGCCCGTCCGCGCCGCCTCGATGATCAGGCGATGGCCGGGCCGCGGTCTTTACGGTGGTACCGCATGAGTGCGACGCCCTGTCCCGTCCAGCGAATGCCGACCGAGTGTTCGCAGGCCCCACCCCCGTCGGACCGATAGGCGGCACCGGAGACGTTGGCAGTGGCGTCGGAGTAGAGGCCGGTCGGGCTCGTCCTGGTGGACAACGTGAACCAGGCGGAGCGCTCCACGAACGGCAGCCCGTCCAGCATCGCGGTGGGCCTGCGCACGCCACATGAGGTGGCAGTTGGCGCCAACGTCGCCCAGCGCAGCGGTAACGCCGACGACGTTCCCCGCACTGCCGCCCTTCTTCCGCCTGATCGTGTCCGCCGCCGCGCGCGCTTACAGACGCACAGACGCCAAGTCACAAACGCGCGGCCCCTGGTCGCGCACGCGCGGGCCCCAGGTGGCAGACACGCGGGCGGCAAGTCGCGGACGCACCCGCGCCAAGTCGCGGACGCGCGGGCGGCAGGGCGCGGACGCGCGAGCCCCAAGCGGAGGTGGTGCGAGCCCAAGTCGCGGGGGTGGGCCCCAAGTCGTGGGGGTGTGGGTGTCAGGTTGCGGGGGTGGCTGGGGCGGGGTCGGCCGTGGGGTAGGCGGCGGTTTGGGGTGGGTGGTGCGTTGGACGGTCGGGACGTGGTTCGTCGGTTAGTTCGCGGAGGGCAGGCTGCGGCGGGGGGCGCGACGGCGCTGCTGGTTATCGGGGGCTCCGGCGGCCATCCCCCGGGGGGGAGAGATTGCGGGTGTCAATTGGCGGCCGACGTTTCGGGGGGCTGACGCGGGTAGGTGGGCGCTGTCCCCTACCCCCGAGCACCCGAGGAGGCCGGCGGATGCGCGCCGTCGTGATCAACTGCACGCTCAAACCCTCGCCCGAGCCGTCCAACACCGAGGCCCTGGCCGCGGTGGTGATCGACGAGCTGCGGGCCAGGGACGTGAAGGTCGAGACGATCCGGGCCGTCGACCTGAACCTGCCGCCGGGCGTGCAGACCGACATGGGGCCGGGCGACGACTGGCCCGGGGTGCACGACCTGCTGGTGCGGTCGGAGATCCTGGTGATCGCCTCGCCGACGTGGGCGGGGCATCCCTCGTCGATCGCCCAGCGGGTGCTCGAGCGCATGGACGCGATGCTGTCGGAGACCGACGAGGAGGGCCGCCCGGTGGCCTTCAACCGGGTCGCGGGTGTGGTCGTCACCGGCAACGAGGACGGGGCGCACCACGTGATCAGCGAAATCAGCGGGGCGCTCAACGAGTTCGGTTACACCGTCCCCGGGCAGGCCTGGACGTACTGGAACCAGGGCCCCGGCCCGGGTCCGAGCTTTCTCGACGCCGACCAAGGCAAGGACTGGGCGGTGAGCACGGGCCGCGCGATGGCGCACAATCTGGTCGCGGTCGCCGCGGCCCTGGCCGAACGCCCCATCCCCGCACCGCCCAGCTGAGGGGTGGGTCGGCACCGAGCCCCGCCCCCGGTCCCCGCGAGCACATGCGGCCGTCCGGCCGGGCCGTACCGGGCCAGGTGGCCGTATGCGGACTTCCGGTCTCGCCAAGACGAGGCGGACGCGGCGAGGGGCCTACGCTCGGAACGGGATGATCTTGCGAGCGACGGCTGTGTCCGAGGCGTCCGCGGGGCTCTTCGGTGCCGGCGAGGGGCGGGAGGCGATGGGCATTCGCAGCATCCTGGCCGGGACGGTCGAGCGCTCCGGCGAACTGGGCGTCGCGGAGCCGGAGTACTTCCGGGACCTCAACCTCGACCAGGTCGTCCGGGCGGTCACGGAAGCGGCCGGCCTGCCGGAGGTCGCCGCGTACTTCCACCGTCCGCTGCACGACGCGGACCTGGTCGTCTTCCGGCAGGAAGTCTTCCGCGACCTGGAGGATCCGGTGGTGCGCCGGGTCGCCGAGCGTTTCACCGCGTCGATGGCCAGGACGCGCGCCCGGCTGGAGGCGCTGGCGCGCAGGAAGCACCCCCTCAGGTGCACCGCTGGTTCCTGGAGATCGCGCTCGACCACACCGCGGCGGTCAGCGCCCTGGCCGAAGGGCTGGACGCGGCCCGCGTGACCTCGTCCGGCCTGCGGGCGCTCCGCGACGACGTCTACCTCGGCTACCTGGCGTTCCTGGATCCGGTGCGCGAGGCGGGCCTGCCGGTGTGCTGTCCGGCGGTGCCGGCCAGCGACAAACGGCTGCTCGCCCGCGACGTCTACGATCTCGCGCTGGCCGCCAAGCTGACCACCGACGGCGGACGGGTGGTGACCAACGACCTGCGACTGGACGGCGCCGAGCGTGTCCTGGTCGTCTCCGGGCCCAACCAGGGCGGCAAGACGACGCTGGCGCGCGCGTTCGGGCAGTTGCACCACCTGGCCGCGCTGGGATGCCCCGTCCCGGGCCGGGAGGTGCGCGTCTTCCTGCCGGACCGCGTCTTCACCCATTTCGAGCGTGCGGAGCGCCCCGACGACCTGGCCGGCAAGCTGGAGGAGGAACTGCTGCGCATGCGGGCGATCCTGGAACGGGCGACCTCGCGGAGCGTCATCGTCCTCAACGAGGTCTTCAGTTCGACGACTCCCGGCGACGCGCGCGGGCTCAGCGAGTCGATGCTCGCCTCGATCGTCCGGCTGGACGCGCCGTGCCTGTGGGTGAGCTTCGTCGACGAGCTGTCCCTGATGAGTCCCACGGCGGTGAGCATGGTCGGAACCGTGGCCGACGACGGCCGCTCGACCCGCACGTACAAGGTGGTCCGGCGGCCCGCCGACGGATGCGCCCACGCGCTCGCCATCGCCGAGCGGCACGGCCTGACGTACGCCCGGATCATCGAACGGGTGCGCCGATGAGGCCCGGGCTGCTGTTCGCCGACGACACCGACGGCGTCCACGGCGAGGTCCACGGCGGCGCGGGAGCGCAGGCCGCCGTCGACGCCGAGGAGCTGCGGCTCGATCTGCGGCTCGACGGCCTGTGGGCGGCCATGGCACGGGGCGACCAAGCCCTGTACCGCACGGCACGGGCGGTCACGCTCGCACCGCTCACCGATCCGGCGACCATCGTCCACCGGCAGCAGGTGCTCGGTGACTGCATGCGGAACGCCTCCGCCGTCCGGTCCCTGCACCGGCTGGCCGCCGAGGCGGTCGCCGAGGACCAGAAGATCTTCCGTGGCGGCGCCACCAGCCTGCTGAACCGCTCGTCGCGGGCGCTGGGACAGGCGCTCGGGCACCTGCGGCGGCTCCGTGACCTGACGGCCGGGCATGCGGGCGCGTTCCGCTCGCCCGGTTTCACCCGGCTGTTCGCGTCCCTGCGGGACGAGCTGGGCTTCTACGTCGGCTGCCTCAACCTCGCCGAATCCCTCACCGGGCTCGGCCTGCCGATCTTCGTGCCGCAGGCGGGGGCCGCCCCCGACCCGGACCCGCCGGAGCCGGTCCTGTCCGCGCGGAACCTGTACGACCCGTGCCTGGCGCTGCTGCTCGGCGGAGCCGTCGGCAACGACCTCGACGCGGGCACGGCCACGCTGATCATGGTCACCGGCGCCGAACCGGGGCGGGAAGTCGACCTTCCTGCGCGGCATCGGGACGGCGCAGCTCATGATGCAGTGCGGGATGTTCGTCGCGGCGCAGCGCTTCGCGGCCCCGCTCGCCCACGGGGTCCTCACCCACTTCAGGCGCGAGGAGGACCGCTCGATGTCCAGCGGCAGGCTGGACGAGGAACTGGCCCGGATGAGCGCGGTCGTCGACCGGCTGCGTCCGGGCGCACTGCTGCTGTGCAACGAGTCGTTCGCCTCGACCAACGAACGCGAGGGGTCCGAGCTCGCGGCCGAGGTCATCCGGGCGCTGACCGACCTCGGCGTGCGCGTCGTGTTCGTGACGCACCTGTACGACCTGGCCCACCGCATGCACGCCGACGCCGGAGCCGACCGGCTGTTCCTCACCACCGAGCGGGGCGCCGCGGGCGCGCCCACGTTCCGGATCGTCCCCGGCACGCCGTCCCCCACCGCCCACGCCCGCGACCTGTACAACCGCGTGTTCGGCAACGGCCGGTCCTCCGGGACCGCCTTCCGTCATTGACAGGGTCACCCGCCGGGGCTCGACGACCACGGCTCACGGGGGCCGCGCAAATCGCTTGGCCGCCGCCGTCACGTGGGGCGGTAGCGGGCCCGTATGTGGAAACGCTCGCCTTGGGGGCCGAGGATGCTCAGGTACTCGACCGGTTCCGGTTCCGCGTTGCCGAACCAGTGGGGCAGGTGGGTGTCGAACTCGGCGACCTCGCCGGCGGTGAGGATGAGGTCCTGGTCGCCGAGGATCAGGCGCAACCGCCCGTTCAGGACGTAGAGCCAGTGGTAGCCCTCGTGCGAACGCGGGTCTGGCTCCAGGTTGCCGGGGCCAGGGCGCAGGATCTGTTTGAACGCCTGCAGGCCGCCGGGTTTGCGGGTCAGGGGAATGACAGTCATGCCGTTGCGGGTGATCGGCCGCGGGTACACGCGCGGGTCGCCGCTGGGCGGGGCGTTGACGAGCTCGTCCAGCGGCACCTGGTACGCCTTGGCCAGGGGGAGCAGCAACTCCAGGCTGGGCTTGCGGTGCCCGGTCTCCAGCCGGGACAGGGTGCTGATCGGAATGCCCGTGGTCTGCGACAGCGCCGCCAGGGTCATGCCGCTGCGTCGCCGCAGTTCGCGCAGGCGTGAACCGACCGCATCGAGTACCCCGTCGAATTCCCCCATGGTTCCGCCATTGCAGTTTCGGCAACGAACTTTGTCAAGTCGGCGTCGTGCGGGTCAGTGTGGGCGCGGAGGTGGTCAGGATGACCCGACAGCCCCGCGCCGGGCGAGGCACGACAACGGACACACAGTTCTGGGACGAGCGCTACCGCAGCCGCGACCGCCTCTTCAGCGGCGCCCCTAACGGAGTGCTCGTCACCGAAGTGGCCGACCTGCCACCGGGGCAAGCACTGGACGTGGGATGCGGCGAAGGCGCCGACGCCCTCTGGCTGGCCCGTCGCGGCTGGCTGGTCACCGCGGTCGACATCTCCCGTGTCGCCCTGGAACGCGCCGCCGCCCAGGCCGCGGGCGTCACCCCCAACGTGGCTTGGGCACGCGCCGACCTGACCACGACGGCCCCTCCCGTCGGCGCCTTCGATCTGGTCTCGGCCCAGTATTTTCCGCTGCCGCGCCGGCCGGACCACGCGGCATTGCGCAGCCTGCTGAACGCGGTCGCCCCCGGCGGCACTCTCCTTGTGGTCAGCCATGACCTCGCCGACCTCCCGCCGGGTGACGAATTCGACCCCAGTTCCTACTACCAGCCCGCCGAGATCGCCGAGCTGCTCGACGCCACCTGGACCGTCCTGGTCAACGAAACCCGCCCACGAACCACCCCACCACCCGCGGGCACCCGCCACACCCACGACACCGTCCTGCGAGCACAACGGTCGCTGTGACCAGCCGGCATGCGGGGACGGCGGGGACCCGACACCGCCGTGGCGGGCCGCAGACGCCCCTCGACGCAGGCGAACGGCGCACCGCCGGGCGGCATGATCTCCCAGCCTGTGAGGCGCGCGCCGTCCCCACGGCGAAGGGTTCCCGCCAGGCCCCACCGCGCGGTCGCCTGCTGTCGCCCCGCAGATTTGGAGCCCTGCGGTGGCCTGGATGGCTCTACGTGGCGGCAATGACATTGTCCACCGGGGTCTCGCCAAAGCGCTCACGTGGCGACTGGCCTGGTACGGAACACCTCACATTGCCTCGTGCCAGGCGTGGCGTCATGGAGCGGGCATATAGGTTTCCGCCATGCACACCGTCGCCGTGCTCGCGCTGGACCAGGTGATCCCGTTCGACCTGTCCACGCCGATCGAGGTCTTCACCCGCACCCGGTTGCCCGACGGGCGCCCCGGCTACCAGATCCGGGTGTGCGCGCGGCAGCCGGAACTGGACACGGGTGCGTTCACGCTGCGTTCGCCCTGGGGGCTGGAAGGGCTGAGAGGCGCGGACACGATCATCGTGCCCGGAACGGCCACTCCGACGGCGCCGCTCCCCGGCGACGTCCGCGACGCGCTGCGAGAGGCGGCCGAGGACGGCACTCGCATCGCCTCCATCTGCACGGGCGCCTTCCCCCTGGCCGCGACCGGTCTGCTGGACGGTCTCCGGGTCACCACCCACTGGATCGCGGCCGACCTGCTGGCCGCCGCCTATCCGCGGTTGCAGGTCGCCCCGGACGTGCTGTACGTCGACAACGGGCAGTTCCTCACCTCGGCCGGCGCCGCCGCCGGACTGGACATGTGCCTGCACATGATCCGCCGCGACTACGGCTCGGCCGTCGCCGCCGACGCCGCGCGCCTGTCCGTCATGCCCCTGGAACGCGAGGGCGGGCAGGCCCAGTTCATCGTCCACGACCGTCCGCCCGTCCCGCAGGGATCCGAGCTGGAACCCCTGCTCGCCTGGCTGCAGGACAACCTTGCCCGGAGCCTCACCCTGGACGACATCTCCGCCCAAGCCGGGATGAGCACGCGGACCCTGATCCGCCGCTTCCGTGAGCAGACCGGCACCACACCGCTGCAGTGGCTTCACCGCGCCCGCATCCGGCAGGCCCAGCACCTCCTGGAGACCACCCGCCACTCCGTCGAACGCATCGGCGCCCAGGTCGGCTTCGGCTCCCCCACCGCCTTCCGCGACCGCTTCAAGAAGACCGTCGGCGTCAGCCCCAACTCCTACCGGCGCACCTTCAGCTGAAGCGCACGACCGGCCGCCGAGCACTGATGGAGACGGTGGCGCAAAGAGAGCATCGCAAGCTGCGGGGAGCCGTAGTAGATGTGGGGCTCGTAGCCGGGCGCGATGTGGGGCTCGTAGCCGGGCGCGATGTGGGACTCGCCGCGGTGGTCGGAGAGCCGGCGGCGGGCGCCCAGGTGCATCGCGGTGGCGACGCGGGCGGCCGCCTTTGCCGTGCGTGGTGCGGCACGGCGAGGCGGGCGGCGCGGCGCAGGTGGACATCGGGCAGGTGGCTGCCTAGGAAACGGTGTGGAGCGACCGGGCGCTCACTCACTCGCCGGCGGTGAGGCGCTGGCGGATTGTTGTGACCGCCAACCGTGGATCAGCAGGTCGAACACCGTCTCCACAACCGCGCGTGGATCGTGCCGGCCCCTGGGCAGGGCCCGGGTCTGCAGGACGAAGCGCGCGAGTGCCGAGCATGCGAGGTCGTCGGCCTCCCGGCCGAGTTCTGCCGCGATCGCGGCGCCGAGGGCGGCCGCATGGCGCATCCACATGCGCTCGGCGTACTCGCGGAGCGCGGGCGTTCGGTCCACCAGCGCTGTCAGTCGCTCCAGACGCGGATCCGATGCGAGCGGCACCCATGTGCTCAGCGCGTGGGCGCGGAGCGCCTCGACCACGTCCTGGCCCGCGGGCCGCTCACGGACCGCGGCGATCAAGGCCGCCTCGACGTCCTCCTCACGGTCGAAGACCAGCGCCTCCTTGCTCGGGAAGTGCGCGAAGAGGGTCGTCGTCGATACGTCGGCCCGTTCGGCGATGTCGCGGACGCCCACCTGTTCGAAGCCATGCTCCAGGAACAGTTCCAGGGCGGCGTCGGCGATGGCCTGCCGCGTCGCGGCCTTCTTGCGCTCGCGACGGCCAACGGTCGGAGAGTCGGGCATGGCGCCACTGTATCCGACGACTGGAACAGAGCAGAATCCGCAACAGGTCCGTATCTGTAACTGTTGCAGTTATGGATCGGTTTCTGCTTTGGTGGTGTCGTGTTCGGGTGCCGCCCCGTGGGGGGGTGAGCACCGGTCGTCGCCGCGTCATGGCGGCACCGGAAGCCCGGCCGACGAAGGGAATCCACCGTGAACGCTCCGACGCCCGCGAACGCGCGGATCAGCATCATCGGCGCCGGCCCGGGAGGCCTCACGTGCGCACGCATCCTGCAGCGGCACGGCATCGCCGTGACGGTCTACGACCGCGATCCGGACGGGAACTCCCGCGACCAGGGAGGCTCGCTCGACCTGCATGAGGAAGACGGCCAGCTCGCACTACGCGAAGCGGGCCTGCTGGAGGAGTTCTTCGCGCTCGCCAGGTTCGAGGGACAGGAAATGCGCCGCCTGGACCCGGCGGGGCGCGTCCTGGCCCACCATCTGCCGGACGAGAGGGAAACGAGCAAGCCCGAGATCGACCGCGGACAGCTTCGCGACCTCCTGCTGGGCTCACTGCCCGCAGGGACGGTCCAGTGGGGACGCACCCTGGAATCAGTGAGCGGACCGGCCGACGGGCCGCGAACGCTGACGTTCACCGACGGGACGGCCACCCAGGCGGATCTCGTGATCGGTGCGGACGGCGCCTTCTCCCGCGTCCGCGCCGCCGTGTCCCCCGCGACGCCGCGCTACACCGGGGTCGGCTTCCTTGAAGCATGGTTCGACGACATGGAGAACGCGCACCCGGAGCTCTGCGAACTGGTCGGCCAAGGCAGCGCCCACGCCGCCGACGGAGAACGCGGCCTGTTCGCACAGCGCAACAGCGGCGGCCACATGCGCGTCTACATCATGCGGCGCGTCCCGGTGGACTGGATCGCGGCGAACCGGCTTCACCCCGAGGACACCCAGGGCATCCGCGCGCTCCTGCTCGACGAGTATGCGGACTGGTCACCGCGGATGCTCCGAATGATCACCGACAACGACGGCGCCTATGTCGACCGTCCACTGTTCGCCCTGCCGGCGCCGCACACATGGGAGCACTCGCCCAGCGTGACTCTCCTCGGAGACGCCGCGCACCTCATGCCGCCGCTGGGCGTCGGCGTCAACCTCGCCATGCTCGACGCCAGCGAACTCGCGCTCGCACTCGCCCACTCCACCACCATCGACGACGCCGTACGCGGCTACGAGAAGACGATGCTCGCGCGCTCGGCCGAGATTGCCCAGCTGCTCGAGGACGGCGCCGAGGCCCTCCTCGCCGTGCCCGAGCCCGACGAGCTCGCGCCGTTCGGTCACGCCGAATCCTGAAATACCGCGCTCCCGATGCGTCGGGCTCTGGTCATCGGAGCCTCTCGAGGGCTGGGGCGCGTCCTGGTCAAGCAGCTGACGCGCGGTTCCGCCGCCCGCCATGCCGACGACGGACACACCACGCCGCTCATCGACCCCGGCCACGACCAGACCCGGCGCGCCCCTCACCCCCAGGCCCGACGATCGGCGAAAGACCCCTCATCTGTCCACCCCGACCGCAGCTGAGCTGGGCGAATCCCATCGCGTGCACCGGGTTGCACGAGTCCCTTCCCGCTGATCACCCGAGCCTGGCGCCTTGATCTAAACATACGGTCGACCGTATGCTTCCGCGGTGAGTCATTCCCCGCACGTCCTCATCGAAGAGTCCGACCCGTTCTGTCTGGGGCCGGTGGAGGCCGCGACGTTGCTCGCCGGGGCCCCGTGGCGCCGGTACGCGGTGATCGGAGACAGCCTGTCGGCCGGCACCGGAGACGCGAGTCCCGGCTACCTGGACCAGGGCTGGTCCGACCGGCTCGCCGGCATCCTGCGGCGCGTCCGGCCCGAGCTGGCCTACCTCAACACCGCAGAGATCGGGGCGACCACGGCCCGGACACTGGACGCACAACTGCACCCGGTGATCGAGTTCCGTCCCGACCTGCTGCACGTGCCGAGCGGCGCCAACGACATCCTCCGGCGCCACCCCGACTTCGGGGAGATCGAGGCGATGTTGCGGCGCATGTACGAACTGGCGGCCGGGACCGGCGCTCTGCTCACGACGTTCACCCTGGGCAGGGCCTTCGTCGTGGCGGTGTTCCCCGACTGGCACGAGCGGGTGACCACGCTCAACGGCATCGTCCGGCGGCTGGCCGCCGAGTACGACGCCGTGGTGGTGGACATGTGGGACCACCCGGTCAACGACCGCGACACCCTGCTGAGCGCGGACCGCATCCACTTCTCGACCTCAGGCCAGGCGGTCATGGCGGCCGAGATGGTCAAGGCGCTGGCCTCGCGGCTCGGCCGCACCGCACCCGCCTGACCGCCACCCGCCTGGCTCCTCCCCCTCCATGTCCCCACCCGCGCCCGGCCGGGAGCCTCCGGGCGCGCATTCACAGGAGTCCCTCGTGACACGTGCACGACAAGCAGCAACCGCCACCGTGGCCAGACCAGGTCCGGCGGCCGTTCCATGGACCGCGATGGCGGTCGTCATGATCGGCAACTTCATGGCGACCCTCGACTCGTTCATCGTCGTGGTGGCGGGCCCCGCGATCCGGGCCGACCTGCGGGCCTCGGCCGGCGACGTGCAGTGGGTGCTGGCGGCATACCAGCTCAGCTACGCGATCTTGTTGATCACCGGCGGACGGCTGGCGGACCTGTACGGACGACGGCGGCTCTTCACGCTCGGCACGGCGGTGTTCACGCTGTCGTCGATCGCGTGCGCCCTGGCCCCGGATCCCGGCACGCTCATCGCCGCGCGCGCCGTCCAGGGCGCCGGGGCCGCGCTGATGGTGCCCCAGGTGTTCGCCCTCATCACGGTGCTCGTTCCTCAGGCCCGGCGGCACAGCGTCTACGGGGTGCTGGGCATGGTGCTGGGCATGGCCACCATCTGCGGTCAGCTCGTCGGCGGCCTGCTGATCAGCGCCGACCTGTTCGGCTCCGGTTGGCGGGCGGTGTTCTGGATCAACGTGCCGATCGGCGTCGCCACGATCCTGCTCGCGCTGCGACACGTCCCGGAATCGCGGTCGGCGGCCGCCCGCACGCTGGACATCCCCGGCGTCCTCGCCCTCAGCGTCGCGCTGCTGCTGACCGTCTTCCCGCTCATCCAGGGACGAGAGCAGGGCTGGCCGTGGTGGACATGGGCCTGCTTCGTCGCCGGCACCGTCGCGTTCGGCGTCCTCACCGTGATCGAGCGCGCCGTGGACCGGCGCGGCGGTGACCCGCTCATGAGGCTGTCGCTGTTCCGGCAGCGCTCGTTCTCCCTCGGTCTGATCCTGGTACTCGCCGTGTACGCGTTGATCAGCTCCTACTACCTGACCCTGTCGACAACGATGCAGGACGGCCTGAACATGTCGGCGTTCGGCGCGGGCCTGGTGTACGCCCCGGCCGCGACGACCTTCTTCGTCTTCAGCCTGGTCGCCGGTCGGCTCGTGCCCAGATTCGGGCGGCGCGTCCTGGAGGCCGGGGCGATCATCATGGCGGCCGGCTATCTGACCACCGCGGTCGTGCTGCTGTCGGGCCCGCGGATCACCCCGCTGCTGGTGATCCCGACGCTCATGCTGCAGAGCGTCGGCGGCGGGCTGCTCATCACGCCCGTGCTGAACACCGTGCTCAGCCGGATCAAGCCGGAATCGGTCGGCATGGCATCCGGGGCGCTGTCGACCGCGCAGCAGGTCGGCAGCGCGGTCGGTGTCGCCCTCATCGGTGCGGTCTTCTTCAACTCCTTCCACCCGGCCACCGACGGACGGGTGCATGCCGCAGGCCATGCCTTCGCGATGGCGTCGATCGGCGCGTGCGTCATCGCCGTCCTGGCGGCCGTCCTGGTCTTCCTGCTGCCCAGGGCGCGCGGCTGAGCGTCACCGCACGGGAGGCCGCAACATCCCCTCGACGATGCGGTGGACCTTGTCCACCGCATCGTCGTCCCCCATGCGCAGGGCCGTGTTGGCCGCGCAGAGCAGCGCGTCGATCTGGAAGGCGGCGAGCTCGGCGTCCAGCTCAGCAATCTCGCCCACCGCCATCGCGTGCCGCAGTTCACCCGCGATCGTCGCGTTCCACTCCTGCTGCTGACGGAACAACTCGTCGCGGACCGGGCCCGGTCTGCTGTCGAAGTCGGCCAGGTTGGCGGCCCGGAAGCACCCCCCGGCGAACAGCGGGGCGGTGGCGTACGTGGTCCAGTGCTCCAGCAGAGCGCGCAGGCGGGCGACTCCGGGGGAGGCGGAGCGGGCCGGCCGGATGACGGCGTCGATGAACATGCGGCGCGCGTACTCGACGGTGGCCAGCTGCAGCGCCTCCTTGCTCTTGAAGAGGGTCTGGACGCCGGCCTTGCTGAGCCCTGCCTCCGCCGCGAGCCGTCCGAAGGAGAGGTTGTCCAGTCCCTCCAACGAGCCCAGGTCGACCGCATGCCGCAGGATCGACTCCCGCGTCCTCGCGCCGCGCAGGAGGCGCTTGTCGGTGATCTCAGCCTCGCCATCCGGCAGGGCGGAACCCTCGAAACTCCCCATACGGCCGACCGTACACCTCCACCTCGCCGCGTGCAGCCCGCGAGGAGGCCGGGTGCCGTGCGGCACGCGCATCGCTCCCCCGAGCGGGGGACGTGGATCGGCTTCCAGCGGGAGGTTCCTGATGCGGCGGCCCGGAAGGGTCGGCTCATGACTCCAGAGGGGCATCGATGACCGTCGCGCTCGGCAGAACGATCGCAGGATTCGTGGGGCAGTGGCCGCGCTGGTCCGGGTACGCGGCCGGAGGGTGGGCGCTGATCGGAATCGCGCCGGCCCTGTGCTGGGCCGCCGGCCGGGAGACCGGCTCTCCGTTGCGGGATGTGCCCGGCGGCCGGGCCGCGGCCGGGCTGATCGCCTGCTGTCTGCTGACGGGCGGGATCGCCGCGGCGGCGAGCATGGTGCGGCGGACACCGCGCCGGTGGGTGCTCGTCGGTCTCTGGACGTGCTGTGCGCTGGCCGCGGCGGGCACGTTCTCGTTCGTCATGAACGGGCTGCAACTGGTCTTCACCGGGACGGTCGACGACTGGCCGGCCTTCGGTGTCGAGGTGTTCTGCGCAGTCGGGGCGGCGCTTTTCGCCGGAGCGGCGCTGGCGTTCCAACGTCGCACGGCGGACACCTGTCCGCGATGCGGCCTCGCGCACGCCGGACGGGACACGGGCAGGATCCCGGCACCGCCCGTCCCCGCGCCGCGTGCGGTACGTCTGATCGCCTATGCCGGGTCCATGGCGTTCGTCCCGTACATCGTCATGAAGACGACGTGGGCGCTCGGCGGGACGTTCGCCGGGGTGCCCGCGGACGAGGTGGTCGCCGAGTTCGAGCGCAACGGCGCCTCCGGTCTCATCCTGACCTTGGAGAGGTACGGGCTGGACTTCACCACGCTGTCGGCGTTGGTCGGCATCGTGCTGCTGCTAGGGCTCACCCACAGGTGGGGCCAGGTCTTCCCACGTCGGGTACCGCTGCTGGCGGGACGCCGGGTGCCGCGCTGGCTCCCCCTGACCCCGGCCTGGCTCGGGGCTCTGACGCTCGCGCCCTACGGCGTCATCGGCGCGATCTTCTACCTGCTGCCGCCTGTTGTGGGCCTGGGCGACCTTCCCGACGACGGCATCATGACCGGCTGGTCGGGCTGGACGGTCGCCGCTTGCGGGATCGGCGCGTTCGGCCCGTACGGCATCGCCTTGGGCGTCGCCGCCTGGTCGTACCAGCATCAGACTCGCCCCAAGTGCGACACCCAGGCGTGAAATCCTTCCCGGCTTTGAAACTCCCACTGAATCGCAATGCCGGAACCGCTGCCCCGCGCCCATTTCTCCAGCGCTGGGGAGGACGAGAAATACACCATCGTGATCAACGATTCCCACATGAAGGAGCCGTCATCGTGATCAAATCGACTGCCGTTCTGACCTCTGCCCTGGTGTTGGCGGCCGTGACGACGACCGTGTCCGCCGTCTCGGCCGCCAACGCCGCGTCCGCCCACAGCACCCCGTCCGCCGGTTCCACGTCCAGCATCAAAGGAAAGGCCCGAATGTACTTTCCCGCGCCCGGACACAACATCTGGGTAACGGTCGACGCGCACAGCGAATTCACCAACAGCCCCAGCATCCCGACCCGCTCCTGGGGGACGTTCCGCATCTATCACGGGGTCGACCAGCCGGGCGTCCCCGCCAATTGGGGGGATTTCGAAGTCGACTGCCTCACCACCGGCGGCCCCACCGCCACAGTGACCGGACGACTCGTCCGGACCACTCCCGGCGGCCCCTGGGAGCAGGCGGGCTACCTGGAACGGCATGTCCGCATGGGCGTGAGCTTCTACGTCGCCGAAAAGGGCGCCGGTCCCAGCCGAATCGGGCTGTCCGGGGGCACACCGGAAGGCGAGCCGCTGCTGACCAAGTGCATGGCCCCGGCCGCCGACGCACCGGTGCTCCATGGCGGCTACACCCTCAAAGACAGGCGCCCCTCCTAGAGTCGAAATCCCACAAAGCCCTCCTCGATATCACAGAATGGGTATTGGAAGCGCCGTCGGCAGTTGAACGTGGGCCTTGCTGTCGTCGGCGCCCATACGCGGCCTGGCATTGCCGCCGACACCATCAACGGTTCGACGTGTTCGGAATCGATAGCACGCACCCGGTCAGCCCGCCCCTTGGCGGGCTGCCATCCAAAGCGTGGCACTCGAACCCGAACGATTCCTGCTCGGGACGTGGGCGCCGCGGGAGGCATCGATGGACTGGGGGGACGGTGCGGCTGGTGGTGTTGTCGCTGTCGGACAGCAGCGCGATGTGGGGCGGGCGGGGGTCGCCCTGCCCGGCCTGGCGTTGAAGGAGATATGCCCTCAACGGAAATCCGCGCGTTGACTCGGATCGGGTTTCCTTGACAAAACAGCAGTGGCCGAGCGAGCCGCATGTGCCCACGACCGCAATTGCGAAATACAAGGCAGACTTTCCCAGCGCGATCACCGTGGCGGCCCTATATCTGCGGAGGCGAGTGGCTCGCGGGCGTCGGCCACCAGGTCGGGCGTGTTAGGTCGGCGAAACCACCGGGTGCGTGGTCGGCGGTCATCGCGTCACCTCCGGAGCGGGCTCGAGAGGGCGAACGCACGGGCAGATGGTTCGGCGGCCCGGCGGTTCCGTGTCGCCGAGAGCAGCAGGCAGCGGGCCCGACCGGCCGGGCGGCCTCGGCTCTGATCGGCGCCCCGACGTCGATCGGACTGCCGCGATCGCAACCGCGTACCCGATGCTCGCGCCCGCCCCGGCAGCCCGAGGTACGGCCCGGTACCGCGTCGGACGCCCTGCCGACCGCCGCCTCGGGCTCCCGGCCGCGTTCGGGGCGGTGGTCCGTCGGCTTGGCTGACCTGCACTTTCTCGGCAGGCCGTACTGGCGGCAGGCGGAGGGGTCGCGCCGGGGAGCGCGGGCCTGTCGTGTCGCACTGTAGGAGCTGATCTTGGTCGACACAAGTTCTTGACTGATTCCAGAAAGTGGGCCAGTCTCTGGGGCGTGGTCGCACCCTTGGACTTCCAGCAGATGCTGCGCGGGGCCGCTTTGCGCGTGACCCGTCCTCGGGTGGCGGTGCTGAGCGCGGTGCACGCGCATCCGCACGCCGACACGGACTCGATCATCGCTGCCGTGCGCAGGGATCTTCCGAAGGTGTCCCACCAGGCCGTGTACGACTCGCTGCACGCGCTGACGGCGGCGGGTCTGGTGCGGCGGATCCAGCCGTCCGGTTCCGTGGCGCGCTACGAGTCGCGGATCGGAGACAACCACCACCACCTCGTGTGCCGGTCGTGCGGGGCCATCGCCGACGTCGACTGCGCCGTCGGTGAGGCGCCGTGCCTGACCGCGTCCGACGACCTCGGCTTCTCGATCGACGAGGCCGAGGTCATCTATTGGGGCCTGTGCCCCGACTGCTCCACCGCCCAGTAGTTCCCGATCCCCCCGCTCAGCCCCTGGAAGGAATCGCATGGCCGAGAACAACGACGCCGTCCTCGCCGAAGTTAACGAGAGCGAAGCCGGGTGCCCGGTGGCGCACGACCGCGCCCCGCACCCCACGCAGGGCGGCGGCAACCGCGGCTGGTGGCCGAACCGGCTCAACCTGAAGATCCTCGCCAAGAACCCCGCCGTGGCCAATCCCCTCGGCGAGGACTTCGACTACGCCGAGGCGTTCAAGAACCTCGACCTGGCCGCCGTCAAGCGGGACATCGCGGAGGTGCTGACGACCTCGCAGGACTGGTGGCCCGCCGACTTCGGCCACTACGGCCCGTTCATCATCCGGATGGCGTGGCACAGCGCGGGCACCTACCGCATCAGCGACGGCCGCGGCGGCGCCGGGTCCGGGCAGCAGCGCTTCGCGCCCCTCAACAGCTGGCCGGACAACGCCAACCTCGACAAGGCGCGCCGGCTGCTGTGGCCGGTGAAGAAGAAGTACGGCAAGAACCTGTCGTGGGCCGACCTGCTGATCCTGGCCGGCAACGTCGCCCTGGAGTCGATGGGCTTCAAGACGTTCGGCTTCGCCGGTGGTCGCGAGGACGTCTGGGAGCCGGAGGAGGACGTCTACTGGGGTCCCGAGACCACCTGGCTCGGCGACGAGCGCTACACCGGCGACCGGGAACTCGAGAACCCCCTGGGCGCGGTGCAGATGGGCCTCATCTACGTCAACCCGGAGGGTCCGAACGGCAACCCGGACCCGATCGCCGCGGCCCGGGACATCCGCGAGACGTTCCGCCGCATGGCGATGAACGACGAGGAGACGGTCGCCCTGATCGCCGGGGGTCACACCTTCGGCAAGACGCACGGCGCGGCCAACGCCGACGAGCACGTCGGTCCCGAGCCCGAGGGCGCGCCCCTGGAGGAGCAGGGCCTGGGCTGGAAGAACAGCTTCGGCACCGGCAAGGGCGGGGACACGATCACCAGCGGGCTGGAGGGCATCTGGACGCCCACCCCGGTGACGTGGGACAACAGCTTCTTCGAGACCCTGTTCGCCTACGAGTGGGAGCTGACGAAGAGCCCCGCCGGGGCGCACCAGTGGAAGCCGAAGGACGGTGCCGGCGCCGGGACCGTCCCCGACGCCCACGACCCGTCGAAGACGCACGCCCCGACGATGCTCACGACCGACCTCGCGCTGCGCTTCGACCCGGTGTACGAGCCGATCTCGCGGCGCTTCCTGGAGAACCCCGACGAGTTCGCCGACGCCTTCGCCCGGGCGTGGTTCAAGCTGACCCACCGCGACATGGGTCCGGTCACGCGCTACCTCGGCCCGGAGGTCCCGGCCGAGACGCTGCTGTGGCAGGACCCCGTCCCGGCGGTGGACCACGAGCTCGTCGACGCGCAGGACGTCGCCGCGCTCAAGGCGCAGATCCTCGCCTCGGGGCTGTCGGTCTCCCAGCTGGTCTCCACCGCGTGGGCGGCGGCCTCGTCGTTCCGCGGCAGTGACAAGCGGGGCGGCGCCAACGGCGGCCGCATCCGCCTCGAGCCGCAGAACGGCTGGGAGGTCAACGACCCCGACGAGCTGGCGACGGTGCTGCGCACCCTGGAGGGCGTCCAGGAGGCCTTCAACTCCGCCCAGACCGGCGGCAAGAAAATCTCGCTCGCCGACCTGATCGTGCTCGGCGGGTGCGCCGCGGTCGAGCAGGCCGCCAGGAACGCCGGCTTCGACATCGAGGTGCCGTTCACTCCGGGACGCACGGACGCCTCGCAGGAGCAGACGGACGTGGAGTCGTTCGCCGCGCTGGAGCCGACCGCGGACGGGTTCCGCAACTACGTCGGCAAGGGCAACCGGCTGCCGGCCGAGTACCTGCTGATCGACAAGGCGAACCTGCTGACCCTCAGCGCGCCCGAGATGACCGTCCTGGTCGGTGGTCTGCGGGTGCTGGGCGCGAACTACCGGCGCTCGCCGCTCGGCGTCTTCACCGACACCCCCGGGACGCTGACCAACGACTTCTTCGTGAACCTGCTCGACCTGGGCACGACGTGGCGGCCGACGTCCGAGGACGCCGAGACGTTCGAGGGCCGCGACGCCGCCACCGGAGAGGTCAAGTGGACCGGCAGCCGCGTCGACCTGGTCTTCGGTTCGAACTCGGAGCTGCGGGCGCTGGCGGAGGTCTACGCGAGCGACGACGCGCGGGAGAAGTTCGTGCGCGACTTCGTCGCCGCGTGGGACAAGGTGATGAACCTGGACCGGTTCGACCTCGTCTGATCCTCATCTGGTCCTGACGTCCAGGCCGGTCCGCACGGGCCGGCCTGGACGTCCGCTTTTCCGCGGATGCCGGCCGACGTCGCGCCCGAGGCGGGGGTGCGGTCGAGTGGAGGGCGGGCCGGTGAAGGCGCCCGCGGGGTCAGCCGTTCTCGGCCCCGGGACGGCACTGCGGGCACAGCCCCCAGAACGTGACGTCGGCCTCGTCGACCAGGTATCCGGCGTCGTCAACCGGGTCCAGGCAGGGCGGATGCCCCACGGCGCAGTCGACGTCCTTGACCGCTCCGCAGTTGCGGCACACCAGGTGGTGATGGTTGTCGCCGACGCGGCCCTCGAAGCGGGCGGGGCTGCCGGCCGGTTCGATGCGGCGTACGAGTCCCGCCGCGGTGAGGGCGTGCAGGGCCTCGTACACGGCTTGAAGGGAGATGTGGCCTACGCGGTCGCGCACCCCGGAGGCGATCGCCTCGACGCCGAGGTGGTCACCGTCCCGGACGGTCTCGAGCAGCGCGACGCGGGCGGCCGTCACCCGCAGACCGGCACCGCGCAACTGCTCGGCGGTGGTCGGGGTCTGGGATGCGGTCATGGCACCGAACCTGCCTTCATGAACGCGAACGATTCGAGACAACGAATGATGCAAGTCTAGTCAAGACGCGGCATGCCCACAGTAAACTACATGCTCGGTCCCGTGTGTGAACACGGAGGGTAGCGTCGCCCTCCCGGCGCCGGCTTCGCGGTGCGGTCTCAGAACACCGGTGCGGGCCAGGTCGCCCCAGTACCCGCAGGCCTGTCGTGTCCGGGCTTGATCGCCGTCTTTCGGCGGTACCCGGCCACCGCGATGTCTCCTGAGTTTCGAGGATCGCCCGCAGGCCGTGGCGGACGACGCGGTCGTCGTGATGATCATCACGGTGACGGGGCGTCACCGGAACGCATGCCGACGGCCTCGCCATGGGCCCGGCATGGTCGCGACGCCCCGGAGACCAGCACACGACGGACACGTCCGCGCCCGCGTGGCCTGCGCTGCGCCGCCACGCCCGGTGGCGGTCGCGGCGCCGACCGGTCCGCACGTTGCGGCGATGCGCGCGGCGCCGCCCGGCGGCTGCGATGGCGCCGTGCCGCGAGCTCGTCCGGCGATTTGTCACGCCTTCTGTTCGGGCGCCACGCCTGAACGCGCTCGGCTGTCCGCGCCGCCGACCCGGCCGGCGGCGGCATTACTCCGGCCTGGCGGACGTGCACGCCGTCGTCTGCCCCGCCGATTCGGCTCCGGCCAGGTCGCCCGGCTGGCCGAGCGCGGCCCCCACCCCCCTCGTCCTCGGGCTGCTGCGCCGTGTCGTCGTGCCGCTTTTCGGCGGCAATGTCGCCTCCCTGGGCGTTGTTCTGTCTGCCACGTCGTGCGGTTCGGCGGTGTCGCGGCCGACCGGGTCGGGACTGGTGGCCCATCCACCGGCACAGCACCCCACCTGTGGCGCGACCGAGACAGTCTCGTGGCCCCTCAGAGAACCGACTACATCGCAATGGCAAGACCCGCCCAGCGCCCGCCCCTGCGGCTCGACAGGACTCCCCCGTTGCTCCCACCCCCGCACGCCCGTCCCGTAGGCGCACCGGCACGTCCCGCGGGACGCCATACGTGCATATGCCCCCAAGTGGATCAGTAGCCGACGAGGCCGACCATGATCAAATACTCTGTGTTATCAAGTAACTACTCATCGGAGTTGGTGAGATGCGTAGAGGAAAGGACTGAACATGACACGATGCGCTCGGGTCGTCCTGACGGCGACGATGACGGTGGTGACCATGGCCGGGCTGGCGACCACGGCCACGGCGGCGGTCAGCTCGGGACACGGCAAATCGGGCATCAAGTGCAACAAGGTGCTCAGCGATCTCATCACGCTGAATATGCCGATCCTGAGCCCGGGTTCGTCGGACGTCTGCTGACCGGACGGCGCGGGGGACGAACCTGTGGAGGGGGCGTCCCCCGCGTTGCCGTCTGCCCTCTGAGCTGCTCACCCGCGCGGACGGCCGTCACCGAGTGCGCCGCACCAAGCGGACTCCCCTGGGCCGACGAGCGGATACGGGAAAATGCTCACTCCTTTGACGCGCGATTATCGGCCGAGCCAGTAGAGGCGGGTCGGCGGCGGGCGGCTTTCATCTCGTGCCGGCGGGCGGGCTTGAGGGGAGCCCGACGGTTGCTGACTGCGGCCACAAGGGCGGCGGCGACGCAGACGGACGCGGTCGCGTACAGGACGGGTGTCGTCGCCGACGGGGCGGTGTCGCCGTTCATGGCGGCTCCGGCGCACGCCACGCCCAGGCCGGCGGCCAGGGTGATCGCGGTCTTGGTGACACCGGAGGCCTCGCCCGCCCGTCCGGCGCGGATGACGGACTGTGTCGCGGTGAGGGTCAGCGCGTTGGCGGTCCCCAGCACCGCGCCGGCGACCGTGGCCGCCGCCAGGTACCAGGCCGGCGTCGGCGCGGCGGCGAGGACGGCCAGTGCCGCGGCCGACGCCGCGAGGCATGCGCACATCACCGCCGGGGCGGCGCGAGGACGGACGCGTCCGGCGACGGGTCCGCTGACCGCCATCACGGCGGCCGGGGCGAGAAAGGCCGCGCCCGCGTCGCCGACCGGAAGGTGCCACCGGTGCTGAAGGCTCAGCGGCACGACGAACAGGAAGACGACCGTGGCGGTGTTGGCCACGGCGCCGGTGATCGTCAGCACCGTGTAGGGACGGTTTCGCAGCAGGCCGAGATCCACCAAGGGGTTCCCGGCACGTTTCTGCCGGCGCAGGAAACCCGTCAGCAGCACGGCGGCGAGCAGCGCGGCGGCCGCGGTGGCCGGCGGTGGCCAGGCGGGCGCACGGTCCACCGCGAGGGCGAGCACGCCGAGCGCCGCGGTCGCCCACAGCAGGCCGGGCCAGTCGATCCGCGCTTCGGCGGACTCGTCGCGGCTCTCCATGGTGCCCGCGGCCCACCGCGACGCCAGCGCGCCCAGCGGAACGTTCAGCCAGAACACCGCCCGCCAGGAGAACGTCTCGGTGAGGAGGCCGCCGAGGAGGGGGCCGCCGGCGGTGGCGACGCCGCCGAGGCCCAGTGCCCAGCCGATCGCGCGGCCCCGCCTGCCGGGCGGGTGGAGGTTGGTCAGCAGCGCCAGTCCCGCAGGCATGATCATCGCCGCTCCGGCTCCCTGGGCGACGCGGGCCGCGACGAGCAGGGGCAGGGACGGCGCGAGCGCGCACCCCAGCGACGCGGCCGTGAACAACGTCAGCCCGCACAGGAGCAGCCGGCGCCTCCCGAGCAGGTCGCCCAGGCGTCCCGCTGTGAGCATGAGGGTGCCGGTGGCGAGCAGATAGGCGCTGAGCACCCATTGCAGATCCGCCTCCGCGCCTCCCACGTCCCGGCCGATGGCGGGAAGGGCCAGATTGAGTGCGAACGAGTCGAACTGGATGCAGAACACCCCTGCCGCCACCGCCCACAACGCGCGGCGCCGCACGGCCACTGTCACGTTCTCCGCCTCCTTGGATCACGCCATCCTGAGCTGGTGCGTGCTGGGAAAGAGACGGCTGACGGCCGAGATGTCCGGAGTCGCGTCCGGAACGGAGAAATGGAGAAGCGGGACGTCCCGCTGGGAAAGCGCCGGCCCTGACGGTCCGTCAGAGGGCTCTGGCGGTTCGGCGAGCCCTTCCGGCCGGCCGACGGGTTGCGATCCTAGCGCACGGCGGCGCGACGCATGACGCCCCTCAACGCCAGGTGCGGACGCCCGACCCATGCGCCTTTCGAAGGCCGCACGAGCAGTTGTGCCGCGTGGAGGTCTGGATGTCCGGCGAGCCGACGCGCTTGGGCGCGCTACGGCCCTGGACCGGGCGGCGCGCCGAGTGGCGTGCTCGCGGGGGGCGGCCGTGCGCCGGGTGAGCCGTCGCGGGGACGGCCCACCCGGCGAAACGGGGTCTAGCGAGCGGTCTCGGGGATGTCGTCGTATCGGTCGGGGTCGATCTGGTGCGCCGCGCCGGAGCCCACGGCCTCGATGATGCCGGTGAGCCCGTGCTCGACCGTCTTCACCAGCTGCCCGCGCTGCCGGGCTCCCCACGTCTGGGTCTGCCCCCGCACCTCGAACAGGACGGTGCCGGAGCCGTTGAGCGCGAACGCGCCCAGCCCGGTGCCCGGCAGGTCGATGTCCTGCGGGTAGAGGGTCAGCGAGCCGAACGGGGACTGGCCGTAGCCCGACAGGGTGTCGTACGCCGCCAGGGTGAGCTGCTTGGAGTAGTCGAGCCGGTAGCCGCGGTTGTACTGCTGGTGCTTGTCGACGTCGACGAACTTGCCCGAGAGCGACATGGTCACCAGGGCGTCACCGTTCTCGTCGAGGTAGCAGGGGGCCTGGTGGTGCAGGTCGATGTAGCTGTCGACGGCGCCGAACTCCGCCTTCAGCGACTTGTACAGGTCCCTGACGGCCTGCGACTCCGGATTGATGTACCAGCCGGGGCCCGCCGAGGAGCCCGGGAAGTCCGCGGCCCGCGGCACGTAGTTCAGGTCCGGGTGGTAGTCGCGGTTGACGTCGAAGCCGGGCCGCGTCGAGTAGTCGTCGCCCTGCTGCGGCCTGGTGTAGTAGTTCCACGACGGGCGCGCGCCCGCCAGCTGCGGGAAGTCCGCGACGACCTCGGCCCAGGTGCGGTCGTTGCCGCGCCGGTCCAGCTCGGCGGCGTCCGGGTTCATCTTGGGCACCGCGACCAGCGTCACCTGCGAGCGCAGGCGCCGTGCCGCCGGCGTGTCGGCCGTGGCGGTGCGCAGCAGGGACAGGACGGCCTCGGTGCCGGTCTTCTCGTTGCCGTGGATCTCGCTGGTGACCAGCACCACCTTCGGGCCGGTGCCGGTGCGGGCCGCCCAGATGTCCCGGCCGCGGTTGGAGGTGCCGATCCGCGTCACGTCCAGGACGCCGGAACGCTGCGACTCCAGCCGCTGCAGTTCCTTCCCCAGCTCGGCATGGCTCGTCCACGCGGACGTTCCGGTGTCGCCGGTGGACGTTCCGCAGTTCGCGACCGCCGGCTGCGCGGCGGCGGGCGGCGCGAGCGCGACGGCCGGGGCCATGAGCGCCGTCACCGCCAGGCCCACGCCGGCCAGCTTCCTGCCGGTCAGCGCGCGGGTGGAGGTCGTCCGGTTGTGCTTCGTCATGCCGTCGCTCACTCGCTCTCGTGCTGGTCGACCGGCTCGCCGCGGGCGGGGATGGTGTCGGCGACCGCCGGATCGGCGGCGGCGAGGCTGCCGTCGGCGGCGGACTGCAGCAGCGTCGCCATCGAGGCGTAGGCGGTGCGGATCAGGTAGCCGGCGGACTTCTGGCCGATGCCGCCGCGCAGCTCGACCAGGAGGCTCGCGCTGCCCTGCAGGCCGAACGAGTTGCGGGCGATGCCCGCGATCGACTCGCCCGGGTAGAGGCTGACGTCGGCGAAGCCGTAGTCCTCCAGGGAGCCGTACACCACGGCCGCGACCCGCTTGCTGTCCGCGAGCACCTGCGGCGTCACCCCGGAGTTGGTGGGCCACAGGATCGACGCGGTCGCCATCGAGCCGTCGGGCTGCCGGTAACTGCCCTGGTGGTGGTAGTCGACGGTGACGTCCGGCCGCCACGAGCGCACCAGCCGCTGGATCGCGGCCGACTCCGGCACGGGGTTGGCCTCGGGGCTCATCGCCGGGTCGTGGTACCGGTTGATGTCGAAACCCACCCCGGTGCGGCAGTAGGCGCCGGAGCAGTCGGGGTCGACGTTCTGCCGCTGGTACCGCTCGGTGCCGTCGGGGTTCGCGCGGACGACGACGCGCAGCGTCACGTCGTCGAGCACGTCCTTGGCCCAGGCGGCCTTGGAGGTTCCGATCCGCTGCAGCAACTGCAGGGCCGCCTCCGTGCCCAGGGGCTCGTTGCCGTGCTGCTGCGTGATGTAGAGGACCTTGGTGGATCCGGTGCCCACCGTCGCGGACCAGATGTCGCGGCCCTCATGCGTCTTGCCGATCGACTCGACGTCGACGGCGCCCTTGGAACGTTCCTCCAGGCTGTGCAGTGCGGTGGTGAGCTCCGCGTAGGTGTGCAGGCGCTCCAGCGAGACCTGCTGCGCATCCTGCACCCAGGGGCCTCCGGGCGTCGTGCGGTCGGCAGACGCCGTGGCCGTCCCTGCGAACGTGAGAGCCAGGCTGGTGGCCAGGACAACCGCTGCTCGTCGTTTTCCGAGCAAAACAACCTCCTGCAGGGGATTGCATGTTGGCGGAATTCTTAGCACCCGCGACGGAGGCGGCACAATACCTGGGCGCATTTCCCGCCGGGCCGGTCCACAATGGTTCGGAACCTTGATCGTTTGGCGGGTGGACTTGTGACCCAATCCCTCGCGTGGACCGAATCTCCGGCTTACCCGGCAGAAAAAACGTAGACCAAGATCACTCGGCCCCGGTCTCGCACGGGACGGAAATTGTTCACCGTTGAGGCGGCCGTTTCCGGGACGGCTCCGTCTCCTTCCTGGACCTCTGCCGAGCCCACGCTGGTTCCGGTGACGGCAATCCGCCTCGAACTTCCAGTGAGCCGCCGCGTACATTCATGCGTGTCACTCGTGTGCCGATTCGGGGCTTCCTTTTCACCTGGCGTTCCGGTCATCAGGAGGCCGGCGGCTCGGGCCGGTGGGCACGAACGCCGGCGTCGGAACCGTGTGCCTTATCGAGAACGACGGCATCGGATTTTTTGCCCGGCGATCCAACCGCGCTTGAGACGGTCGCCGTGGAAACCAAAACCACGCACCGCCATTTGTCATGGACTCTGATCCGGGAGGTGGTGAACTCGATCGCGGGGTCGGCGCCGGCGGGTGCGGTTAGGCGACGCTGGTGCGGGGAAGTCCTCGCAGCAAGTGCCGGTGGTGCGGTCGTCTGGACGGCGCGGGGCCGCCGGCCGGGGGGATATCGGGGTAACGCTGTGACTGAGCTGAAGGCACGGCAGACGGGGTGGCCGCGACTGAGCGTGGCGGACTGGTCCGAGACGCGGGACACCCTGCACATGTGGACGCAGATCGTCGGCAAGATCCGGTTGGCCCACTCGCCGTTGGTCAACCACTGGTGGCAGGTCACCCTGTACGTGACGCCGCGGGGGCTGAGCACTTCGGCCATCCCGTGCGGGCACGGGGCGTTCGACATCGAGTTCGACTTCCTGGACCACCGGCTGCACGTCCGCACCAGCGACGGAGGCGACCGGCAGGTGGCGTTGGAGCCCAAGCCGGTGGCCCGGTTCTACACCGAGGTCATGCGGACGCTGGACGAGCTGGGCGTGCCGACGCGGATCCAGGCCCGGCCGAACGAGGTGGAGCCGGCCATCCCGTTCGCCGAGGACGAGCGGCACGCCTCCTACGACCCGCACGCGGCGCAGCTGTTCTGGCGGCAGTTGATGCAGGCCCATCGGGTGATCAGCCGGTTCCGGTCCCGTTTCGTCGGCAAGGTCAGCCCGGTGCACCTGTTCTGGGGCGCGCTCGACCTGGCCTGTACCAGGTTCTCCGGGCGGCCGGCCCCAGAGCATCCGGGCGGCGCTCCGAACTGCCCGAACTGGGTGATGGTTGAGGGCTATTCGCACGAGCTGTCCAGCTGCGGGTTCTGGCCCGGCGGGGCCGAGGAGGGCGCGTTCTACGCCTACGCCTATCCCGAGCCGGACGGTTTCGGTGACCATCCCGTCGGGCCGGACGCGGCGTTCTACAGCCGGGAGAACGGCCAGTTCCTGCTTCCGTACGAGGCGGTGGCCACCGCGGCGGCCCCGGACCGGGCGCTGACCGAGTTCCTCGAAACGACCTACGCGGCGGCCGCGGACCTGGGTGGCTGGGACCGCGCGGCGCTGGAGGCCGACCCGCACCGCTGGGATGAGGACCGCCGCCGGTAGCGCCGCCGGGCATCGGTCCCGTCACCGGTCAGGAGGCGGCCGGCTCACAGGGCGAGGGCTTCGACGTCGGCCTGTTCGGTCTGCGGCAGCCAGTGCCGGTGCTTGTCGTAGCGGAGCCAGGCACGCTGCCGGATTGCGGTGTCGACCCTGCGGAGCAGGGCGTCGAACTCGGGATGGCGTTGGGAGGGGCTCCACAGCAGGGACGATCCGTACAGCGGCGTCGGGTCGACGAGCGGGATCAGCCGCAGGAACGGTTCGCCGAACGACTCCAGGTGCGCCGGGACGACCGCGGCCTGGTGCGGCTCCTCGCGCAGCAGCCAGGGGATGTGGTACGGGCCGAGGTCGACGCCGCCGAACCGGCCCTCCAGCCCGAAACGCTCGACGAACTGGCGCAGGAAGTCGAGCGATTCGAGGGGGGCCGGAAGCCACAGCGGGGTTCCGCGCAGGTCCCGCGGGGTCAGCCGGGCGTGCCCGGCCAGCGGGTGCTCGATGTTGACGATCACCGCCATGGCGTCGAGCCGGATGAGGCGGCGCGCCAGGGACGCGGTGTCGGCCCCGTGGGACACCCGTCCCAGCGCGACGTCGATCGTGTCGTCGTGCAGGGCGGCGACCGCGTCCGGCAGGTCGCGGCAGACGCCGACCTCCAGCCGCGGCCCCGACTCGCCCCCGGCGAGGGCGCGGATGGTCGGCGAGGGGAACAGCAGGCTGCCCCAGACGTTCATGCGCAGCGGCCCGGCGCCGGACCGGGTGGACGCGACCGCCTGGTCGCCCGCGAGCAGCAGCCGCCGCGCCGGGTCGAGGAAGTGCCGTCCCGCGGTGGTGAGGCGGACCCCGCGGGCGCCGCGGACGAACAGTTTCACGCCGAGGCCGCCCTCCAGCCGGGAGATCCGCGCGGACAGCGCCTGCTGCGAAAGAGAAAGATCCTTTGCGGCCCGGCCGAAATGCAGGCGGTCGGCGGCGGTGACGAAGGCCCGAACGTGAGCTAGATCCAGATCCATGTCTCTCACCTGGCCTGACAAGCCTTCGCTGTCGGACCGCCAGCGATTTGTTGTTGGACTGGGCCCGACGGACTCGGGTTGGCTGTGTGCCACAAGTGGTGACAGCGGATGTTATGGAGCGGGAGTTTCGTTGTCAATGTCACTGCACCGCACTTTCCGCACCCGGCCGTTTTCGCGCGCGACGGTGTTGGAACGTGCTCACCGGATCGGGCGTCCGCCGTACGGGACGCGGGGATCTCGATGAGCGAGGCTCCGCCGCGACCGGGCGCCGCGCCGCCGTTCCCGCCGACGTCCCGCGAGCGGCCCCGGAAGACGGCCGTGGTCGCCTCGACGCCGTCGGACTCCCACACCTGGGGCCTCGTCGTCCTGCAGTGCGTGCTGGAGGAGGCCGGCTTCTTCGTCCGCAACCTGGGCGCGTGCTGTCCCGTCGACGTGCTGCTGGACGAATGCCGCGCCGCTCCCCCGGCGCTGGTCGCGATCAGCACGGTCAACGGGCACGGACGCGTCGAGGGCGCCGAACTGATCTCCGCGTTCCGCCGCGTGCCCGGGCTGTCGGACGTCCCCGTCGTCATCGGCGGGATGCTGACGACGGGCGGGACCGGCCGGCGGGAGGTCGTGGCGGAGCTCACCGGGCTCGGCTTCACGGGCGTGTTCGTCGGCGACGCGGCCCTGCGGGAGTTCCGCGACCACCTGGCGTGGGCGGACGCGCATGCACGTTGAGGCACCGCCGGAGGCGTCCCCGCCGTCGTGCGCCGCGTCGTTCGGCGAGTTCGTGGCCGGGCACGCGCGCGCGGGACGGCTGGTCGTCCAGCCGAGGATGGGGTTCGGTTCTGCGGAGGCGATGCGCCGCGGCCTGCTGGCGGTGCGCGCCGCCGACGCGTGCGCCGCCGGGACGATCACGCTCGACAGCTACACCCGCGTCGGCGCGCACGACCGGGCGGCGCGGGCGCTCGCCGCCGGCAGCGACCTCAACGGCTATCCGCTGGTCGCCCATGCCGTGGAGACGACGACGGCGGTCCTCGACGGCGTCGCGGGCGGCGGTTTCCCCGTCCAGGTGCGGCACGGGTCGGCGCTGCCGTCGGCGATCGTGCGCACCGCGCTGCGCTGCGGCCTCAACGCGACCGAGGGCGGTCCGGTCTCCTACTGCCTGCCCTACAGCCGGGTCCCGCTGGCGGACGCGATCGCGGACTGGCGGACGACCTGCGAGCTGCTGGCGCGGACGCCGGGCGCGCATCTGGAGAGTTTCGGCGGCTGCATGCTGGGCCAGCTCTGCCCGCCCTCGCTGCTGGTCGCGTTGAGCGTGCTGGAGGGCCTGTTCTTCCGGCAGCACGGCCTGCGCAGCGTGTCGCTCAGCTACGCCCAGCAGACCCACCACGGGCAGGACGCCGAGGCCGTCGCGGCGCTGCGGCTGCTGGCGGCCGAGTTCCTCGGCGACCTGGACCGGCACGTCGTCCTCTACACCTACATGGGCCTGTTCCCGCAGACCGCGCGGGGCGCGGCCGCGCTGCTGGAGGAGAGCGTCCGGCTGGCGGTCGCGACGCGGGCGGAACGGCTGATCCTGAAGACCAGGGCGGAGGCGACGCGCATCCCCGCCATCGAGGACAACGTGGTGGCGCTGGAGGACGCCCATGCCGCCGCGCTGCGCCTGCGGGCGTCTGCCCCGCCGGTGCCCGCGCCGGACCGGGTCCGCGGCACGGAGGTCTACCGGGAGGCGCGGACGCTCGTCGAATGCGTGCTGGACCTGTCCGAGGACCTCGGCGAGGCTTTCGCGGCCGCCTTCGCGCGGGGTTACCTGGACGTTCCGTATTGCCTGCATCCGGACAACAGGAACCGCGCCCGCACCTTTCTCGACGACACCGGCCGGCTGCGTTGGGCGGCGGTCGGCGGAATGCCGCTGAAACCGTCTCCGCCGGGCCGGAATCGGCGTGGCACGGCACCGGAGTCCGTGGAACTGCTGCGAATGCTCCATTGGATGCGCGAACGATTCGACAACGCGCCGCCCGGTCCGCGCGAATGATGCCGGACCGTTCCACTGTTCACCGTTCGGTCCTCGGGCGCAGGAGAAAAACGATGGAAGGTACCCCGGCGGGCGTGTCCGCCTCCGTCCTCGCCGGCGCGGGTCTGGACACCGGCCTGCTGGACTGCTGGGAGGTGACGCTGGCGATGGCGTTGCTCGTCCAGGGATGCCGCGACGTCCGCTCGGTGCTGGGCTCGCAGTGGTGGTTCGCCTACGAGCCGGGCGGCGGGGCGGCGCCCCTCCTGGACTTCGAGGCGCAGCAGGACCGGTGCGCGTCGCTGGCCGGGCTGCGTCCGCGTTCCGAACGCGCCGCGGAGGGCGGGCTGGCGGCGGCGTGCGAGCGGGCGCTGGCCTCCGGCCGCGTCCCGATGGTGGTCACCGACGCCTACCTGCTGCCGTGGTGTCCCTACGCGGGCCGCAAGCACGTCGAGCACAGCTTCGTCGTCACGGCCGTCGACGGGTCGCCCCCGACGCTGCGGGTGGCCGACGGCTACGACAACCGCACCGAATGGGGCGACGCGCGTCCCCTGGACACGACCGTGGACGCCGCGTTGACGGCCGTACTGGAACGGGACCCGGCGACGCGGCTCGTCACTCTCGTCCCCGAGCCCCCGGACGCGGGAGTTCCCGGACGGGCCGAGTTGTTCCACGCCAACCTCGCCGTGCTCGGGGACTGGGCGGCGTCCGAGCCCTACAAGGCGTTCGTGGAGGAGCACTGCCGCGCCGACGTCGACCTCGCGGCGTTCGACCGGTTCTGCGAGGCCTGCTGGACGATCGAACGGCGCCGGGGCCTGTACGCGACGTGGCTGGACGACCTCGCCGCCGAGCCCGGCGCCCCGGTGCCGGCGGAACTCGGCGGCCGTTTCCGCGAGGAGGTCGTCGCGCGGTGGTCCGAGGTGAACCGCTTCGCCTACCTGGCGCTGCGCCGCCTGCGCGCGGGCCGCCGTCCCTCCGGCGGCCTCGCGGACCTGGTCACCGCCGCGGCCGAGGCCGAGCGGGCGCTCGCCACCGCCCTCGCCGCCGGGCGGGCCGGGGCGCCCGCGGAAGGGGAACGCGCATGAGGGCGGAGTACGACATCGCGGACCGGTTCACCCGGGCGGCCCGGGAGCGGCCCGACGCGACCGCCGTGCGGGACGGCGCCACGGCCCTGAGCCTGACGTACGGGCAGTGCCTCGCGCTCGCCTCACAGGTCGCCGAGGTGGTCGCCGCGCACACCGGCGCCGGGCAGTGCGTGGGGCTGAGCGTCCGCAAGAGCCCGCAGGCGATCGTGCTGATGCTCGGCTGCCTGCTCGCGGGCGTCCCGTACGTCCCGATCGACCCGCACGCGCCGCCCCGGCGACGGCGGCAGATCGTCGCCGACGCCGACCCCCGGCTGCTGTTCGCGTCAGCCGACACCGCCGAGAACTGGCCGGAGGAGGACCTCGGCGCCCTCACCGGCCTGGCCCCCGCGGGCACCGGGTGGTCGCGGCAGGCCGAGGAGATCCTGGCGGGCGAGCTGCTCGTGGCGCGGCGCGACGCGGCGGGATCGCCCGACATCGCGGCCAACGAGCTGGCGTACGTCCTCTACACGTCCGGGTCCACCGGCGTACCCAAGGGCGTGATGATCAGCACCGTCAACGCGGGCTACTTCGTCGACTGGGCCGCCGCCGCGTTCCCGCTGCGCCCCGGCGACCACGTGGCCCAGCACGCGCCGCTGCATTTCGACCTGCCGGTGTACGACGTGTACGTGGCGCTGACGTCCGGCGCGTGCCTGCACCTGATGGACGAGCGCACGGTGATGTTCCCGGCCGCCGCCTACCGGTTCCTGCGCGACCGCGGCATCACGGCGCTGTACGCGGTGCCGTCGGCGCTGAACGCGCTCACCCGGCGGTCCCGGCTGGTGGACCACGGGCTCCCGCGGCTGCGCCAGCTGCTGTACGCCGGGGAGGAGTACCACGTGCCGCAGCTGCGAACGCTGGTGTCGGCGCTGCCGGAGGGGACGCGCGTCGCCAACCTCTACGGCCCGGTCGAGACCAACGTCGTCACCTGGGCGGACGTGACCCCGGAGCTGCTGGCCGGGAGCCGGATGCCGATCGGCGGGCCCGTCCCCGGGACGGACGTGCGGCTGCTCGGCGACGACGGCGTGCCGCGCGCCGCGTCGGCCGAGGGCGAGCTGATCGTCTCCGGACCGTCCGTCACCCCCGGCTACCTCCACGATCCCGGGCGCACCGCGCGCGCCATGCTCGGCCTTCCCGACGGCGACGGCCGCCGCGTCTACTACCGGACGGGCGACTTCGCCGAGGCGGACGCGGCCGGCGTCCTGCGGTTCCGGGGACGCCGCGACGGCCTGGTCAAGACGCGGGGGTTCCGCGTCGAGCTGGGCGAGGTGGAGGCGGCGATCCTCGCGCACCCGGGGATCGCGCAGGCGGTCGTCCGGCCGGTGCCGCATCCCGAGCACGGCACGGTGCTGGAGGCGCACGTGGTGCCGGACGGTCCGGGCGCGGCGCCGGAGGCGTCCGCGCTGCGGCACTGGCTGACCGGCCAGGTGCCCGGCTACATGGTCCCGGCGACCGTGACCTTCCACGAGGAGCTGCCCGTGACGTCCACCGGCAAGATCGCCCGTTCCGCGGTGGGGGGTGCGGCCGGATGACCGCCGACGCCAACACCGCCGCCGTCGGGCTCGTCCTGACGGTGCTGCGGTCGGTGCTGGGCGAGGAGCCCGCCCTGACGCCCGGCACCGCGCTGTTCGAGGTGCCCGGGTTCGACTCGCTGGCGCTCGCGGCCGTCGTCGAGCGCCTGGAGGACGAGCTCGGGCCCGTCCTGCCCGACGAGCTGCTCGTGCCGGAGTCGTTCGCCACGCCGGACGACATCGCCGCCGTCCTCGTCGCCCCGGCCCTGCGCGCGCAGCATGGAGGAGTGCCGTCATGACCGCCCACCCCGAGCCGGAGGCGTCGCTGCTGCACGACCTGCTCGACCGCGCCGCCGCCCGCTGGCCGGACCGCACGGCGCTGGTCAGCGGCGACGTCCGCGGCACGTTCGCCGAGCTGCGGGACGCCTCGCTGGCCGCCGAGGCGGGCCTGCGGCGCTGCGGCGTGCGGCGCGGCGACCGCGTCGTGGTGGTGATCGACGAGTTCACCGACGCCATCGCGGTCATGTTCGGGGCGTCCCGCCTCGGCGCCGTCTACGTGCTGATGAACGGCGACACCACCGGTTACGCCGCCGAGCACGTCATGCGCGACTGCGCCCCGGCCCTGGTGGTCGCGGGCCGCGACACCGAGGCGCGGCGGTGCGCCGGGACGCTCGGGCTGCCCGTCGCCGACCTGCCGTGCTTCACCGCCCCGCCGCCCCGCGACGGGCGGGGCGGGCCCGTGCCGCCCGCGGCGCGGCCGATCTCCTGGGACCTGGTCAGCGTGCTGTACACCTCCGGGTCGACGGGACGGCCGAAGGGCGTGGCGGGCACGCACGCGAACATGGTGTTCGCCGCGCGGATGATCGCCCGGCGGCTGCGGCTGCGCGAGGACGACGTGATCGGCTGCGTGCTGCCGCTGGCGTTCGACTACGGCGTGTACCAGATCCTGCTGAGCATGCTGTCGGGCTGCTCGCTGGTGTGGGGCAAGGGCACCGACGCCGGGCCGGGGCTGCTGGCGTTCCTCAACCGGCACCGGGTCACGGTGCTGCCGTCGGTGCCGGGGCTCGCGCACAACCTGGACCGGCTGTCGCGGCGCACCCCGGACGCGCTGCCGCCGCTGCGGGTGCTCACCAACACCGGCGCGGCGATGTCCGCCGACCTGCTGGAACGGCTGCGGGCGAGCTACCCGGACCTCGGCGTGTACCTGATGTTCGGGCTCACCGAGTGCAAGCGCATCTCGATCCTGCTGCCCGAGGAGCTGCCGCACAAGCCGGGCTCGGTCGGCCGCCCGCTGGACGACACCGAATGCGTGATCGTGGACGCCGGCGGGCGGCCGCTGCCGCCGGGCGAGATCGGCGAGCTGGTCGTGCGCGGCCCGCACGTCACCCAGGGCTACTGGGGCGACCCGGAGCGCACCGCGCTGCGGTTCCGGCCGTGGGGCCCGTTCGGCGAGCGGGCGCTGTTCACCGGGGACCAGTGCTGGCTGGACGAGGACGGCTACCTGTACTTCCACGGCCGCGACGACGACATCTACAAGTCCAACGGGTTTCGCGTGTCGGCGACCGAGGTGGCGATGGCGGCCGAGGAGGTCCCCGGGGTGCACGAGGCGTTCTGCGTGGGCGCGCGGGGCGACGACCCGCCCGTCCTCGCGGTCGTCACCGAGCTGACGGCCATGCGGGTGCGGACCGAGCTGCAAAGGCATCTGGAGTGGTTCAAGGTGCCGGACCTGATCGTCCCGGTGGAACGGCTTCCGCTGAACCGCAACGGCAAGGTCGACCCGGTCGCGGTGCGCGCCCTCGGCGCGGCGGCGGCAGGCCCCGGCAAGGTGAACGCCGCCGGTGACGCGGGGAGGCCGGCATGAACGTCCCGGCGCGGACGCTGCGGAGGCTGGCCGCCGAGTACGGCACCCCGCTGTACGTCTACGACCTCGACGTGGCACGGGCGGCGCACGCCGAGCTGGCCGGTTCCGTCCCCGCGGGCAGCCACCTGTTCTACTCGCTCAAGGCCAACCCGTTTCCGCCGCTGGTGGGCGCGCTGCTCGACGCCGGGGCGCGGGCCGAGGTCTGCTCCCGCGGCGAGCTGGACACCGCGCTGGCGGCGGGTGCGGACGCCCGTTCGTGTCTCTACACGGGCCCGGCCAAGACCGAGGGCGAACTCGCGCACGCCCTGTCGCGCGGCGTGCGTCTGTTCTCCGTCGACTCCCCGACCGACCTGGCCCGCCTGGGGTTGTGCGCGCGGCGGGCGGGGGTGCCGGCCAAGGCGATCCTCCGGTTGAACCCGTCGGCGTACCCAAGGGGGGCGGGCCTGGCGATGGGCGGCGCGCCGTCGCAGTTCGGCGCGGACGTCGCGTGGGTGCGCGACCGGCCCGGGCAGTTCCGGGCGGACGGGGTCGAGCTGGCCGGCTACCACGTCTACGTCGGGACGAACATCGACGACACCGACCGGCTCATGGACTGGTTCGAGCTGGCGGTGGACGCCGTCCGGCAGGCGCAGGAGGCGCTGCGGCTGCGCGTGGAGATCGTCGACCTCGGCGGCGGCTTCGGCCACCCGTACGCGCGGCCCGGCGCCCGTCCGGCCTGGCCCGGCCTGGCCGAGCGGCTCGCCGGGCTGCTCGCGCGGCTGCCCGGGGCGGCGGCGTCCCCGGGCGGGCCGGTCGTGGCGTTCGAGTCCGGCCGTTACCTGGCCAGTGGATGCGGCACGCTGGTGCTGGGCGTGCAGGACGTCAAGCGCAGCAAGGACACCCGCTTCGTGATCGCCGACGGCGGCGTCAACGTGCTGGGCGGCATGCAGGGGCTGCGCCGCGTCCCGCCGATCATGGCGGAGCCGCTGCCGCTGCCGTCGGCCGTGCCGGCCGGGGACGGCGGGCGGGACCGCGACGGCGAGGCGGTGCTGGCCGGGCCGCTGTGCACGGCGCTGGACCTGCTCAACCAGCGCGCCCGGCTCCCCGGCGCCGCCCCCGGCGGGCTGCTGGCCGTCCCGAACGTGGGCGCGTACGGGCTGACGGCGGCGCTGGTGGCGTTCCTCGGCCGGGACGCGCCCGCCGAGGTGGCCGTGGACGCCGGCGGCGTCCGGGCGGCGCTGCGGCTGGAGACGGCGTACCGGCCGCTGTCCGCCGCACCACACGGCGTGAACGGCGATTCCACGGGCGAAAGAGCCACGGGCGAAAGGGCCACCGGCGAAAGGGCGGAGACGCGATGACAGACCGGCGCGAGGAATTCCTGCGCGTGCTGCTCGGCCACCTGGGAGCGGTCCAGGACACCGCGCAGATCACCCCGACGGCGAACCTGCGGTCGCTCGGGCTCAACTCGATGCGGGCCGTCGACCTGGTGATGGATTTGGAGGACGCGTTCGGGTTCGTCTTCCCCGACTCGGCGTTCACCGACGAGGTGTTCGCGACCGCCGACAGCATCTGGGCGGTCGTGTCCGAGCAGGTGTCCGGGCACCCCGCCGAACGGGCCGAGCCGTGACCGCCCGCCCCGACCTGGCCGGGGCGACCGCGCGGCTCGCCGAGCTGGCCGAGGTCATCGACGCCACCGGCGACCCCGACGGCCGCGGCGTCGGCGTGCTGCGCGACCACGGCCTGCTGGGCTACACGGTGCCCGCCGACTGCGGCGGCGCCGGCGCGGACACCGCCGCCTTCCTGCACGCCGCGGCGGAGCTGGGCGGGCAGTGCCTGGGCGTGGCGGTGCTGTGGGTCATGCACTGCCAGCAGGTGGCGGTGCTGGCCGAGTACGCGCCCGAGCCGCTGCGGTCGCGGGTGCTGCGGTCCGTCGCCGCCGAGCAGACGCTGCTGGCGTCCATCACCACCGAGGCGGGCAAGGGCGGCCACATGCTGACCGCGATGGCGGCGATCGACGACCGGGACGGCGTCGTCCGGTTCCACCGCGACGCCCCGGTGGTGTCGGGCGGGGCGCAGGCGGGCGCGTTCCTGGTGACGATGCGCCGCACCGAGGACGGCCCGGCCGACGACGTGGTGCTCGTGCACTGCCCGCGCGAGCTGTCCGACCCCAAGGTGATCGCGCCGCTGCGGATGCTGGGGATGCGCGGCACCTGCAACGTGTCGATGACCGTGGACGTCGAGGTGCCCCGCGACCACGTCATCGAACCGCCCGGCGGCTTCGCACGGGTGACGGCGCGGACGATGGCGCCGCTCGGGCATCTCGGCTGGGCGGCGGCGTGGACGGGCGCGGCCCGCGCCGCGCTGCGGCACGTCGTCGGCCACGCGCGCCGTCCCGCGGGCGGCGGCCCCGCGATCCGCCGCGACGACGACACGCTCGACCGGATCGCGCTGGCCCGCCGGGACCTGGACATCGCCGAGGCGATGGTGGCCGCGGGCCTGCGCGAGTACGAGGCGCGCACCGGTGCCGGGCGGGACCGTCCCGCCTTCCAGATCATGATCAACAATGTGAAGGTCGCGGCGTCCGAACGCTGCTTCGCGGCGGCCGACGGGCTGCTGGAGGTCGCCGGGCTCGGCCTCGGCTACCGCCAGGGCGACGGCCTGGTGCTCGAACGGATCTTCCGGGACCTGCGGTCGGCGAGCCTGATGTACGGCAACCGGCGCCTGCTGCGCGCCAACGGCAGGCTCGGCCTGCTGGACACCGCCGCCTGCTCGTTCGCCGCGTCGGGCCCGCTGGGCCGGGACGAGGGGTGAGGACGATGGACGCCAGGATGGAGACGTTCACGGTCTGCCCCGGCCACGCCGACGTGTTCGGCGCCGGGGCGCACGGCCCCGCGCCGGGCGGCGGCTCCGGCGCGGCGTACCGGGCGACGGTGGCCGCGCACTGCGCGGCGGCCGAGCGGCTCGGCGCGTCGGCCATGCTCATCTACGACTTCTGGCAGTCGCTGGACCCGTGGCTGGCGGGGCAGCTCGTGCTGGCCGCGAGCACGACGCTGGAACCGATCGTGGCGGTGAACCCCGCGCTGGCGCACCCCGCGATCGCCGCGCGGGCGGTGGCGGGGCTCTGCCACCTGTACGGACGGCGCGTCAACCTGAACGTCGTCGCGGGCGCGAAGGCGGCGGAGCTGCAGGCTCTCGGCCTGGCCCCGGCCGAGGGCGGCAAGTACGAGCGGATGGCCGACTTCATCGACGCGCTGCGGGCCGTCCTGCGCGGCGAGCCGCACTCCGGCCCGTGCTACAGGCTGCGGTCCGCGCCGCCCGAGCCGCCGCCCGACCCCGCGCTGGCGCCGCGCGTGCTGGCGCCCGGCTCGCGCTCCCCCGAGATCGCGGCCGTGCTGCCGCGGCTCGACCGGGCCCTGGTGATGGCCAAGCCCCGCGCGGACATCGCCGCCGAGCACGAGCGGCTGGCGGCGGGGGGCCTGACCGGCGGGCTCGCCATGATCGTCGGCGTGGTCGCCCGGGACACCGACGAGCAGGCGTGGGACACCGCGGACCGGCAGTACGCGGCCACGCGCCGCGACGCGTTCACCCGCCGCCTGTTCGCCCGGCAGGTCACCTCCTCGCAGCACCGCGCCACCATCGACCTCGCCGAGGCAGGCGCCCTCCACGACGAGTGCCTGTGGTACGGGGCGGGCCGCATCGGCATCGACTGCCCGAAGCTTGTCGGCTCGTACAAGACGGTGGCGGCGGCGCTGGACGCCTACCGGGAGCTGGGCGTGCGCACCGTCGTGCTGGACCTGCCGTACGAACCGGCCGAGTACGAGCACGTCGCGAGGGTCCTGGAGACGTGACGGCGACGGCCGGGCCCGGGAACCCCGATCTGCGGGCGGTGGCGCTGCCCGACGTGGCGGCGGTCGTGCTGCTGTGCCCGTCCGGCGCCGGCACCGGGGACGGCCCGCTGCCGGCGGTGCTGCGGGCGGCGGTCGAACGGCTCGGGCTGCGCGCTCCCCGCCTGGTGCGGCGCGAACCGTCCGGCCGCCCGTACCTGGCCCATCCGGACGGGCGCCGCTGGGACGTCGACTTCAACATCTCCCACAGCGGTGGACTCGTCGGTGTCGCGGTCGGCGTCGGCGGCAGGCTGGGGCTGGACGTCCAGGAGGCACCCGGGCCCGGCTGGGAGCGCATCGCCCGGCGCTGGCTGCATCCCCGGGAGCGGCGGCGGATCGACGCGTTGCCGCCCGCCGAGGGCTGCCGCGAGTTCACGCGGGTGTGGGCCGTGCGGGAGGCGCGCTGCAAGGCCACCGGGCGGGGCCTGGCGGGTTTCCGGTCGCCCGGCGCGGTGGCGGACGCGGCGTGCGGGCACCTGGACGGGGTGACCTGGCGGGAGCTGCCCGTGCCGGACGGGTACGCGGCGGCGCTGGCCTTCGCGGGCGGGCACGGACGGGACTGGCTCGCCTGCCCGGTCGTCATCGCCCCCGCCGCCCCCGGCATGCCGCTCCAGGAGGTTCGATGCACGAGATGACGCGGCCCGCCGGCACCGGGGAGGTGCGCGGCGACCTGCTGTCCTGCTACAGCACCGCGGCGGCCGGGCTGCTGCGCGCGATCGGCGTGCCCGACGTTCTCGCGTTCGGCACGCAGCTCTTCCTCGGCGTCCGGCGCTCGGGTTCGCTGATGGAGTTCCTCCACTACCACACGCCGCTCACCGGCGACGGCGAGCTGTACCGCGTGGACCTGCACCGCCGGGGCGCCGCCGCCCCCGGGGAGGCGGCGGACGCGATCGTCCGGCACGCGCACGAGACGGGCGCGGCGATCGTCACCGGCCGCACCACGCACCTGCCCTGGATCGAGACCGGCGACGCCGAGCCCGCGCCGCACTGGTTCCTGGTCAGGCCGGGACCGCCGGGCAGGGTGGAGGTCGACGACCGGTTCCTGTGGACCGACGACGCCGGGCTGCACCCGGGGTTCGTCGGCACCGTGCCCGCCGCCGAGGTCGGCGCGTACGCGTGGTCTCCCCTGCCGCCCGGCCCCGAGCAGGCCAGCCGTGAACGCTGGGCGCTCGGCGACCGCCGGGACCGGCCGCCGTGGTCGCCGGAGCGGCCGTGGCAGTGGCTGGAGCTCACCGGACGCCGGGTGCCCGGCACCACCGGGTTCGCCGCCGTCATGCTCGCCCGCACCGCGACGGCGCGGATCGCCGACCCCGAGGTGGCGGCGCACGGCTGGGCGTGCGGACGGGCGGCCTTCGACGTGCTGCGGGAGTGGCTGGAGAAGGGCCTGGCCGACCCGGCGACCTACCGCCACAACAACGACTTCTGGGTCGCCTCACGCAACCGGAAGATGGTGGCCGCGTCGCTCCGCCACGCCCGCCTCCCCGGCCAGGGCCCCGAGGCGCTGGAGGAGCTGAGCGACTGGGTGGGCTCCACGCTCGTCCCGGCGTGGACCGCGCTTGTGCGCGCCCTGCACTACAACGCGCGGCGCGTCACCACCGGGGGCCGCCCCCGCCCGAACGCGCTGACCGCGTTGCACGCCGTCGCCGACCTGGAAGACGACTTCCGCACCCGCCTCGGCGACATCCTCTAGGCTCCCGCGGGGTCTGGTCGGGTTGATCAATGTCCCGCACAGTGGACGCATGACGTCGTTGGAGGGCGCGCCGCGCGCCACGTACCGGGACGTGCTGGCCGAGCCCCGCTTCCGCGTGCTGTTCGGCGCGCGCTGCCTGTGGATCATGGGCAGCGTGCTGCGGATGGTCGGGCTGTCCGTGCTGGTGTACGGGCGGACCGGCTCGCCGCTGCTGGCCGGGCTGGCGTTCGGCGTCGGCTGGCTGCCGCAGGTCGCCGGCGGGCTGCTGCTCGGCGCGCTGGCCGACCGGCTGCGGCCCCGGCCGCTGGTCGTCGGCGCGTACGCGGCCGGTGCGGTGGCGACGGCGGTTCCGGCGCTGCCGGGCGCGCCGGTCGCGGTGTCCCTGCTGCTGGTGGCGTTGGTCTCCGTCGTCACCCCGGTGGTGTCGGGCGCGTTCAACCGGCTGATCAGCGAGGTGCTCAGCGGCGACGCCTACGTGCTGGGACGCTCACTGACCATGGTCGCCGCCTCGGCCGCGCAGGTGCTGGGGCTGGCGTTCGGGGGGATCGTCATCGCCGCGCTCGGCGCCCGCTCCGCGCTGCTCGTCGCGACGGCCGCCTTCCTGCTGGCCGCGGCGCTCACCCGGGCACGGCTGCCCGACCTGCCCGCCGCGCCGCGCGCCGAGGGGATGCCGGGGTCGGTGCTGCGGGAGAGCTGGTCCGGCAGCCGCGACCTGCTCGCCGACCCGATCGTGCGGGCCCTGCTGCTGGTGCAGTGGCTGCCCCTGGTGTTCGTGTCCGGCGCCGAGGGCCTGCTCGTGCCGTACGCGGCGGTGCGCGGGTTCCCCGAGGGCGTGGGGGCGCTGCTGCTGGCGTGCTCGCCCGCCGGGATGATGGTGGGCAACCTGGCCGTCGGGCGGGGGCTGGGGCCTCGGGCGCGGGAGCGCATGGTCGTGCCGCTGCTGGTCCTGCTCGGCCTGCCGCTGCTGGGCTTGGCGCTGCCCGTTCCGCTGGCGGTCGTGGTCGTCCTGCAGTTCGCCGCCGGGGTCGGGTACGCCTACGAGCTGGGCATCCAGCGGCGGTTCGTCGACGCGGTGCCCGACGGCGCGCGGGGGCACGCGTTCGGGCTGGCCTCGACCGGGATGATGACGTTCCAGGGCATCGGGCCGGTGCTGTCCGGGGCCGTCGCGGAGTTCCTCCCGGTCGGCGGCACCATCGCGCTCGGCGGGGCGGCGATCCTGCTGACCGCGCTGCTGCTGCGCGGCGGGCTCCGCCGCGCCCGCCGCCTCGGCGAACGGCCATAGCGGCGGGCGGCGCGGCGCCGGGGTATGCGGGTTCGGGGTCAGGGTTCGGAGGGGCGTTCCCAGCAGGTGAGCCGCCGTCCGGCCCGTACCCACATGCGGACGCGTCCGTCGGAGGCGATGTGCAGCGTGCGCTCCTCGCTCCAGCCCCGCAGCCGGAACTCGCCCGCGCCCAGGTGGACGAGCCCGAAGGCCGGCTCGCCGGCGACCTCCAGCACCGGTTCGCCGTCCACGGCCACGATCCGCGCGGGCAGGTCCGCGCCGGACGAGACCTCGTCCTCCGACCATTCGCGGAACGCGGCGGGCAGCATGAAGCTCCGGCGCAGCCCGCCGAGCTCCCGCTCCGGCAGCGGCACGGGCGGACGGGCGAACAGCACGTCGCCGATCGGCAGGCGGTCGCGGACGTCGTCCGGGAACAGGCCCAGCAGCTCCGGCGTGACCAGCATGTCCAGGACGAGGTGGATCCTGGCCTCGTCGCCGGAGTTGCGCACCAGGTGGGGGCGGCTGAAGTCGCCGTACCAGAGCCGTCCCGGCTCCCAGTGGTACTCCACCCCCTCGATGACGACGACCGCGCCGGGGCTGGTGGTGATCGGCACGTGCAGGCGGAGCGTCCCGTAGGGCAGGCCGATCTTGGAGTCGCGGTGCTCGGGGGATTCGGCGCCCGGTCCCAGCGCCATCAGCCGCACCGACCGCAGCGGCGCCGGCACGGCCGCCATCACCGCGCCGAGCGCGGGGCAGGCCGCCAGGTGCGGGGTGTCGGCGAACTGCGCCAGCCCGGCGCCGCCCGGATCGGTGCGTGCCGGGTCGCCCCCGGGGCTGCGCAGGGACAGGATCGTCCAGTCCGCGGCCGTCGTGGACATCAGCCCGTCCTGGCCGTAGGGCCGCTGCGCCTTCCAGGCGCGCTCGCGCAGCCGGCGGACCTCCGCCGCCAGCGGCTCCACGTCGAAGCGCAGGTCCAGCGCCGTCACGGCCGGCGCCGCCGTCATCGTGCCGGTCACGGCCGCCCCGCGACGGCGCGTGCCACCAGCGTGCCGGGGTTGTCGTCCTCTTCGGGACGGTAGGTCGGCGCGTGGAGCACCGAGCCGCCCACCGCCTCGAACCCGGCCGCCTCCAGGTCCTTCAGCACGGGCTCCCTGCGGTGCAGGTTGTGGTCGCGCTCCACCGTCTCGGTGGAGAGCAGCTCGTCGCCGAGGTAGGTGCGGTAGACGTAGCGGAGCCGCCCGAGGTCGGGGCCGAGCTTGCGGACGGCGGTCGACAGCTCGTACCGGCAGTCGCCCGCACGCACCTCGCCCCGCACGTGCTCGTCCCATTCGGGCACCGGCTCGTCCAGGACCATGTCCATGGCGAGCAGGCCGCCGTCCACCAGATGCTCGCGGATCGTGGTGAACAGGCGCAGCCGGGCGTCGGTGGGGATGTGCTCCAGCACGCCGCCGAAGCAGACCAGGTCGAAGCGCCGGTTCAGCTTGAAGTCCGGGGCCGCGCCGTCCAGGACGGTCACCCGGTCCAGCAGGTGCGGCCGCTGCGCGAGCTTGGACAGCAGCACGGCCCGCATCGTCGCGGACCGTTCCAGGCAGTAGACGCTCGCCGCCCGCTCCGCGACGGCCAGGGTGATCCGGCCCGTGCCCGGGCCCAGCTCCAGCACGCTGCCGCCCTCGGGGACCAGGTCGGTGAAGAAGCCCACCGGCGGCCACCCGTCGGGCCCGGCGGCGGTGCGCAGCAGCTCGTAGTAGCCGGCGGAGAACGCGTACGGCTCAGCGGACATCGATGCTCCCATCGGAGGTCGGATCGGCGCGGTCGGCGAGAAGGGAGGGGGCGGGACGGGAGGCCGTGGCGGTCATGCCCGGGGCCCGTCCGCCACGGGAAGCCGGACGAGCGAGCGCAGCGTCGCCACCGGGACGCGCTCGGGTTCGCCGGCCAGCGTCAGCTTCGGGCGGACGGCGACCAGGGCCGTGAACGCCGCCCGGAACACCAGCCGCGTCAGGGCGGCGCCGAGGCAGACGTGCGCGCCCCGGCCGAGCGCGAGATGCGGGTTGGGGGTGCGGTCGAGCCGGATCTCGTCCGGCCGTTCGAACACCTCGGGGTCCCGGTTGGCCGCGGCGACGAGGGCGATGACCTCCTCCCCCCTGGACACCCGCCGGCCGCCGAGGGTCAGGTCCGCCACGCAGATCCGCGTGACGGCCTGCACCGGGCCGTCGAACCTGAGCAGTTCGTCGGCCGCGCGGTCGAGGCCGGCGCGGTCGAGCGGCGCCAGCACGGCGAGCCCGTCGCGGCCGCGCAGCAGCGCCAGCAGCGCGTTGCCCACCGCGGCGGCGACCGACCCGCAGGTCGACAGGGCCATGAAGCGCACGGTGCTCTGGAAGGCGGCCTCGGACACGCCCGCCTCGCCGCACCACCGTTTGAAGAACTCCAGCGGCGACCCCTCGGCGGGCGCGGCGCACCAGCCGGCGACGAGCCGCCCGATGTACTCCCTGGACGGCGCCGTGTCCGCCACCACCTCCGGCCGCAGCCCGGCGTCCATGAGCCGTTCCACCTCGACCAGGTGGGGCACGAAGGTCGCCCGGTCGGGCTCGGGCACGCCCAGCACCAGGTGCACGGCCCGCAGGACGAGCGGACGGACGAAGTCCTCGATCGCGTCGAACGCATCGGAGCCGCGCGCGACGAGCAGCTCGGCGGCGCGGTCGGTGAGCGCGGGCTCGGCCCCCGCCTCCTCGACCCCGCGCAGGGCCTGGCCGATCGCGCCGCGGAACGCCTGGCTCTCCGGCGGGTCCATGCCCTGGACGCCGGGCGGGGCCGGCTCGTCCGGCCGCACCCGGGACGGGTCGGCGGCGAACAGGCCGGTGTCGCGCAGCACGAACCGGCAATCCTCGTACCGGGTCACCACCCACGCCCGCAATGGCGCGAACCAATGCACCGGGTCATGTTCCCTGAGCACCGCGTACACCGAATAAGGATCTTCGAGAAAATCAGGTGAGCGCGGATCGAATAGCGGCTTGCTCGGCATCGGCGACCACCAGAGGATGATCCGGCACCGAAATCCGGCACCGGCCGGAATGACGAGGAGAATGCCCGGCCTGGATGATCCGGTGACCACCCAGGCCGGCCGCTGTCATCACCAAATGTACTTCATGACCAGGCTCCTCTCGCATTTGACAAGATCATTTGATCTGGTCAAGAGTAAATCCGCCCGCACCCACGGTCAATTGTCGAGATCTGCCAAGGCCGCATCCCCGCTTTGCCGGACACAGAATGCGCGCACCGCGTCACGCCCCGTCGCCGTGGACACCCCCCGAGATCGGGGTTACAGTGGCGCGGGGGCCCTTCTGGCAGTTATCTCGGCACATCTTCTCCGTGGAGCCGCGCATTGAACGACGATTCTTCTCCGCTGCCCACTTTTCCGATGCCGCGACGCTGTCCCTTTTCCCCGCCGCCCGAATACGAGCGGTTGCGCGCGGCGGGGCCGCTGGCGCGGGTGTCCTTCCTGGACGGCCCGGTGTGGGTGGTGACACGCCAGGCGGAGGCGCGGCGGCTGCTCACCGACCCGCGGTTCAGCACCGACCCGAGCACGCCCGGGCATCCGCTCGCCGGTTTCGCGGGCTCGGCCGACGAGCAGGCCGGCCAGTTCCTCGACATGGACCCGCCCGAGCACGGCCGCTACCGCCGGATGGTGATCCCCGACTTCAGCGTCAAGCGCGTCCGGGAGATGCGGCCGCGGATCCAGCGGGTGGTCGACCGGCTGGTCGACGACATGCTCCGCGGCGACGGGGCCGACCTGGTCACCGCGTTCGGGCTGCCGCTGGCCTCCCTGATGATCTGCCAGATCCTGGGAGTGCCGTACGAGGACCACGACTACTTCCACCGCTGCACCCGCAGGATCGCCGAGGCGTCCGGCGAGGGCGCCGAACAGGAGACGGCCGCCGCCCGCACCGAGCTGATCACCTACCTCGGCACGCTGGTCGACCGCGCGGCACGGCACCCCGGCGACGACATCGTCAGCCGCCTGGCCACCACGCGGCTGGCGACCGGTGAGCTGTCCCGCGACGAACTGGTCGGCATCGCGTTCCTGCTGCTGGTGGCGGGCCACCAGACCACCGCCAACATGCTCCCGCTCGGCGTGTTCACGCTGCTGAGCCATCCCGCGCAGCTCGCCGACCTCACCGCCGACCCCGGGCTGTGGCCCGGCGCCGTGGAGGAACTGCTGCGCTTCCACTCGGTCGTGGACTGGGCCGCCTTCGACCGGGTCGCCACCGAGGACGTGGAGCTCGGCGGCCAGGTGATCCGCGCGGGCGAGGGCATCTTCGTCCTCGGCGCGTCCGCCAACCGCGACGAACTCGTCTACGAGCGTCCCGACGAGTTCGACGTGCACCGCGGCACCCGGCACCATCTGGCGTTCGGATACGGCTTCCACCAGTGCCTGGGGCAGCACCTGGCCCGGGCGGAACTGGAGATCGGCCTGCGCACGCTGTTCGAACGCATCCCCTCCATCCGCCTCGCCGTCGGTCCGGACGAACTCCCGTTCAAGTACGAGAACCGCACCTTCGGCCTCTACCGCCTCCCGGTGACCTGGTGATGTCGATATCCGCCGACCGCGACCGGTGCATCGGCTCCGGCCAGTGCCTGCTGTCCGCCCCGCACGTCTTCGACTCCGACGACGAGGGCCTCGTCGTCGTGGTGGAACCCGGCCACACCGGCGACCCGGCCGTACGAGAGGCCGCCGCCCTGTGCCCGGTGCGCGCCATCACGGTGACCGGGGAGACCTGACGCGGCGCCGGTGACCTGGGCGGACGGGCATCCGGCCGGCCGGGCCACCGTCGCGCACGCATCACGGTGGGGCGAGGAGAGCGAGAGGGCTGGTTGCGTTCGAAGCGTGAGAAGGAAGCCCCCTCATGGCCTCGCCCCGCCGTTACGGTAGCAGCCGGTCAGGCGGGGATCAGGTCCCTCAGCCGGTCGGGGGTGAACACCCGCGACGCCTCGTGCAGGCCCTCGGGGCGTTCCAGGCCGATGAAGGTGACCGGCCCGCCGGGGATCGTCCTGCCGTCCCAGGTCGTCACCGATCCGGCGCGTTCCGCCAGCAGGCCGATCAGGTGCCGGACGGTGAGGTACCGGCGTTCCACGGTGGCGCGGACCAGCCTCGTCGTCGACAGGCGGTTGCCCTCGACCCGGTTGAACGCCGGACGGCCCTTCAGGTGCAGGTGCAGCCACTTGGCGCGCCAGCGGCCGTCGTCCCCGCGCATGAACACCAGCGGCAGCGCGACGCGGCCGGGGCCGCGCAGCTCTGACTTCATCCGCACGGTGCGGGGTTCGAACGGCCGCCCGGCCTGGTCGGCGTCGCGCAGCATGAACCCGAAGAACGACTCGGCGACCTGGTCGAAGCCCTCGCCGGAGTAGATGTTGACCTGCGGGATGACGAACCGGGCCGGTACCCGGTCCAGGCGCAGGTTGATGAACTCCGTCGCGCCGTCCGGCGCCACGACGACGTCGCCGGAGTGCTCGCCTCCCACCTGCGTGAGGGACGTGTACGACAGCCAGGTGGGGTTGCGGTAGTCGCCGTCGAGCATCAGGGCCGACAGGTCGAAGTCGGTGTCGTGGTCGCGCTGCCTCCAGTGGACGAAGAACCGCAGCAGTTCGCCGTCGACCCGGGTCACCGAACCCCGCGGCAGCACCCCGAGACCGTCCGCCGTGGCCTTCCCGCTGAGCGGCAGCGCGACGTCCAGCACGTCGGGGGCGACGAGCAGACGCCCGATCGGGGGCAGGCGGCGTTGGATCTCGGCGTCCAGGAACGCCGCCAGCCGCTCCACCGTCTGCTCGTCCAGCGGCGGGCGGGTGTCGGGCGCGGTGATGCCGCGGCCCAGGCGGTTGGCGAAGACCCGGGTGCCTCCCCCGGCGGCACGGTTGAGCAGATGCTCCCGGACGGACAGCACGACACGGCCCGACACTCGCCCGGCCACCGTCTCGGCGATCTCCAGGACGGCGTCTCGTTCGGCCGGCGTGGACGCGGTGCGCAGGAGCCGGTCCAGTGACCGGAAGAGCAGGCCCGGCGCACCCTTCAGCAGGGTCGCCGCACCCGGCACGTCGCCGGCGGCGAGCCGGGCCTCGACACGGGCCGCGAAGGAAGGCGCCGTCCGCTCCCCTCGCGCCACGGCGAACACCTGGGCCGCGTGCGGCCATCGCGGGTACTCGTGCGGATGCAGCCGCTCCCCGAGGCGCTTCCACTGCTCCCGGCGGGCGGCCGCGTCGCCCAGCTTGCCGGGGTCGGCGCGTACGACGTCGTCGAGGCCGGCGAGCAGGCTTCGCCGTACCGACCGTGACAGGGACGCGAACCGGGTCGGTTCCTGCAAGGTCACGTCGCCGCCGGACAGGGCGCAGGCCAGGCGCAGCACGTCGGTGACGGTGTCCAGCAGCGAATCGGCCCCGGCCGCCAGACGCGCCTGGTTGACGACGGCCCGGTTCTCCCGGATCGGGATGGTCTCCGGTTGCGGGCCCGTCGCGCACTGCCCGGCCAGCCGCCGCAGCGCCCGCAGGTCGTCGTCGCCGAGCGGGGTGACGCTCCCGGCCAGCCGCAGGTACAGGTCCTGGACCTCCTCGGCGAGGCCGCGCCCCAGGTGCAGGACCGTCACCCTGTCCGCGGCCTTGGCGATCAGCTCGTCGTGCGCGGCCAGCATCTCCTCGTAGGTGTGCTGGTAGCGGCCGTAGGCGGGCAGGGCGAGCAGGTTCAGCACACCGTGTCCCGCCTCGTCGGCCACCGTGGCGGCCGTGCCCGGGGACGCCCCGGGATCGGCCAGTGCCTGCCGGAGGCATCGCAGCCAGAAGTCGAGAGTGTCGGGGACGTCGCGGGGGAAGTCGCGGAAGTAGGCGTTGTGCTGGACGTGCCCGCCGACCATGGCGCGCACGGCCGGCAGCACCCGCACCGCCGTGTCGATGACGGTCCCCTCCGACAGGCCCGACAGATGTGCCAGCAGTTCGGACGACAGCTTGAAGCCCACCGTCATCAGCACCGCGTCGAACTGGCGTGCCGCCACGGCCCCCGACCCGGCCGGCCCCTCGGGCAGAGGAACGCGGCACGTGTGCTGGACGACCAGTTTCGTCAGGCTGCTGTTCACGACGGCCATGCTGCCAGGCCGGCCAAGGCACCGCACTTCCGTTCACCGAGACGGCGATACGCGAATTATCGAGGAATTCCCTCTGCGGTACACGCCCCACGGAAAGGCAGCGGTCCTTTATGCCGTACCGCCGCCCGCGCCAGACACTGGCCATGCAAGGATCCGGGCTGACCGCCGGACAGCTCAAGCGCAAGGCGGTTCCCGCCTCTGTCCTGTCTCTGCTCGGGCTGGTGCGGCACATGGCAGAGGTGGAGCGGGTACGGTTCCAGGTCGTCATCAATGACGAACAACCGGCCAGATACTGGCAGCCGTTGCCCAATGGCGGTTGCGTGAACGCATCGACGGCGCCGCCGCAGAATAGAAGCCGTCCGTATGGCGTTCCGGTGGAGAGTGTGGTGGCGCCGGCTCTGGCGAGGTGAGAGATGGCGCGGAGAGCGGTGGTCGTCGGGGGCGGGATCGGCGGGTTGGCCGCGGCGGTGGCCCTGTGCCGCCGCGGCTGGCACGTGGAGGTCTGTGAGCGCGCGGCGGAGTTCACCGAGATCGGCGCCGGGCTCACTCTGTGGCCCAACGCGCTGCGGGCCCTCGAGACGCTCGAACTGGCGGGCCGCGTCCGGGAGATCGGGGCGGTCGAGAACGCCGGGGGTGTGCGCGGGCGCTCGGGGCGTTGGCTGTCGCGGGTCGACAACGCCGAGATCGAGCGCCGGTTCGGGTTTCCCGTGCTGATGGCGCACCGCGCCGACCTGGTCCGTGTCCTGGCGGACGCGTTGCCGCGGGAGGTGTTGCGTCCGTCCACCGCGGTGACCGGGGTACGCGACGACGGTGACGCGGTGGTGGTCGAGCACCAGGCCGGTGACCTGCGGGCCGATCTGGTGATCGGCGCCGACGGCCTGCACAGCACCGTGCGCCGCCTGCGATGGCCGGCGGCCGGGGCGCCCCGGTACGCGGGGTTCACCGCCTGGCGGATGATCGCGGCACCGCTGCCCGAGCCGATCGCCGACGGTGCCGTGACGTGGGGACGCGGCGAACTGTTCGGCTTCACCTCGATGACGGGCGGCAGAACCTACTGCTTCGCCAGCGCGTCGGTGCCGCCGGGCGGGGCCGCCCCGGACGGGGAGGCCGCGGAGCTGCGGCGGCGGTTCGCGCAATGGCCCGACCCCATCCCGCGGCTGCTCGCCGCCGTTCCGGTGGACGGGGTGCTGCGGCATGACGTCTACGACCTGCCGCCGCTGCCCGGCTACGTCAAGGGCCGGATCGCCCTGCTCGGCGACGCTGCCCACGCGATGACGCCGAACCTGGGGCAGGGCGCCTGCCAGGCCCTGGAGGACGCCGTCGTCCTGGCCGCCTGCCTCGACCAAACCCCGGACATCGGGTCCGCGCTGGTCCGCTACGACCGGCGGCGCAGGCCCCGCACCCAGCGCGTGGCGCGCCGCTCCGCGCGCATGGGGGCGCTGAGCCTCGCGGCGTGGCCACCGGCCGCGACGGCGCGGAACCTGGTCGCCCGGCTCGCGCCCGGCGCGGCGACCGTGCGCACCATGGCGCCCGTCCTCGGCTGGAGACCCTGACACCGGCGCCCGCAGGTCAGGGGAACGCACGGGTCGGCGGCGGGTACGCGGCGACGGCCATTACGCGAAAAGGACGCCGGCCATTTTCGGCATTCCCCGAGAGAATTACAGTACGTGTCAGGTTGGCGACAAATAGTGAGTGAACTAGGTCGTAGAGTATGTGTTCCGCATACGATCCACTGCTCTCCCCCGCCGATGTGCCCGGTTCCGCGCGTGCCGCTTGGCCGGGCCATTGGTCGCCGACCGAGGTCTTACATCTTCATGAACTCCCCACGACAGCACCGAGGATCTCCTACAGTTCCGCAGGTGTCGATCTTGACTGGGCCGCCCGGTGTCCGCGGCACGACGCAGGCAGCGGGCGGGCGCCGCGGCCGGGTCACGGCGCTGCTGGGGCTCGGCCTTCTCGGGGTCAGCGTGGCGGTGTTCGCGGCCGGCATGGCGGCGGGGCCGTCCGGGCTGGTGGCCCGCTGGGGTCCCGGCGGCCCGTTCCTCTACTGGGCGGCCGAGCTCTCCCGGAGCACGGTCACCCTGGTGAGCCGCGGCGCCGCCGTCTGCGCCGGGCTCGGGATCGTGCTGGTCCTGTGGGCGCTGAGGCGGGGATGGAGCGGCGTCCGGCCCCGGGTGCTGCTGCTGGCGGGAGCGCTCACGGCGGTCCTGTTCACCCTGCTGCCGCCGGCCGGTTCCATCGACATCCTCAACTACGCCGTCTACGGCCGCATCACCGACCTCGGGCTCGACCCCTATGTGATGACGCCGAACGAGCTCCACCACACCGGTGACCCGGTGGGGCTGCTGCGTCCCCGGGCATGGGCGAAGCAGCCGACGGTGTACGGGCCTGTCGCCACCGCCGCACACGCCCTGGCGGCCCATCTCGGCGGCGCGTCCATGGCCTGGATCGTCTTCTGGCTGAAGGTCACCCACCTCGTGGCGTTCCTGGCGACCGCGGTGATGATCGACCGGCTCAGCGGCCCCGAGCCCGCCGCCCGCGTCCGGGCGGCGGTGCTGTGGACGGCCAATCCGCTGGCGCTGTTCTGGATGGTCGCCAGCGGCCATGTCGACGTGCTGGCGGTGGCGCTGCTGACCGGCGCCGTCTACCTGCTCGCCAGGCGGGCGCACACCGGCGCGGCCGTCACCGTCCACGGTCTGGCCGCGGGCGCCCTGGCCGGAGCCGCGGTGGCCGCCAAGGTGACGTTCCTGTTCCCGGTCCTCGGGCTGGCGCTGGCGTGTCTGCGGCGGCCCCGGACATCGGTGACCGGCGCGCTCGGCGCCGCCGCCACCGTCGCGATCGGCTACCTCGTCGCCGGGCGCACGGCGATCGCGTCGCTGACCCAGCGGATGGCCCACGACAACGACCTGTTCCTTCCGATCCCCGAGATCCTGAGGGAACGCTCCACCGTCTACAGCGCGACGATCCTGCTGAGCACCCTCGTGACCGCCGCCGTGCTCTGGTGGCGGCTGCACCGCGACACCTCACCGGCCGCCGGGCAGGACCGGCCGCTGGACGTGCGTCCGCTGGTCGCGTTCGCCCTCGCCTGTGTGGTGATGTCGCCCGTTCAGTACCCCTGGTACGACGCGGCCTTCCTGCCCTTGCTCGCCCTGCTGCCGCGCACGCGTTTCGACGAGGCCGTGGTGGTGCGCGGCGCCGTGCTCAGCGTCGTTCTTCTGCCGGGCATCGGCACCGCCACCTCCCAGTACGAGGCGGCGCGCGTCGCCGTCCTGCTCTTCTCCGCCGCCCTGGTGCTCCTGTGCCTGTTCACCGCCAGGCCGCGCACCCCCGGCCCTGCCCCGCGTCACAGCCCCGCGGAGGCGTGAACACGCCGGTGGTAGCCCCGGCGTCCCACCGGCGTAAGGCGGGGAGGCGGCGGTTCACCGGCGGAGCGCGACGGCGGCGGCGTCACCCGGCCACCACGACGGCGCCGCCGGCGTCCTCGATGGCGGCGCGCAGCGTCGGGGGCGGTGTCTCGTCGGTGATCAGTCCGTCGATCTCGTCCAGCCCGCACACCCGGTGCGGCGCGACGCGGCCGAGTTTGCGCGCGTCGGCGAGCACGTACGAGCGCACGGTGTTCGCGATCATCACTCGGCGGCCGGCCACCTCGTCGAGATGGAAGTCGGTCAGTCCCGCGGTGGCGTCCACCCCGCCGGAGCCGAGGAACGCCACGTCCGCGTTCAGGTCGGCGAAGAACCCGGTGGCGTGCGCGCCCGAGCAGGCCAGGTCGCCGGCGCGCAGCCGGCCGCCCGACACCAGGACCTCGACGCCCGGCCGGCCGGCCAGCTCCGCGGCCGCCAGCAGCGAGCAGGTCGCGACGATGCCGCGGTGGTTCTGCGGCAGCGCCCGGGCCACCTCCACCGCCGTGGTGCCCACGTCGATGATCACGGTCTGCCCCGGCCGTACCAGCTCGGCGGCGGCGCGCCCGATGGCCACCTTGGCCTCGCGGTCCGTCGTGGACCGTTCCGCGAAGGACGCCTCCTCGCCGAACCCGCCGGCGGTGCTGGTCGCGCCGCCGTGCACCCGCACCAGCGACCCGCGACGTTCCAGCACGACCAGGTCGCGGCGGACCGTCTCCGCCGAGACGCCCAGCATCCTGGCGAACTCCTCGGTCCGCACCACGCGCTTGTCCCGCAGCGCGGCGCAGATCCGCCGATGACGCTCAGCCGCGAGCATCGCGACTGACCGGGTCTGTGGGGAACTGACCGAACATGAGGAAAAGTGTGGATAACGTGGGAGTATCCGTCAAGAGGCCGGCTCCCGGAACCGCAAGATTACCGTGCTGTGACCACCCCGAACCTAGACGCCGCCCGCCCCTGCTCCGCCCGGACCGCGATCACGAACCCGCAGGTCACGCCGACAGCACGCACCACCGCCGGGGGCGAGGCCGGGCCGGGGGCAGCGGTTGGTGGGCGCACAGGGGGTAGGGGTCGTGGCGACGGCGTGAGGGCCGCCGGGCACCACGGTCGCGGTGCCGGGAGCCGTCGGCGGTCAGGAGAATCGGGGTACGGCCATGTCAGGCAACAAGGGCGTCGTGTACGTCAAGCCGGGTCAGGTGGAAGTGCACACCACCGAGTACCCGACGTTCGAACTGAAGGACGGGCCCGGCGTCAATCCGGCCAACGTGGGCCGCAAGACGCCGCACGCGGCGATCGTCAAGTGCGTCGCCACCAACATCTGCGGCAGCGACCAGCACATGGTGCGCGGCCGCACCACCGCGCCGGCGGGGCTGGTGCTCGGCCACGAGATCACCGGCGAGGTCGTCGAGACCGGGCCCGACGTCGAGTACGTCAAGGTCGGAGACCTGTGCTCGGTGCCCTTCAACATCTCCTGCGGCAGGTGCCGCAACTGCAAGGAGGGCAAGACGGGGATCTGCCTCAACGTCAACCCCGACCAGCCCGGGTCGGCGTACGGGTACGTCGACATGGGCGGGTGGGTCGGCGGCCAGGCCGAGTACGTGCTGGTCCCCTACGCGGACTGGAACCTGCTGAAGTTCCCCGACCGGGACCAGGCCATGGACAAGATCCTCGACCTGGCGATGCTGGCGGACATCTTCCCGACGGGCTACCACGGCTGCGTCACCGCCGGCGTCACCACCGGTTCGACGGTCTACGTCGCCGGCGCCGGTCCGGTCGGGCTGGCCGCGGCCACGTCCGCCCTCCTGCTGGGGGCCGCCGCGGTCATCGTCGGCGACCTGAACGAGGACCGGCTCGCCCAGGCGCGCAGCTTCGGCTGCGAGACGGTGGACGTCGCGCGGGGCGACCCGAAGGACCAGATCGAGCAGATCCTCGGGACGCCGGAGGTCGACTGCGGTGTCGACGCGGTCGGTTTCGAGGCGCGCGGGCACGGCGCCGAGGCGCGCACCGAGCACCCGGCGGCCGTGCTGAACACCCTCATGGACATCGTCCGAGCCGGCGGCGCCGTGGGGATCCCCGGCCTCTACGTCACCGGTGACCCGGGGGCTCCCGACGAGGCCGCCAAGGTCGGGTCGCTGTCCATCCGGCTGGGGCTGGGCTGGGCCAAGTCGCTGTCCTTCGCCACCGGCCAGTGCCCGGTGATGCGCTACCACCGTCAGCTGATGATGGCGATCCTGCACGACCGCGTGTCGATCGCCGAGAACGTCAACGCCACGGTGATACCGCTGGACCGGGCGCCCGAGGGCTACGAGGAGTTCGACCAGGGCGCCGCGCGCAAGTACGTCCTCGACCCGCACGGAATGCTCGCCGAGGCGAGCTGACGGCGGCCTGCGGCCGAGGCGGACACGGGCGCCGCGGGTCTTACTAGGATGCTCCCCGTGAACGGAGATCAAGACGGCCGGGATGGGCATCTCCCCAGCGACGTGGAACCGACGGCGCCCATCCGGCCGCCGGCCGAGGGACTGGTCGACGAGGACGACCTGTCGCCGGAGGCGGTCACGGCAGGCGTGATCCCCGAGGAGCACGATCGCCGGCGCTGCGCGTACTGCGGAGGGCCGGTCCCGGCCCGGGCGGGGCGCGACGCCCGGTTCTGCGGCGACGCGCATCGCGTCGCCTACGCCCGGGAGGCGGCCCGCGGCGACGCCGACGAATCCGCGCCGGTCCGGGCGCTGGCCGAGGACGTCGACCGGCTGGCGGTCCTGGTGGCCGAGCTCGCCGAGACCGCCGCCGTGCTGGGCGAGCGGCTGGACGACGAGGTCCGCGGTGTCATCGGCAGGGCCGAGGAGGCGCTGGCCGAGGCGCGCAGCGCCCGGGTGGCGGTCGCCGAGGCCGACAACCGCACCGAGCTGGCCGAGGCCCGCGCCGAGGCGGCCCGGCAGGAGGCCGCCGACGCGATCGAGGAGCTGCGCGCGGGCATGGCGGCCGCGAAGGCGAGCGTCGTGGCCGCCCAGAACAGCGAGGCCAACGCGTGGAAGGAGGCCGGCGCCGCGCAGCAGGCCCGGGCCGCCGCCGCGAACGAGGCCGCCCACGCCGAAGGCCTGCGCAAACGCGCCGAGGCGGCGTGGAACACCGAACGCCAGGCCCGCGTCCAGGTGGAGAGCGAACGCGACGACCTGATGGCGCGGCTGGCCACCGAGCAGAGCGCGCTGGCCATGGCGCGCGCCGAGCTGGAGGACGCGCGCGCCGAGGCCGACGACGCCTTCGCCCGGCTCGAGGCCGCCGCCAAGACCGAGCGGGATCTGCGGGCCGAGCTGGCCGCCGCGCAGAGCGAGAACCAGCGGCTGACCATCGAGCTCGACGCCGCCACCGCCCGCGCCGACGAGCAGGCCGCCCGCGCCGACCGCGCCGAGCAGCTCGCCGACGACGCCATCGCCCGCGCCGACGACGCGCTGGCCCGTGCCGACCGCGCCGAGCGGCGCGTGGACGCCGCCGTCGATCGCGCCGACCGGGACGCCGCCGCCCTGCGCGCCCTGCAGGACACCCTGCGCTCGGCGCTGGACCTGCCGTCGGTCGAGGACCTCGGCGACGACCGCGGGGTCCGGGTCGGCGGGCCCGGCGAGTCCGGCGCGGTGCTCGCCCTGCCCGGCGGCCTGATCGGGCTCGACGACGTGCCGGACGTCCTGGACGGCGAGACGGCGGCGCGGTTCGCGCGGGCGGTCCTGGCGGTGCGCGTCCACCAGGCCACGCGGCGTCCCCTCCAGGACGACGACGAGCCCGCCGGGCAGGTCGACGCCGATCACGAGGACGGCGGCGGGGAGGCCTGACCTTCCGCGTCGCTCCGGGTCCACATGCGGCGGTAGAGGCCGTCGCGGCGCACCAGGTCGCGGTGCGTGCCGCGCTGCACGATCCTCCCGCGGTCGAGGACGGCGATCTCGTCCACGGCGTCCAGGCCGGTCAGGTCGTGGGTGATCAGCAGGGTGGTCCGGCCGCGGGTGACGCGTAGGAGGTCGGCCGTCAGGGCCGCGCGGGCCGCCGGGTCCAGGTGCGCGGTCGGCTCGTCGAGCACGAGCAGCGCCGGGTCGGCCAGCAGGGCGCGGGCGAGGGCCAGCCGCTGCCGTTCGCCGCCGGACAGGCGGGCGCCGTGCACGCCGACCGGGGTGTCGTACCCCTGGGGAAGGGCCCGGACGAACTCGTCCGCCCCGGCGAGGCGGGCGGCGCGCCGTACGGCGTGGCCGGACGCCCCGGGGTCGCCGAGCCGGATGTTGTCGGCCACGCTTCCGGCGAACAGGTAGGGGTCCTGCGGCACCCACGCGATGCGCTCGCGCCACCGCTCGGCCGGTACGTCCTCGAAGCCGGTGCGTCCCTCGGTGGGGTGGACGAAGCGCAGCAGCAGGGCGAGCAGGGTGCTCTTTCCCGCTCCGCTCGGCCCGACGACCACGAGCCGCTCCCCCGGCGCCACCTCCAGGGACACGTCGGACAGCGCCGGAAGATCCCGTCCGGGATGGCGCACCGTCACCCCGTCCAGGCGCACGCGTCCGCCGGCGGCGCCAGCGGCGGCGGCAGTGCCGTCCTCCGGCACGCCGCCGTCCAGGACCTCGAAGACGCGCCCGGCGGCGGTGACGCCCTCCATGCTGGCGTGGAACTGGGCGCCCACGTTGCGCAGCGGCAGGTACGCCTCGGGGGCCAGCAGCAGGACCAGCAGCGCCGTCTCGTACGGCATGCCGCCGCCCAGCAGGCGCAGCCCGATCTCGACCGCGACCAGCGCCACCGCCAGCGTGGACAGCAGCTCCAGCACCAGCGCCGACAGGAACGCCACCCGCAGCGTGCGCATGGTGGCCCGCCGGTGCGCGCCGGTCACCTCGCGGATCACCGCCGCCTGGGCCCTGGCGCGGCCGAACACCTTGAGCGTCGGCAGCCCCTCCACCACGTCGAGGAAGTGGCCGCCCAGCTTTTCCAGCAGCGACCACTGCCGCTCGGTGCGGGCCCGGGTGTGCAGGCCGACCAGGATCATGAACACCGGGATCAGCGGCAGGGTGGCCGCGATGACGCCGGCGGACAGCGGGTCGGCGCCGCCCACCACGGCGAGCACGGCGACCGGCGTCAGGCAGGCCAGGACGAGCTGCGGCAGATATCGCGCGAAGTAGGGGTCCAGCGCGTCCAGCCCGCGGGTGGCGAGCGTCGCCAGCTCACCGGGCTGCCGTGACGCGTCCGGGGCGCAGCGCAGGACGTGGCCCACCAGCCGCAGCCGCAACTGCGACTTGACCGCGCCGGCCGCGCGCAGGGCCATCGCCTCCCCGCCGTAGGCGGCCAGGGCGCGTCCGGCCGCCACGGCCAGCAGGAGCAGGAACGCGGGGGTGAGGTCCGCGACGCCCTGCCCGTCGAACGCCCCGGCCAGGATGCGGGCGAGCAGCACGGCCTGGGCCAGGACCAGCCCCGTCGTGACCAGGCCCAGCGCCACCGTGCCCGCGAGGAAGGCACGGGCGGCGCGGGCGTGGTGCAGCAGTCGCGGGTCGAGCGGTCTCACCGTGCCGCCCCTGCTCCGGGTGCCGCCTCGGCGCCGGGGGCGGGCTCGGCGGGGGCGACGGCCTGCCGGGTGAGGCGGCGCCGGAACACCCAGTACGTCCACGCCTGGTAGGCCAGGACCACCGGCGTGAAGATCACCGCGACCCAGGTCATGACCGTGAGCGTGTACGGGGAGGAGGCGGCGTTGTGCACGGTGAGGCTGAACGCGTCGTCGGTGCTGGACGGCATGACGTTCGGCCACAGGTCGCCGAACAGCGTCGCGACCGTCGCCGCGATCGCCACGGCGGTGCCGGTGAACGCCCAGCCCTCCCGGCCGCGCAGCCCGGCCGCGATGCCGCCGAGCAGCGCGGCCGCGGCGACGGCGGCGGTGACCCAGGTCAGCGGCCTGCCGTGGCCGATCTGGGTGACGGCCAGGAACGCCGCGGCGAGCACCGCGACCGGCACGGCCAGCCGGGTCAGCAGCGCCCGAGCGCGCCACCGCACCTCGCCGTCGGTCTTGAGGGCCAGGAACACCGCGCCGTGCAGGGTGAACACCGCCAGTGTGGTGAGCCCGCCGAGCAGCGCGTACGGGTTGAGCAGGGTGAACAGGGTCCCGGTGAAGTGGTGGTCGGCGTCGATCGGGACGCCGCGGACGATGTTGGCGAAGGCCACGCCCCACAGGAACGCCGGGACGAGCGAGCCCCAGAAGACGGCGCGGTCCCAGTTGCGCCGCCAGCGCGCGCCCTCGGGGCCGGACGCCGGGCCCTTGCCGCGGTACTCGAACGCCACGCCCCGCACGATCAGCGCGACCAGGATCAGCAGCAGCGGCAGGTAGAAGCCGCTGAACAGGGTGGCGTACCACTCGGGGAAGGCGGCGAAGGTGGCGCCGCCGGCGACCAGGAGCCACACCTCGTTGCCGTCCCACACCGGCCCGATGCTGTTGATCATGACGCGGCGGTCGGTCTCGGCGTGCGCGCCGCCGTCGGCCGCGCCGTGGCGCGGCGCCAGCACCGGCAGCAGCACGCCGACGCCGAAGTCGAACCCCTCCAGGACGAAGTAGCCGGTCCACAGCACGGCGATCAGCGTGAACCAGACGGTGGTCAGTTCCATGAGCGTCTCCGGGAATGCGGCTCGGTACGAGCCTTGGTACGAGCCTTGCTACGGGCTCAGTAGGAGAAGGCGGGCAGGGGCTCGTCGGCGGCGGGCGTCTGGTCCTGCGGCGGCGGTCCCTTCCGGGCGTGGCGGGCCATCAGCGCCCCGGCCACCACCGCCAGCACCGCGTACAGCACCGTGAACACCGTGAGGGAGGTGATCACCTCGCCGGTGGCGACGTCGGGCGAGACGCCGTCGCGGGTGCGCATCAGGCCCATCACCACCCACGGCTGGCGGCCCATCTCCGTGAAGATCCACCCCATGGTGTTGGCCAGGAACGGCAGCGCGATCCCCGCCAGCGCCGCGCGGTGGAACCACGGCCCGCGCGGCACCCGTCCGCCCCGGGTCAGCCACAGCCCGGCCACGGCCAGCAGCCCGGCCAGGAACCCGAACCCGATCATCAGGCGGAACGTCCAGTAGGTGACGGGGATGACGGGCGTGTAGCTGCCGGGCCCGTAGCGCTGCTCGTACGCCTGCTGCACGTCGTTGACGCCCTCGACGGCGCCGTCCGGCGCGCCGGTGGCCATGAACGACAGCACGTGCGGCACGCGCAGGCTCCACAGCTCCTCGCCGCCGTCCAGCGAGCCGATGGTGAACAGGGAGAACGAGGCGGGCGCGGACGTCTCGTACAGCGCCTCGGCGGCGGCCATCTTCATCGGCTGCTGCTCGGTCATCACGCGCGCCTGCAGGTCGCCCGACACGGTCACGCCGATCGCCGCGACCAGGGAGAACACCAGGCCCGCGCGGGTCGCCCGGCGGAACAGCGGCACGTCGCGTCCCCGCGCCAGGTGCCAGGCGCCCACCCCCGCGACGAACAGGCCGCCGGTGAGGACCGCCGCGAAGATCACGTGGGGGAAGGTCACCAGCGCGGTGGAGTTGGTGAGCACCCGCCAGATGCTGGTCAGCTCGGCCCGCCCGGTCTCGGGGTCGATCCGGTGACCGACCGGGTGCTGCATCCAGGAGTTGGCGGCCAGGATGAAGTACGCCGACAACATGGTGCCGATCGAGGCCAGCCAGATGGTGGCCAGGTGCAGCCGGGCCGGCAGCCGGTCCCAGCCGAAGATCCACAGGCCCAGGAACGTGGACTCCAGGAAGAACGCCAGCAGTCCCTCCATGGCCAGCGGCGCGCCGAACACGTCGCCGACGAACCGCGAGTAGTCCGACCAGTTCATGCCGAACTGGAACTCCTGCACGATCCCGGTGACCACGCCCATGGCGAAGTTGATCAGGAACAGCTTCCCGAAGAACCTGGTCATGCGCAGGTAGAGGGGGTTCCTCGTCCGGTGCCAGGCGGTCTGCATGCCCGCCACCAGGACCGACAGGCCGATGGTCAGCGGGACGAAGACGAAGTGGTAGACGGTGGTGATCCCGAACTGCCATCGGGACAGGTCCAAGGTGTTCACATGTCTTCCTCGGGGTCGGGGGGTGCGCCGCGGGGGACGGGGTCGGGCGCCGGCTCAGGGCTCGTCGACGATGACGGCGGTGACGGAACGGCGCACGGTGACCAGTTCCGGGCCGACGGGCTCGCCGAGCCGCATCAGGATCTGCGGATGCAGCCCGTGGCAGAAGCGGGACCGGATGAACGCCCGCAGCTCCGGCACCTCCAGCGCCTGCGTGTGGAAGGCGGCCGCCAGCCCGTCTCCGGCGGCGCGCAGCAGGACGCGCTGCAGCGCCTGCCCCGCCCGCAGCCAGTCGGCCGGTGCGTCCCCGGCCGTGACGATCATCAGGACCACCCCGGTCACCGGCTGCCGGGCCCCCTCCTCCTCCGGGCACGCCGCCTCGGGCGGCACGCCCCAGCCGAAGCCGCGCGCGAAGTCGCGGCCGGGGAAGTACGGCTCGGTGTGCGGCTCCTGACGCGGATACGCCTCGTGGTGGACGCCCTCCTGCCGGGTGTTGCCGGGGGCGGGCGCCCAGCGGGCCGCCTCGGCGGCGCACGCGGGGTCGAGCCGCTGCACGTGCTCGGCGACCTGCGTCAGCGCCGCGAGGGCGCCCTTGGTGTGCGGCTCCACGGCCTGGATGAGGCGCGCCCCCTCCGCCTCGGCGTCCCAGCGCAGCGTCGACAGCAGCGCGGCGCGCACCTGGGTCGGGCGGAACCCGCCGCGGTGGGTGTGCCGGTGGCGCACGTGCGCCACCAAGTGGTCGGGCTCCTCGCGGTCGGCGGACGGTTCGCCGGGAAGCACGTCCGCGAGCAGGTGCGGCCGGTCGGGATCGGGCAGCAGCCGGATCTTGGGGGCGTATCCGAGCCCCCGCAGCGCGATCCGCAGGGTGAACAGCGCCGCCCCGCAGCTGATCAGCATCTCGCGGCCGTCGGGGTCGGCCGCGGCCAGCCGCCGGTCCGGGTCGGCGCGCAGGCTGACGCGGCTGCCGTGCAGGGCGAACGTCCACGGCTGGGTGTTGTGCACCGACGGCGCCCACACGGCCGCCTCGATCGCCTGCCGCACGTCAAGGGCCAGTTGGTCCGGAGGCACGGTGGTGCCGGACGGCCGCGTAGGGGTCATGATGGTGCTCCTGGTGCAGTCCTGTACGGACTTTCAGCGCACCACCGGGACGGTCACCCTCGACAGGGACCAAGGTCCATTCTGCGGCGGCCCTCCGGCCGGTTCACACGCCGAGGGCCCGGGTGAAGCCCGGGGGGATCACCACGTCGTCCCGGGTCAGCTCGCGGACCGACGAGCGCCCGAGGCCGAGCAGCGCCGCGTCGATGCCGCCGCGCAGGATGTCCAGCACGTTCTCCACCCCGGCCTGCCCGTTCGCCGCCAGGCCCCACAGGGAGGCGCGGCCCACCATCACCGCCCTGGCGCCGAGCGCCAGCGCCTTGACCACGTCGCCGCCGCGCCGCACACCGCCGTCCAGCAGCACGTCGACCCTGTCGCCGACCGCGTCGGCGATGGACGGCAGCACGCGGATCGGCGCCGGGGTCGAGTCGAGGTTGTTGCCGCCGTGGTTGGACACCGAGATCGCGGTGACTCCCGCGTCGACCGCGCGCAGGGCGTCGTCGACCCGGCACACGCCCTTGAGCATGAACGGGCCGTCCCACTGCTCGCGCAGCCACCGCACGTCCTCCCAGGACGGCGGCGGGGTCTGCATCCACTCGCCGTACGCGCCGAAGAACGTGGGGGCGGCCTGTCCGGGCTCGGCCATGTTGGGCGTGGTCAGGTCGGGCAGGGTCCGGGACCGCAGGTAGCCGGCCAGCCAGCGCGGGCGGGCCAGGGCCTCGGGCGCGAAACGCGCCATCTCCCTCACCGTCAGCCGCTCGGGGACGCGGGGGCTCCCCCAGTCCCGGCCGTGGGAGAAGGACCAGTCGAGGGTGACGATCAGCCCCTTGACCCCGGCCTCGCGGGCGCGGTCGACGCGGCGCCGCATCGCGTCCCTGCCGCCCGTCCAGTACATCTGGAAGAACGTGCGCGGGTTGGCCGCCACGACCTCCTCCAGCGGCTTGCTCGCGAACGAGCTGAGCCCCATGGCGGTGCCGCGGGCCGCCGCCGCCCGCGCCACCGCCACCTCCCCGCCGGGGTGCACGGCCTGCACCCCGGTCGGCGAGATGATCACGGGCAGCGAGATCCGCTCGCCCATGACCGTCGTGGTCTGGTCGCGCTTCTCCGGCAGGCCCGCCACGTGCGGCGCGAACCCCAGTTCGGCGAACGCGGCGGTGTTGTCGCCGTAGGACACGCCCTTCTCCGAGCCGGCGAGCAGGGCGCCGTAGACCGATCGCGGCAGCCGCTTCCTGGCCAGGCGCTGCGCGTGCGCGACCGTCTCGAACCAGCCGCTCATGACCGCTCTCCCATCGGGTGCGCCGGCTCCATCCCGGCCAGCGGGCTCTCGTCGCAGAAACGGTCCGGGCGGGCGGCCCGGACGGCGGGCATGCCCAGGGCCACGGTGGGGCGCGAGTGGTCGTTGCCCTGGCGCGGCAGCGCGGCCGGGTCGACCGCCCGCAGGGCCTCCTCGCCGTGGCCCTTGACGCACTCGGGGTCGGGGCCGTCGAGCGGCAGGCCGGTGAAGAACTTCGCGGCCATGCACCCGCCCCGGCACGCGTCGTAGGCCGAGCAGTGCGCGCAGGCCCCGCCGGACGACGGCCGCCGCAGCTCGGCGAACAGCGACGACTCGCGCCACACCCGCTCGAACCCGCCGGGCGAGCGGACGTTGCCCGCCCTGAACGCGTCGTGGATGGCGAACGGGCAGGCGTACACGTCGCCGACCGGGTCGATGAGGCACACCACCCGTCCCGCGCCGCACAGGTTCAGCCCCGGCAGCGGCGCCGGGCCCAGCGCGTTGAGGTGGAAGAACGAGTCCCCGGTGAGCACCCGGTCGCCGTGGTCCAGCAGCCAGGCGTAGATCTCGCGCTGCTGGGCGGCCGTGGGATGCAGCTCGTCCCACACGTCGGCGCCGCGGCCGGACGGCCGCAGCCGGGTGATCCGCAGCTGCGCCCCGTACCGGTCGGCGATGGCGGCGAAGGCGTCGAGCTGGGCGACGTTCCGCCGGGTCATCACCACCGAGATCTTGAAGCCGGAGAACCCGGCGGCGGCCAGGTTCTCCATGGCCCGCACCGCCATGTCGTACGCGCCGGGTCCGCGCACCGCGTCGTTGACGTCGCGGGTGGCGCCGTCGAGGGAGACCTGCACGTCCACGTAGTCGGTGGCGGCCAGCCGCCGCGCCCGCTCGGGGCTGAGCCGCACCCCGTTGGTGGAGAACTTCACGCCGACGCGGTGGTCGATCGCGTAGTCCAACAGGTCCCAGAAGTCGGGCCGGACGGTGGGTTCCCCGCCGCCGACGTTGACGTAGAAGACCCGCATCCGCTCCAGCTCGTCGATGACGGCCTCGATCTCGGCGGTGGACAGCTCGCGGGGGTCGCGCCGCCCGGACGAGGACAGGCAGTGCGCGCAGGACAGGTTGCACGCGTACGTCCACTCCCAGGTCAGGCAGATCGGCGCGGCCAGCCCGCCGGTGAACTGCTCGGCCAGGGCGGGGACGCGCCCGGCGTGCGAAGGGTCGTGAAGGGTGGTCATCACCGCACTCCCGTCGGGCCCCTCAGCGGGGGACGATCATGCCGGCCGCGGCCAGCGAGGCCAGCGCGCGCAGGAAGGCGCCGCGCCGTGCGCCGGGGACGCCCGCGAGGGCGTCCCGGGCGCTGGGGTACCGCTCCAGCGTCCGGACCAGCTCCACCAGTTCGGGCGCCTTCAGGAACGAGAGCCGCCGGTTGCCGAAGTGGTACGCGAGCGCTCCGAACGGCTCGGGCCGCAGCGCGACCGACGGGCTCAGCCGGTACGGCCGGGCCGGGTCGAAGGTCGCGTCCGCTCCGCCCGCCGCTCCGGCCCCGGCCGGAGCGGCGGGCGTGGCCCGTGCCGCGGAGGGTGTGGGGGAGGGCATCGTCCGGCCCTCAGTAGACGCCGCACATGCCGTCGATGGAGACCTCCTCGACCAGCAGTTCCTCGGTCAGGTCGTCCAGGTCGGCCACGGCGGCGCCGTCGGCGTCGGCGTCGTGTGCCCGCTCGGCGTCGCGGATGTCCCGTTGCATGGAATGCCTCCCAACGTGTGAGCCGGCCGGGGTCGGAACCCGGTGGGTCCGGCGGCGGGACACGACGTTAGGCCGGGCGCCGGCGGGCGGTCGCCCTGCTTCCGGCCGTCCCGTCCCCCTCCGATCGGGCAGGTGCGCCGCCGCGGCCGGGGGTCACCGGCCCGAAACCGTCCGGTCGGACGGGGCGCGGCCCCTCCCCCCGCGCCTCCGCTTCCGCCCGGACGACCGGTACCGGCGCGGCCCCGCGTCCCGGAAGGTGAAGCACACGCAGCCCACCCCACGGAGAGGAACGTCACGCCATGCGAGTCGAGGAGCTTCTCAAGCCGTTCCCCATCAAGGAGTTCCACCCCTTCCCCCGGGCACTGCTCGGCCCCGGCGCGCACGAGCTGATCGGCCCCGAGGCCAAGAAGCTGGGCTTCCGGCGGACGCTGGTGATGACCACGGGCCTGCGCGGCAGCGACACCGTGCACAAGATCGTCGAGTCGATGAAGTACCACGGGCTCGAGGTCGTGGTGTACGACCAGGTCGAGTCGAACCCCAAGGACTACAACGTCATGGACGCCGTGGCGCTGTACCAGGAGAACAGGTGCGACTCGTTCGTGTCGATCGGCGGCGGGTCCTCGCACGACGCCTGCAAGGGCGCGCGGGTCTCGGTGGCGCACGACGGCCGCAGCGTCAACGAGTTCGAGGGCTTCAACAAGTCCGAGAACCCGCAGAACCCGCCGCACATCGCGGTGTCCACCACGGCGGGGACCGGGTCGGAGACGTCCTGGGCGTACGTCATCACCGACACCACCACCGACCCGGACAACCCGCACAAGTACGTCGCGTTCGACGACGCGTGCGTGGCCACGCTGGCGATCGACGACCCCACGCTCTACTACGACTGCCCGCTGGACTACACCGCGCAGTGCGGGTTCGACGTGCTCGCCCACGCCTCCGAGCCGTACGTGTCGCGGCTGGACTTCCAGCCGTCGCTGGGCAACGCGCTGCACGCGATCAGGCTCACCGCCCGGCACCTGCGCCAGGCGGTGTGGAACGGCCAGGACCTGGCCGGACGCGAGGGCATGATGTACGCGCAGTACATCGCGGCGCAGGCGTTCAACTCCGGCGGCCTGGGCATCATCCACTCCATCTCGCACGCGGTCAGCGCGTTCTACGACACCCACCACGGGCTCAACAACGCCATCGCGCTGCCCCGGGTGTGGGCGTTCAACATGCCGGCGCACTACGAGCGGTTCGCCGACATCGCCGAGGCGATGGGCGTCGACACGCACGGCATGACCAAGGTGCAGGCCGCCGAGGCGGCGCTGGCCGAGGGCATCCGGCTGCTGCGCGACGTCGGCATCCCGGAGAGGTTCGTCGACGTCCGGCAGGACACCTACGGCAAGAACCGGCTGGGGCAGGGTCCGACGAAGTTCTACGAGCGGGCCAAGGAGATCAAGGGCGACGCGGCCGACATCGACCGGATCACCAACCACGTCCTCGGTGACGCCTGCACGCCGGGCAACGCCAAGGAGTGCACGTTCGAGACGGTCCGGCCCGTCGTCGAGCACTGCATGACCGGGGACCTGGACGACCTGCTCGGCTGACCGGCCGTCGGGCCACACCCCGCACCCCCTGCACGTGGGAGGGGAGGTGAGAACGGCGCCCCGTGCACCTCCCCTCCCGCCCGCACACCCAGATCCCAGCGCCCATCCCCGGACGGAGGAGCCGTGCCCGACACGCCCCAGCATCCCGACGCCACGCCGCAGGAGTTCGGCTCGGTCGACGAGGTCGCCGAGCGGTTCGCCGCGCACGGCTACATCACCGACCGCCGCCTGGCCACGACCGTGTTCCTGCTGTCCCGCCTGGGCAAGCCGGTCCTGCTGGAGGGGCCGGCCGGCGTCGGCAAGACCGAGCTGGCCAAGACGCTCGCGGCCGTGACGGGGCGCCGCCTGCTGCGCCTGCAGTGCTACGAGGGGCAGGACGAGAGCCGCGCGCTGTACGACTGGGACTACGGCAAGCAACTCCTCTACACGCAGATGCTGCGCGACAAGATCGGCGACCTGACCGCGGACGCCCCGGACCTGGCCACGGCGGTGCGGCGGATCGAGGAGCAGGACAGCGTGTTCTTCTCCGAGCGCTTCCTGGCCCCGCGCCCGGTGCTGGAGGCGATCCGCGGCGAGCGGCCCGCGGTGCTGCTGGTGGACGAGGTGGACCGCGCGGACGAGGCGCTGGAGGCGGTGCTGCTGGAGTGCCTGGCCGAGTACCAGGTGTCGGTGCCGGAGATCGGCACGTTCACGGCGAAGGTCCCGCCGCTGGTGGTGCTGACGTCCAACAACACGCGGGACCTGTCGGCGGCCCTCAAGCGCCGCTGCCTGCATCTGTTCCTCGACTACCCCGACGCCGAGCGGGAGCTGGAGATCCTGCGCGCCAAGGAGACCGGGCTGCCCGAGGCCGCGGCGCGGCATCTGGTCCGGGTCGTCCGCGGCCTGCGCGAGCTGCGGCTGCGCAAGAACCCCAGCATCTCCGAGACCGTGGACTGGGCCCGCACCCTGGCCGTGCTGGGCGTCGAGGAACTCGACCCGCGGGTGCTCGCGGAGACCGCCAACGTCGTGCTGAAGTACGAGCGCGACCTCAACCAGGCCCTCGACGTGCTGCCGCGCCTCGTCGACCCCAACCGCACCCTCCCCGAACCCGATCACGGGCACGGTCACGGGCACGGTCACGGTCACGGGCATGGGCACGGGCACGGGCACTCCGGCAACGGCCAGGACGAGGGGGACGGGCGGGCGGTGCGCGTCGCCAAAGATCAACCCGGCCGCCACGACGAGGGCTACTACGGGGCGCCGGGGGCGGGGCCGGCGCACCGTGCCGCTCCGGGCGGCGGCCAGGGCGCCCGCGCGTTCGCCGCGATCACCCGCCGCCGCAACGGCTGACCGGAGGAGGCGGGATGCAGGCCGCGGTTCACCGGTTCGTGCGCGCGCTCCGGCTGTTCGGGATGCGCGTGTCGGTCACGGAGGCGATGGACGCCATGCTCGCCGCCGCCCAGCCCGGCGTGCTCGACGGGCGGGCGGCGCTGCGCGAGGCCCTGCGCATCACCCTGGTCAAGGACCGCCGCGACGACGCGCTGTTCGACGAGTTGTTCTCGGCGTTCTTCTCCCTGCGCCCCCTGGACGGCGGTGCGGACGGGCACGGCCACGGCCACGAGCACGACGGCCTGACCGACACCGGCGCCCTGGAGTCGTTCACCGTGTCCGACGAGCCGTCGCAGACGCCCCGGCAGGGCCACAGCCACGGCAAGCCGGCCGACATCCGCGACCTGTTCGACCAGCGGGACCTCGCCCAGCGCTACAACCTGCACCAGGAGGCCAACAAGGTCGACCTGACCTCGCTGACCGACGAGATCGTCCTGTCGCAGGACGGCGGCGCCGCCGGGCCGGGCGGCACGCCGTCGGTGCAGTTGGAGATCGAGCGCCTGCACGGGGCGGGGATCCCCGGGCGTCTCGCGCCCGGAACCGGGCACCGGATCGACTCGGAGCTGGCCGTCGCACAGCACGACGTCCCCGCACGTCCCGACGGCGGCGCCGACGGCACCGACGACCCGAACCCGCTGCTGGCCGGGATCGTCGATCACCTGCCGGAACTGCTGAAACGCCATCTGGACCGGCTCGCCGAGCTGGAGGACATGGCGGTGGAGCCGGCCCGGATCGCCGAACGCGCGCGGGTCGAGTCCGTGGACGAGCACGAGCGGACGCGGCTCGAGGAGGCGCTGCGCCGGGTGGGCCGGTCCCTGAACGGCGCCCCGACCAGCCGCAGGCGCGACACCCCGCGTGGACGCGTCCACCCCGCCCGCACCATGCGCAGGAACATGCGCTACGACGGGGTGCCGTTCCGTCCCGTGACCGTGACCCGTGCCGAGGACCGGCCACGCCTGGTGGTGCTGGCGGACGTCTCCCTGTCGGTGCGGGCGAGCGCCCGGTTCACGCTGCACATGGTGCACGGCCTGCAGGCGCTGTTCGGGCAGGTCCGCTCGTTCGCGTTCGTGGACGAGCCCACGGAGATCACCGAGTTGTTCGCCGAGCACCCCCTGGAGAAGGCGCTGGGGCTGGTGTTCGACGGGCTGCCGGACGGGGGCCTGCTCGACACCGACGCGCACTCCGACTACGGCCGGACGTTCGAGGCGCTGCTGGCCGAGCACTCCCCCGCGCTCGGCAGGCGGACCACCCTCCTCGTCCTCGGGGACGGCAGGGGCAACGGCAAGGATCCGGCGATCGGCGCGTTCGAGGAGATCACGCGCCGGGTCCGGGAGACCGTCTGGCTCACCCCCGAGCCCCGCTACTCCTGGGGCCTGGGCGCCTGCGACCTGCCGCGCTACGCCGAGCACTGCGACCGCGTACACGTGGTCGCGGACCTGTCCGGGCTGGAACGCACGGCCCACCGGATGGCGGCGAGGGTGGCGGGCCGGTCATGAAGGACCCCGCCCAGTCCCTCGCCACGGCGGCGCGGCGCATCGACCCCCTGGCTCCGCATCCGCCCGGGGTCTACGCGGACCACCTCGTCCGGGTCGTCCGCATCGCCCCTCCCCGCGACGACGCCGACGCAGCCGACGCAGCCGCCTCGGCCGCCGCGCCGGTGGCCCGGACGGAGCACTTCCGCCTGCGCCGCCGCGGCGGCCGGATCGAGCTGGACCACTGGCTGCGCCCCGGGCGGCTCGACAACGACCTGGCCGGGCTGCTGGCCGAGGAGCTGTTCGCCCCCGGCTGGCTGTCCGGCCCCGACATCTTCGAACGGGTCTTCACCGGGGTCGTGCGCACCTGCGTGGACGGCCCGCTGACCGCCTGGTCCACGTTCTACGCCAACACGCTGGCGCGGACCAGGCGGTACTGGCGCATGCCCGCGCCCGCCACCCGCTCGTCCATCGCCGGGTTCGCCCCCGTGTACCGCCGCGCCCTGGACCTGGTCCCGCCGGGCCCGGTGCTGGACGTCGGCTCCTGCTTCGGCTTCCTGCCCCTGCTGCTCGCCGAGCGGGCCGCCGGCCGGGTGATCGCCTCGGACCTGTCCCGCGGCACCATGCGGCTCCTGGCGGCGGTGGCGGGCGCGCGGGGCCTGCCGCTGGAGACGCTGACCTGCGACGCCGTACGGGTGCCACTGCCGGACGGCTGCGTGGACACCGTCACCGCCGTCCACCTCCTCGAACACCTGGACGGCGCGCAGGGCGAGGCCGTCGTGCGGGAGGCGCTGCGGCTCGCCAGGCGGCGGGTCGTGGTGGCCGTGCCGTACGAGGAGGAACCCACCGCCGCCTACGGGCATGTACGGGTGTTCGACCGCGCCGCCCTGACCGCCCTGGGGCGCGCCACGGGCCGCCGCTTCCGGGTCGACGACCACCACGGAGGCTGGCTGGTCATCGACACCGGCTGACCCGGGGGGCTCAGATGACGCCCAGCTTGGTCGCCTCGTAGACGACCTCCGCCCGGCTGCCCGCGTCCATCTTCCGCATGATGTTGCGCACGTGGAACTTCACCGTCGTCTCGGAGATGTACATCATCGCGCCGATGTCGCGGTTGCTCAGGCCGCGGGCGAGGTGCCGCAGCACCGTCAGCTCGCGTTCGGTGAACCGCGGCCGCTCGGGGGCCGTCCGCATCGACCGCATCATCGCCTCGGCCGAGTGCGAGTCGAAGGCGCACTCGTTGCGGGCGACGGCGCGGATCGACCGCAGCAGCTCGGTGGTGTCCACGTCCTTGACCACGTAGCCGCGCGCACCGTGCCGGACCGCCTCCACGACCAGGGAGTCGTCCAGGAAGGTGGTCAGCACCAGCACCGCGGTGCCCGGGTGGCCGCCGGTCAGCCGCGCGCACAGCTCCAGGCCCTCGGTGTCGGCCCCGGTGGACAGCTTCAGGTCCAGCAGGACGATCGAGGGCCGGGTCCGCTCGACCACCACCAGGGCCTCGGCGGCCGTGCTCGCCTCGCCCACGACCCGCAGATCGCTCTCGCGCTCCAGGATCGACCGCAGCCCGTGCCGGACGATCGCGTGGTCGTCGACCAGCACGATCCGCACGGGGCCGGCGCCGAGCGCGGCCCCGGCCGCGGCCTCCACGGCGGTGTCGGTCCCCTCAGCGTTCATCGTCCGCCTCCCCCGCGGTCCGCACCGGCAGCGGGATCTCGACCCGCACCATGACGCCTCCCATTCCCGACCGGACGATGGACAGCCGGCCGCCCAGCTCCTCCGCGCGGGCGACCATGTTGGTCAGCCCGCGGTGCCGTCCCGACAGGTCGGCCGCCCGCGACAGCCGCAGCGCGCGCCGCAGCTGGGCCGGGTCGCCGCCGCCGTCGTCGGACACGCTGACGGTGACGGCCCGCGGCCGGTACCGCAGCCGCACCAGCGCCCGGCCCGCCCGGCCGTGCGCGGCGGAGTTGAACAGCGCCTCGCCGACCAGCCGCAGGATGGACTGCTCGGCGTGCGGCGGGAGCGGCACCGGGCCGCCCTCCACCCGCACCCGCACGTCCAGGTCGGTCGGCAGGTGGACGGTCGACAGCCGTTCCAGCATCACCGGCAGCGGCCCGGCGGGCTCCTCCGAGGTGTGGTGGAGGGCGTAGATCGCGGCGCGCAGCCGTTCCACCGCCTGCCGGTTGAGGTCCTTGGCGGTGGCCAGGCGGCCGGCGATCTCGGCGGCCGGGCCGCCCTGCGCCTCCAGCTCCGCACGGCACACCTCGACGGTCATGCCCGCGCTGAGCACGTACTGCGTGACGCTGTCGTGCAGCTCCCGTGCGATGCGGTGCCGCTCGTCGTCCAGCGCCTGCCGACGCATCGCGCCGAACAGCCGCTCCTGCGTGGCGGCCAGCTCGGCGTTGCGCGCGGCCAGGTCCCGGGCCTGCCGCTCGGCCGCCTCCGACAGCGCCTCGGTCCGCCCGCGCAGCGTGGTCGCCGCGTGGAACAGGTAGGAGTTGTGCAGCGCGACGGCCGCCTGGTTGGCCAGCACCCGCAGGATCGCCAGGTCGGTGTCGGCCACGTCCACGCCGAGCCCGGGGCGCGCGGCGATGCCGCCGACGGGCTCGTCGTCCAGGGTCATCGGGGCCCGCACCCAGGCGCGGTCGGGGGCCGAGGTGGCGGCCTCCCACGGCCGGGACCGCAGCACCGCCAGATGCTCGCGCGGTTCGGCGGGCAGCCGGGCCTCGTCGTCGATCAGCACGTCGTCGGCGTACAGCAGGAACCGGGGGCGGGCGGCGCGCAGGGCGCCGTCCGCGACGACCAGCAGCAGCCAGTGCGCCTGCAGGTGCTCGGCCGCCGCCCGAACCACCGCCTCGACCAGGGCGCGCGGGCCCTCGGCGGTGCGGACGAGGGCGCGGGAGATGCCGTCGAGGGCCGCCACGGTGCGCTCCAGGCGTTCGGTGGATCGCACGTAGGCCGGGTAGAAGGAGCGCTTCCCCGAGCGCAGCCCGGTCAGGACGCCCAGGTCGTGCTCGGGGTTCGGGGCGTTCACAGCGCCTCGTGGAACAGCGTCCGGACGTCGTCCACGTCCAGTTCCCTCGGGTTGGTGGCCATGCAGGCGTCCTTGAGGGTGGTGCGCGCGAGCCGGGGGACGTCGCTCTCGGCGACGCCGAGGCTGGCCAGCCCCCTGGGCACGCCGACGTCGTCGGCGAGGGCGCGGATCCGGTCGGCGAGCCGCTGCGCGGCCTCGCGGGGCGGCATGCCCTCGACCGGTATGCCCGCCGCCTCGGCCAGGGGCACGAACCGCTCCGGCCACGCCTGGGCGTTCCAGCGGATGACGTGGGGCAGCAGCACGCCGTTGACCACGCCGTGCGGCGCGTCCAGCAGCCCGCCGACCTGGTGGCTCATCGCGTGCGTCGCGCCCAGGATCGCGTTGGTGAAGGCCATCCCGGCCTCCAGGGACGCCTGGGCCATGGCGAGCCTGGCGTCGAAGTCCCTGGGCCGCACCTGGGTGCGCGGCAGGTTCCCGACGATGAGCCGGACCGCGTGCAGGGCGTGGTTGTCGGTCAGCGGGTTGTGCGCCCGCGACACGAACGCCTCGACGGCGTGGGTCAGGGCGTCCAGGCCGGTCGCCGCGTTCAGCCAGCCCGGCATGGTGGTCAGCAGCCGCGGGTCGATCAGCGAGGTCTCCGGCACCAGGGTCCGGCTGACGATGGTGATCTTGATCTGCTCGGCGGTGTCGGTGACGACGGCGAACTGCGACACGTCCGCCCCGGTGCCCGACGTGGACGGCACCATCACCGTCGGCGGGATCGGGTGGACGACCCGGTCGACGCCCTCGTAGTCGAGGATCCGGCCGCCGTTGCCCGACAGGATCGCCACGCCCTTGGCCGCGTCGACGCAGGACCCGCCGCCCAGCCCGATGATCACGTCGGCGCCGCTCTCGGCGTACCGCTGGAACCCCTGCTCGATCTCGTGGTCCTTGGGGTTGGGCGTGAGGTCGTGCCAGAGCACGGGCCGCAGCCCGGCGCGGCGCAGGTGGCCGATCGCCTCGTCCGCCCAGCCCGCCTCGATCAGCCCGGGGTCGGTGACCAGGAACGGGCGGCGGCCGCCGAGGCGCAGCGCGCAGTGGCCGATCTCGGCCAGCGACCCCGGCCCGAAGACGATCTCGGGGACGTGGAACTTGGCCAGCCGCGCGGACGGCTGGACGGCCTCGGCGCCCGCCCGCCGCGGGCCCGCCAGCTCGCCGTGGCGGGCGTCCGGGCTCCAGTCCGCGCTCGGCTCGTCGCCATGAGCGACCGTCATGCCTGCCATCAGCGACATGCCAACCTCCCGAGCCGTCCGCGCCCTGACGCCCGCAACGCGCCGTCATCCGAATCTTACGAAGTGATGAGCCGGATATCGCGTACGTCACATTCAGCGCCCAAGCTAGACGGGCGAGCACGCCCGGGGCACCTGTCCGATCGGACGGGGCGGCCCCCTCCCTCCGCAGGGGCACGGGATTCCGCACCGCGTCCGATCATGACGCTCCCCCGCCGCTTGCGCTCGCTTACGCAAGAAACCGGCCTCGCTTGCGCGACTCTGTCGTATGCTTGCGCAATGAGTCAGTCAGGGGAGTCCGCGCGGACTCGGCGGCTCGCCGAGGTCGCGAAGAAGGTCGGGGTCAGCGAGGCGACGGTCAGCCGGGTGCTGAACGGACGGCCGGGGGTGTCGGAGGCCACGCGGGCGGCGGTGCTCACCGCGCTCGACGTGCTGGGCTACGAGCGGCCCACGCAGCTGCGCGGCGAGCGGGCCCGCCTGGTGGGCCTGGTGCTGCCGGAGCTGGGCAACCCGATCTTCCCGGCGCTGGCCGAGGTGATCGGGGGCGCGCTGGCCCAGCGGGGGTTCACGCCCGTGCTGTGCACCCGGACGGCGGGCGGGCTGTCGGAGGCCGACTACGTCAACATGCTCGTCGACCAGCACGTGTCGGGCATGGTGTTCGCGGGCGGGCACTACGCCGAGCTCGACTCCCCGCACGAGCACTACTTCCGGCTGATGGAGCTGGGGCTGCCCGTGGTGCTGGTGAACGCGTGCGTGCCCGAGCTGGCGTTCCCCCGGGTGTCCACCGACGACGCGGTCGCCGTCGAGCAGGCCTACACGCATCTGACCTCCCTGGGGCACGAGCGCATCGCGCTGCTGCTGGGGCCCGAGGACCACGTCCCGTCGCAGCGCAAGCTGGCGGCGTTCCGGGCGGTCGCGGGCGAGGTCCCCGACGAGGCGGTGCGGCACGCGATGTTCTCGCTGGAGGGCGGCCACTCGGTCACCACGCGGATCATCGCGGCGGGCTTCACGGCCGTGATCTGCGCGAGCGACGTGCTGGCGCTGGGCGCGGTGCGGGCGGTGCGCCGGGCCGGCCTGTCGGCCCCCGAGGACCTGTCGGTGGTCGGGTTCGACGACTCGGCGTTCATCAACTGCACGCACCCGCCGCTCACCACGGTCCGCCAGCCGATCGAGGCGATGGGCAGGGCCGCGGTCACCATGCTGGTGAACCAGATGGAACGCGGCTCGGTGCCCGCCGAGGAGCTGCTCTACGAGCCCGAACTGGTGGTCCGCGGGTCGACCGCGCCGCCGGCGCGCGCCGACGCCGGCTGATCGCACCGCGCCGTCGCCGAAGCCGCCGCCCTCCCGGGCGGCGGCTTCGTCGTTTGGGGGGCGCGACTCACTTGCGATCTTGTCGTCGAGTTTTTGCGTTCTGAAATTCGGGCCTTGCGACGTGATGTACGTCTCTGTATCTTCCTCGCAATCCCCCGAGGAGGAAACCCCCGATGAGACTCCGTCCAGTGGCGGTGCTGCTGTCCGCGGCGCTCGCCGTCACCGGCACCGCGTGCGGTGCCAAGTCCAGCAGGCAGGACGACCGCGGAGCCGCCGCGACGGCGGGGCCGCTGGATCCCGGTACGAAGGTGACGATCACGGTGGGCTGCCAGCCCCCGAAGACGGCCAAGTCCGACCGGGCCGCCTGGGACGCCGACGTCAAGGCGTTCCAGGCCAAGTACCCGAACATCACGATCGTCAGCAAGGACGCCTTCCCCTGCATCGTCCCCGAGACGTTCCAGGCCAAGCTGGCCGGCGGGCAGATGGAGGACGTCTACTACGTCTATTACACCGACGCCCAGAAGATCATCCAGAACCGGCAGGCCGCCGACATCACCCCGTACGTCGGCGCCCTCAAGCGGCTGAAGGACGTCAACCCGCAGTTCGTCAAGGCGCTGCAGGACGGCAAGGGCCGCGTCTACGGCGTGCCCCGCAAGGGCTACACCACCGGGCTGGTCTACAACCGCAAGCTGTTCACCCGGGCCGGGCTCGACCCGGACAGCCCGCCCAAGACCTGGGCGGAGGTCCGCGAGGCGGCCAAGAAGATCGCCGCGCTGGGTCCCGGGTACGTCGGGTACGGCGAGTACAGCGCGGGCAACACCGGCGGCTGGCACTTCACCGCCGAGCTCTACGGGCGGGGCGGCGACGTCGTCACCCCCGACGGCAGGAAGGCCGCGTTCAACAGCCCCGCCGGGCGGGCCGTCCTGCAGACGCTCAAGGACATGCGCTGGACCGACGACTCCATGGGGAGCAAGCAGCTGCTGCGCTGGGAGGACCTCATGCGCATGATGGGCAGCGGCAAGCTCGGCATGATGGTCGGCGCGCCCGACGTGGCCGTCGAGACGTTCCTCAACTTCGGCGCCGAGATCGAGGACATCGGCGCGACGACGCTGCCGGAGGCCAGGGCGTCCCTGCTCGGCGGCGACGCCTACATGATCAACCCGAAGGCGACCCCGGACCAGATCAAGGCCGCGATGCTGTGGCTGGACTTCCGGAACCTCACGCCGGGGCAGGGCCAGTTCGACTACCGGCGGTTCAAGTCCGACGGCCGCCCGGTCGGCGTGCCGGAGAACCTGCTGTGGGGCGCCAACGCCAGCGGCTCGCAGGAACGCGCGCTGCGGCGGCAGTACGCCACCGTGCCCGTGGACAACTTCGCCCCGTACGAGAACGGGTCGCCCGCCGTCGCGCCCAAGGTCGAGCCGCCGAACGCGCAGGCCGTCTACGCGATCCTCGACGGAGCCATGTCGGCCGTCCTGACCAGGAAGGACGCGAACATCGACCAGCTGCTGGCCGACGCCGAGAAGAAGGTCAACGCCCTGCTGGCCCGCAGCAACTGACGCCCGCCCCCGGGGGCGCCGCCCGGCGCCCCCGGGACCACCGGAAAGGGAGACGATGACCGTCTCGCACAGCAGGCGCCTCGGCCCGGCGGGGACACGGCCACGGCTGCTCGGCCTGGCGGCACGGCGCAACCTCACCGCCTACGGTTTCCTCAGCGGGGCGCTGATCTGCTTCGCGTTCTTCTCGTGGTATCCGATGGCCCGCGAGGTCGTCCTGAGCTTCCAGAAGAACAACTTCGTCGACCCGCCCGAATGGGTCGGGCTCGACAACATCCGGGCGGTGGTGCGGGACCCGGCGTTCTGGCCCGCCTGGCGCAACACCGCGATGTTCACCGTGCTGGCCCTGCTGTGCGGGTACGTGGTCCCGTTCGTGATCGCGCTGGTCCTGAACGAGCTGCGGCACGCCCGCGGCTACCTCAGGTTCGTGGTGTACCTGCCGGTCATGCTGCCCCCGGCGGTGTCGGTGCTGCTGTTCAAGTGGTTCTACGACCCCGGGCCCGGCCTGTTCAACCAGCTGCTCGGGCTGGTGAACCTGCCCGGCCTGAGCTGGCTGGACTCCCGGGACACCGCGCTGATCTCGCTGGTGCTCGTCTCCACCTGGATGAACCTGGGCACCGGCACGCTGATCTACCTGGCCGCGCTGCAGACCGTGCCGGGCGAGCTGTACGAGGCCGCCGAGCTGGACGGCGCCGGCACCTTCCGCCGGATCTGGCACGTCACCATCCCGCAGACCCGGCTGATCCTGCTGGTGATGCTGCTGCTGCAGATCATCGCCACCATGCAGGTGTTCATCGAGCCGTACCTGCTGACCGGCGGCGGACCGGAGGACGCGACGCTCAGCGTCGTCTACCTCATGTACCAGTACGCCTTCAACTACCAGAACTTCGGCGGGGGCAGCGCCCTCGGGCTGATGCTCATGCTCGTACTGATCGTCTTCTCCGCCGCCTACCTGCGCCTTTCGCGCGACAACACCTGAAGGCCGCCACGATGCCCCCTCTCACCGCCACACGCCCGCCCGCGACGTCCGCGCCCGTGCAGCGGCGCGCCCCCGGGCGGCGGCGCCGCCCGAAGCCGTTCCCCGCCGGTCAGCGGACGATCCTGTCGCCGCACCAGCTCGACTCGCCCTGGGGCCGCCGGATCTACTGGCTGGTCCTGGTCTCGACGGTGCTGCTGTTCACGGCCGTCTTCGTGTTCCCGCTGTACTGGATGGTCACCGGGGCGATGAAGTCCGGCGAGGAGTTCGCCCGCATCCCGCCCACCTACATCCCGTCGAGCTTCTCCCTCGACGGCTACCGGCAGGCGTGGACGCTGATGAACCTCGACCGGTTCCTGCTGAACACCGTGCAGTACGCGGCGGGCGCCTGGGCGTTCACGCTGGCCTTCGACGTCGCGGCCGCCTACGCGCTGTCCAAGCTGCGGCCCATGTTCGGCAACGTGATCCTGCTGGGCATGCTGGCCACGCTGATGATCCCGCCGACGGTGATCCTGCTGCCGGCCTACCTGACCGTCAAGGACGTGCCGATCGTCCGGCTGGACCTGCTGAACACCCCGTGGGCGATCTGGCTGCCCGCCGTCGCCAACGGGTTCAACATCTTTCTGCTCAAGCGCTTCTTCGACTCGATCCCCTCGGCGCTGCTGGAGGCGGCGCAGGTCGACGGGGCCTCGCCGCTGCGGATCCTGTGGTCGATCGTGCTGCCGGTGTCCCGGCCGATCCTCGGCGTGGTGTCGATCTTCACGGTGGTCAACGTGTGGCGCGACTTCGCCTGGCCGCTGCTCGTCCTGCAGGACCCGGAGAAGATGACGATCAGCGTGGGCATCGCCTCGCTGCGGGCCAACATGCCGCAGACCACGATGACCGCGGCGCTGGTGATCGCCAGCATCCCGACCATCGTCGTGTTCTTCCTGTTCCAGCGGCACATCATGGCCGGCCTGACCGCGGGCGGCCTCAAGGGCTGACGACCCGCCCCTTCCCTCTCCGTCCGGCGGTCCGCGCCCGGACGGCACCGAACACACCGAACAGCATCCGAACAGCACCCAGACAGTTCCGAGGAGCGCGTGAGCATGCCCGAAGCATGGTGGCGGGGAGCCGTGATCTACCAGGTCTACCTGCGCAGTTTCGCCGACGGCGACGGCGACGGCGTGGGCGACCTGGCGGGGCTGCGCTCCCGCCTGCCCTACCTGTCCGAGCTGGGGATCGACGCCGTCTGGCTGAACCCCTGGTATCCGTCGCCGATGGCCGACGGCGGCTACGACGTCGCCGACTACCGCGGCATCGAACCGGTCTTCGGCACCCTCGCCGAGGCCGAGGCCTTCATCCGCGAGGCGCACGCCCTCGGCATCCGGATCATCCTGGACGTGGTGCCCAACCACACCTCCGACCAGAGCGCGTGGTTCCGGGAGGCGCTGGCCGCCGGGCCGGGCTCGGCCGAGCGCGCCCGGTTCTGGTTCCGGCGCGGCGAGGGCGACGCGCCGCCCAACGACTGGCAGTCGATCTTCGGCGGCCCGGCCTGGACGCGGGTGCCCGACGGGGAGTGGTACCTGCACCTGTTCGCCCCCGAGCAGCCCGACTTCAACTGGACCCACCCGGACGTGCACGCCGAGTTCCTGGACGTGCTGCGGTTCTGGTTCGACCGGGGCGTGGACGGGTTCCGCGTCGACTCGGCCGCGGTGCTGGTCAAGGACCCCGACGCCGCGCCCGACGGCCTGGACCCGTACACCGACCGCGACGGCGTCCACGACGTCTACCGGCAGTGGCGGCGCCTGGCCGACACCTACCCGGGCCGGATGCTGGTCGGGGAGGTGTGGCTGCCCGACCAGGAGCGGCTGGCCCGGTACCTGCGCCCGGACGAGATGCACACCGTCTTCAACTTCCCGTTCCTCGGCGCCCCCTGGGACGCCGCCGCGCTGCGCGCCGTCATCGACGACACCATCGCCACGCTGGCGCCGGTCGGCGCCCCCGCCACGTGGGTGCTGTCGAACCACGACGTGACCCGCACCGTCACCCGCTACGGCCGCGCCGACACCTCCTTCGACCACGCCGACCGCAAGCACGGCATGCCCACCGACCCGGCGCTCGGCCTGCGCCGCGCCCGGGCCGCCGCCCTGCTGTCGCTGGCCCTGCCCGGCAGCGTCTACGTCTACCAGGGCGAGGAGCTGGGCCTGCCCGAGGTGGAGGACCTGCCGGACGAGCTGCGGCAGGACCCGATCTGGCACCGCTCCGGCCGCACCGACCGCGGCCGCGACGGCTGCCGGGTGCCGCTGCCCTGGTCGGGCGTCGAGCCGCCGTTCGGGTTCGGCACCGGGACGCCCTGGCTGCCGCAACCCGCCGAATGGAAGGACCTGACGGTGGAGGCGCAGCAGGCCGACCCGTCCTCGATGCTGTCCCTCTACCGCGCCGCCCTGCGCCTGCGCGCCGCCGAGCTCGGCGACGGCACCATGCGCTGGCTGCCGATGGGCGACGACGTGCTCGCCTTCACCCGTGACACCGGCCTGACCTGCGTGGTGAACCTCGGCGCCGACCCCGTCCCGGTCGACGGCGAGATCCTGCTGGCCAGCGAACCGCTGCACGGCGACCTGCTGCCGCCGGACACCGCCGTCTGGCTGCGCTGACCCCCCGCTCCTCCCCTGCTGGTGCCCCACCCCCCACACACCGAGGGAGCAGAACAGCGATGAGACGAAAGTTGACCCGGCTCCTGCTGGCCGTGGCCCTGGCCGCGTCCGGCACCCTCCTCGGCCCGGCGGTCACCCCCGCCGCCGCGGCCGAGACCAACCTCGCGGCGGGCAAGACCGTGTCCGCCAGCAGCTCCAACGCCGAGTACGTCGCCACCAACGTCAACGACGGCGACCAGGCCACCTACTGGGAGAGCGCCAACAACGCCTTCCCGCAATGGATCCAGATCGACCTCGGCGCCTCCGTCGACACCAACAAGGTCGTCCTCAAGCTCCCCGTCACGAACTGGGGCAGGCGAACGCAGACGCTGTCCGTCCAGGGCAGCACCAACGGCACCGCCTACACCGACCTGGTGGGGTCGCAGGGACGCGTCTTCGACCCGTCCTCCGGCAACACCGTGACACTGACGTACGGCACCACGCTCACCCGCTACGTGCGGATCCTCATCACCGCCAACACCGGCTGGCCCGCCGGGCAGCTGTCGGAGCTTGAGGTGTACGGGCCCACCACCGGCGACCAGCAGCCGCCGACCGCGCCGTCCAACCTGGCCTTCACCGAGCCCTCCCCCGGGCAGATCAGGCTGACGTGGAACGCCTCGTCCGACGCGGTGGGCGTCACCGGCTACGACGTCTACGCCAACGACACGCTGCGCGCCAGCGTGGCGGGCAACGTGCTCACCTACACCGACACCCAGCCCGCCACGGCGACCGTGTCGTACTACGTGCGGGCCAGGGACGCGGCGGGCAACGTCTCGCCCAGCAGCAACATCGTGACGCGGCAGGGTCAGGGCGGCGGCACCAACCTCGCCGCGGGCAAACCCGTCACCGCCTCCTCGCACGTGTACTCGTTCGTTGCGGCCAACGCCAACGACAACAGCACCGCGACCTACTGGGAGTCCGGCTCGGGCGCCTACCCGGCCACGCTCACGGTCAGCCTGGGCGCCAAGGCCGACCTCACGTCCGTCGTGGTCAAGCTGAACCCCGACGCGGCCTGGGCGACCCGTACCCAGACCTTCGAGGTGCTGGGACGCGCCAGCCGCAGCGGCTCGTTCACCACCATCAAGCCCTCCGCCACGTACACGTTCAACCCGTCCACGGGCAACACCGTGACGGTGCCGGTGTCGGCGAACGCGGCCGAGGTGCAGCTGAAGTTCACCGCCAACACCGGCGCGCCCGGCGCGCAGGTCGCCGAACTGCAGGTCATCGGCACCCCCGGCCCCACGCCGGACCTGACCGTCACCGACGTCTCCTGGACCCCGGCCTCCCCCACCGAAACCGACGCGATCACTCTGCGGGCCACCGTGCGCAACGCCGGAACCGGCGCCGCCGACCCCGGCACGCTCGACTTCGCGATCGACGGCCAGAAGGTCGGCTCCGCCTCCGTCGGCGCGCTGGCGGCCGGGTCGTCCACCACGGTGACGGCGTCCGCCGGAACCCGTGCCGCCGGCTCGTACACCGTCGCCGCCACGGCCGACGCCGCGGACGACAACATCGAGCTCAACGAGACCGACAACACCCGCACCGCCCGGCTCACCGTCGCGCCGGTGTCCAGCTCCGACCTGGTCGCCGGTGCGGTCACCTGGAGCCCCGGCAACCCGCGCGGCGGCGACACGGTCGCCTTCTCGGTGACGCTGCGCAACGACGGCACGCTGGCGGCCGCGGGCGGCGCGCACGCCATCACCCTGACCGTGCTGGACGGCTCCGGGAACGCGGTGCGCACGCTGAACGGCTCCTACACCGGGGCGCTCGCCGCGGGCGCGTCCACCGCGCCGATCGACCTCGGAACCTGGACGGCGGCCAACGGCCGGTACACCGTCCGGACGGTGATCGCCGACGACGCCAACGAGGTCCCCGTCAAGCGCGCCAACAACACCTCCACCCACTCGCTGTTCGTCGGACGCGGCGCCGCCATGCCGTACGACGTGTACGAGGCCGAGGACGGCGTGCTCGCCGGCGGCGCCACGGTGGTCGGGCCCAACCGCACCGTCGGCGACCTGGCGGGCGAGGCGTCCGGCCGCCGGGCGGTGCGGCTCACCACCACCGGCGCCAGCGTCGAGTTCACCACCAAGGCGCCCACCAACACGCTGGTGGCCCGCTACTCCATCCCGGACGCCCCGGGCGGCGGCGGCATCGACGCGACCCTGAACGTCTACGTCGACGGCGTCTTCCTCAAGGCCATCAACCTGACGTCCCGCTACACCTGGGTGTACGGCGACGAGGCCAGTCCCAACGACTCGCCGAGCTCGGGGCCGCCGCGCCACATCTACGACGAGGCCAACCTGATGCTCGGCACCACCGTGCCGAAGGGCAGCAAGATCAAGCTGCAGAAGGACGCGGCCAACACCACCAGCTACGCCATCGACTTCGTCAACACCGAGCAGGTGGCCGCCAAGCCCAACCCCGACCCCGCGAAATACGCGGTGCCCGCCGGATTCACCCACCAGGACGTGCAGAACGCCCTGGACCGGGCGCGCCAGGACGCGAACCTGGTGGGCGTCTACCTGCCGCCGGGCGACTACGAGACCGCGCAGAAGTTCAACGTCTACGGCAAGGCCGTCAAGGTCGTCGGCGCGGGCCCGTGGTTCACCCGGTTCCGCACCCCGGCGAGCCAGCAGAACACCGACGCGGGATTCCGCGCGGACGCGTCCGCCAACGGTTCCACGTTCTCCGGGTTCGCCTTCTTCGGCAACTACACCTCGCGCATCGACGGCCCCGGCAAGGTGTTCGATTTCAGCAACGTCGCCGACATGACCATCGAGGACATCTGGGCCGAGCACATGGTGTGCCTGTTCTGGGGCACCAACGTCGACAATTCCGTGATCAGGAACTCGCGGATCCGGAACATGTGGGCCGACGGCCTGAACCTGACCAACGGCAGCAGCGGCAACAGGGTCGGCAACGTCGAGACCCGCACCACCGGCGACGACAGCTTCGCGCTGTTCCCGGCCATCGACCACCGCAACGAGCAGCAGACCGGCAACGTCTACGAGAACCTCACCTCCCTGCTGACCTGGCGGGCCGCGGGACTGGCGGTCTACGGGGGCGGCGGCAACACCTTCCGCAACATCCACATCGCCGACACCCTCGTCTACTCCGGCATCACCATCGGCACGCTGCAGTTCGGCGGCATTCCCGCACTGGGCTTCGAGTCCGATCCGCAGACGAAGTTCGAGAACATCTCGCTGGTGCGGGCGGGCGGCCACTTCTGGGGCCAGCAGACGTTCCCCGCCCTGTGGCTGTTCTCCGGCGAATTCCCGTTCCGGGGCATCCGCATCAGCGACGTCGACATCGTCGACCCGACCTACTCGGGAATCATGTTCCAGACCAAGTACAGCGGAGGACGGCCGCTCAACCCCATCACCGACACCGTCTTCACCGACATCGACATCTCCGGGGCGCGCAAGAGCGGTGACGCGTTCGACGCCAAGTCCGGCTTCGGCATCTGGGTGAACGAGCTGCCCGAACCCGGCCAGGGCCCCGCCGTCGGCTCGGCCACCTTCAACGGCCTGCGCCTGAGCAACAACCACCAGGACATCCGCAACAACACCACGACGTTCACCATCACCAGAAACCAGTAACTCCCAACCAGGGGCCGCGGGCAAAGGCCCGCGGCCCCGCCGAGGGCCGGAACGACGGCGGGCACTGACGGCGGGCTCTTCTCGCCGTCGTCCGGCGCGCGTTCTCCGGCAGGTGTCAGGCGCGTTCGAGGACCTCGAGGACCTCGGGGAAGCGGCCGGTACCCGGTCACCCGGATCGCCAGCCGCAGGTTGAGCAGCGCCGCCCCGCAACTGATGTGCAGGGCCCGGCCGCGCGGGTCCAGGACCGGCAACCGGCGGTCCTCGTCGGCGTGCAGTTCCAGGACCCGCGCGTCCTCGCACCGGAACCGCCAGGGCTGGGTGTTGTGCACCGACGGGGCCGCGATCGCCGCCGTCACCAGGCGCCGGATCCCGACGTGCGTGGCGAATGGGTGAGGCATGGCGCACCTCCACATGCTGCCGCTGTCACCGCACAGCCTCTCCGCGGCGGCCCCGGGCGCCCCAGGGACGAAGGTCCTTGATCAACGGGACCAACGCGGAGGCCCGCACGCCCGGAGTGAGGGGCGCCGGGGCGATCCTCTAACCTCGTGATGGCGCCCGGCCGACGGCGAACGGGCGCGTTTCAGCCCCCGCCTCCGGCGGCCGGCTGCGGCTCAGCCCCAGGGGACGGTCTTCACCTCCCCCAGGCGGTCGAGGGCCACTCGGTCCTCGCGGGCCAGGACGGCCACCAGGTCGTCGGCCTCGTCGGGGGTCACATGACGCCCGCGTGAGCAGCCGGCGGCCGGGTCGGGGCTCTCCAGCCACAGCCGGCGCCCTTTCTCCCAGCGCATCTGGACGACCCCGCCCGACCGGCCGTTGAAGACGGCGAAGTTGTTCTCCCTGGGGGTCAGGGCGTGCAGGACGGTTCGGGCCTCCGCCAGTGACACCGGCACGGGACGATCCTCGTAGCGGCCCCGGCGGTAGTCGCAGTAGCTGACGGACAGGCCGCCGGGGACGGGAGCGGCCGGCGCAGGGCCGTCAGGCCAGGCGGCGAACCGGCCGAAGCGCCGGCGGCGCCAGGTGAGGGGCACGCCGATCCGCTTGGCGGGATCCCCGTTCCAGTCCACCTCCAGGCCGTGGCGGCGAAGCGCCGCGGCCACCTCCGCGCCGATGCCGGCCTGGTCGGCGGGCAGTTGCCGGGCGGCGTCGGTGAAGACGCCGTAGGAGAGGAACAGCCCGTCGCCGCGCACGGCGCTCTCCATGTCCTGCCGGTGACAGAAGACGTAGCCGCGGTAGGCGTGCCGCTCGTCCTCGGGCACCTCCCCGCCTATCTCGCCGACGCCGCAGTTCTGGCAGCAGGCGAAGTCGGCCCTGGCCACGATCCCCGCGAGGTCGAGGTCGCGGAACGCGCGCAGCAGCCGGTCGGAGTCGAGCACCTCCGGCCAGGCCCGCTGGTCGGCCAGGTGTCCGGCGAACTCCTCCTCGGCGAACCGCCGCGCCAGCGACCCGGCACCGGGAGCGTCCTCCAGGTACTGCGCGCCCTTCTCCACGACGCCGTCGAAGTCGTCGTCGCCCAACGCCAGCAGGAGCCGGACGTACTGCCGCAGGTCGCCCCGCTGAATCTCATCGATCACGCCGCCGATTATGGCGCCTCGCACCGACACCCGATCGCCTCGCCGTCCCCGGTACCAGCCCCGCCGTCCTGGTTGACCTCGACCAAGGTCGAGGTCGCAGACTGGTGGCAGAGACGCCGGCCGACGGAAGGTGACGATCATGTCGGTACAGCTCAACCACATCATCATCCCCGCGCGTGACAGGAAAACGTCGGCGGAGTTCCTCGCCCACGTGCTCGGCGTGGAGACGGGCCCGCCGCTGGGCCCGTTCGTGCCCGTGACGACGAGCAACGGCGTCACGCTCGACTTCATGGACTCCACCGACTTCCGCTGGCACCACTGCGCGTTCCTGGTGACCGAGGAGGAGTTCGACGAGATCTTCGGCCGGATCACGGAGGCGGGCATCCCCTACTACGCCAACCCCGACCACAGCGGCCCCGGAGAGATCAACCGCCGGGACGGCGGCCGGGGCGTGTACTTCGACGACCCCAACGGCCACAGCATGGAAGTGCTCACCGTCCCCTACGGCGGCTGGAAGTAGGGCCCGCCTGGTCAGGGGCCGGGTGCTCCGGACCCCCGGGAGGGTGTCCCGCACCGTCCGGCGGGAAGGCATCCCCTACCACGACGAACGCGTCGGGTCGGGGGTGCAGCGATGGTCTTGAAGCAACCGCGGCACAACGGGCGGGGCAGCCGTGATCTCGAGGCCAATCCCATCTTCAGCCGGGAGCCGGTGCGGGTTCCCCGGTACGCGCTTCCGGCGCGGGAGATGGATCCCCGGACGGCCTACCAGATGGTGCACGACGAGCTGATGCTCGACGGCAACGCACGGCTGAACCTGGCGACGTTCGTCACCACCTGGGCCGAACCGCAGGCGCAGCGGCTCATGGCCGAGTGCGCCGCCAAGAACATGATCGACAAGGACGAGTACCCGCAGACGGCCGAGCTGGAGCTGCGGTGCGTGCACATGCTGGCCCGGCTGTGGCACGCGCCGGACCCGCGGCGGACGGTGGGCTGCTCGACGACCGGGTCGAGCGAGGCGGCGATGCTGGGCGGGCTGGCGCTCAAGCGGCGCTGGCAGCACCGCCGCCGCGCGCAGGGCCGGCCGGCCGACCGGCCGAACCTGGTGATGGGCGTCAACGTCCAGATCTGCTGGGAGAAGTTCGCCGACTACTTCGAGGTGGAGCCCCGGTACGTCCCCCTGGAGGGCGACCGGTACCACCTGAGCCCCGAGGCGGCGGTGGCGTTGTGCGACGAGAACACCATCGGCGTGGTGGCCATCCTGGGGTCGACGTTCGACGGCAGCTACGAGCCCGTGGCCGACCTGGCCGCGCGGCTGGACGACCTGCGGGAGCGGACCGGCCTCGACGTGCCCGTCCACGTCGACGGCGCGTCCGGGGCCATGATCGCACCGTTTCTCGATCCGGAGCTGGAGTGGGACTTCCGCCTGCCGCGGGTGGCCTCGATCAACACCTCCGGCCACAAGTACGGGCTGGTCATGCCGGGCGTCGGCTGGGCTCTGTGGCGGGACGCCGAGGCGCTCCCCGACGACCTGGTGTTCGACGTCACCTACCTGGGCGGGCAGGTGCCCACGTTCGCGTTGAACTTCTCCCGCCCGGGCGCCCAGGTGGTCGCGCAGTACTACAACTTCCTGCGGCTGGGCTTCGAGGGCTACCGGCGGGTCCAGCAGACGTGCCGGGACGTCGCCACCCGCCTGGCGGGGCACATCGCCGCCCTGGGCCCGTTCGAGCTGGTCAGCGACGGCGGCCAGGCACCGGTGTTCGCGTTCCGGCTGCGGGAGGAGATCGGCGGGTTCACCGTGTACGACGTCTCGGCCGCCCTGCGCGAGCACGGCTGGCTGGTGCCCGCCTACACCTTCCCGCCGAACCGCACCGATCTGGCGGTGCTGCGGATCGTGGTCCGCAACGGTTTCAGCCACGACCTGGCGGACCTGCTGCTGGACGACCTGCGCCGGGTCCTGCCGCGCCTGCGACGGCAGACCCGGCCGTGCCGGACCCGCGAGGACGCCGCCTCCTTCGCCCACGGTGCCGAGGCCAGGCGACCCCGGCGCCACAGCGACCACTGACCGTTCACCCGACGAGGAGCCCTGTCCATGTGCCGTCTCTTCGGGATGAGCAGCTCTCCGCGGCGCACCCGCGCCACCTTCTGGCTGCTGGACGCCCCCGACAGCCTCAGCGACCAGAGCCACCGGGATCCCGACGGCACCGGCCTGGGCTTCTTCGACACCGACGGCACCCCGCGGCTGCACAAGGCGCCCATCGCCGCCTACGCCGACAGGGCGTTCGCCGAAGAGGCCGAGCAGGTGAGGTCGGCGACGTTCCTCGCCCACATCCGCTTCGCCTCCACCGGTGGGCTGGAGCGGCGCAACACCCACCCCTTCGAACAGGACGGGCGGCTGTTCGCGCACAACGGGGTGATCGAGGGCCTGGACCGGCTCGACGCGGAACTGGGCCCGGCCCGGTCGCTGGTCGGCGGCGACACCGACTCCGAACGGTTCTTCGCCCTGATCACCCGCGAGCTGAGGTCCGGTGACGGCGACGTCGCCGGCGGCATCGTGCGCGCCGCCCGCTGGATCGCCCGGAACCTGCCCGTGTACGCGCTCAACATGGTCCTGACGACCCCGCAGGGGCTGTGGGCCCTGCGGTATCCCGACACCCACGCGCTGTACGTGCTCGAACGCGGGCGCGGCGGCCACCACGGCGACCGGCATCTCGATCACAGCGGCACCGCGGGCCGCATGCGCGTCCACTCCGCCGACCTGGCCGCCGCGCCCGCGGTGGTGGTCGCCAGCGAACGCATGGACGACAACCCGGGCTGGCGGCCGATGGAGTCCGGCGAGCTCCTCCACGCCGCACCCGACCTGCGCGTCACCAGCACGATCGCGCTTCCCGACGAGCCCGCGCACCGCCTCGGCATCCGGGACCTGCGCCCCCAGGCCGCCGCCTCGCAGAAGGCCCGGTAGCACCGCACCGTCGCCCGCATTGCCGAGGTCACGTCGTCCGAGGTCACGTCGTCCGAGGTCATGGCGGCGGCGACGCGGGCGGCGATGTCACGCAGCGGGTTGCATGATCATGCATTGGTGTGCATATACTTGTACTCGTGTCCAAGGTGCTCACTTCTCTGCCTGTCGGTGAACGTGTCGGGATCGCCTTCTCCGGTGGCCTCGACACCTCGGTCGCGGTCGCGTGGATGCGCGAGAAGGGCGCGGTCCCCTGCGCCTACACCGCCGACGTCGGCCAGTACGACGAGCCCGACATCGCCTCGGTGCCCGGGCGCGCCACGGCGTACGGCGCCGAGATCGCCCGGCTGGTCGACTGCCGGACGGCCCTCGTCGAGGAAGGGCTGGCGGCGCTGGCCTGCGGAGCGTTCCACATCCGCTCCGGCGGCCGCGCCTACTTCAACACCACCCCGCTCGGACGGGCCGTGACGGGCACCCTGCTGGTGCGCGCCATGCTCGAGGACGACGTGCAGATCTGGGGCGACGGCTCCACGTTCAAGGGCAACGACATCGAGCGGTTCTACCGGTACGGCCTGCTCGCCAACCCGTCCCTGCGCATCTACAAGCCGTGGCTGGACGCCGACTTCGTCAGCGAGCTCGGCGGCCGCACGGAGATGTCGCAGTGGCTGCTCGCCCACGACCTGCCCTACCGCGACAGCACGGAGAAGGCCTACTCCACCGACGCCAACATCTGGGGCGCGACCCACGAGGCCAAGAGGCTGGAGCACCTCGACGCCGGCATCGAGATCGTCGAGCCGATCATGGGCGTGCGGTTCTGGGACCCGGCCGTCGAGATCGCCGCCGAGGACGTCACCATCGGCTTCGAGCAGGGCCGGCCGGTGACCATCAACGGCAAGGAGTTCGCCTCGGCCGTCGACCTGGTGCTGGAGGCCAACGCCATCGGCGGGCGGCACGGCCTGGGCATGTCCGACCAGATCGAGAACCGGGTCATCGAGGCCAAGAGCCGCGGCATCTACGAGGCGCCGGGCATGGCGCTGCTGCACGCGGCCTACGAGCGGCTGGTCAACGCGATCCACAACGAGGACACCCTCGCCATCTACCACAACGAGGGGCGGCGGCTCGGCCGGCTGCTGTACGAGGGCCGCTGGCTGGACCCGCAGGCGCTGATGCTGCGCGAGTCGCTGCAGCGCTGGGTGGCGGCGGCGGTCACCGGCGAGGTGACGCTGCGGCTGCGGCGCGGCGAGGACTACTCCATCCTGGACACCTCCGGGCCGGCGCTCAGCTACCACCCCGACAAGCTGTCCATGGAGCGCACCGAGGACTCGGCCTTCGGGCCGGTCGACCGCATCGGCCAGCTGACCATGCGCAACCTCGACATCGCCGACTCGCGCGCCAAGCTCGAACAGTACGCCGCGCTCGGCATGGTCGGCAGCGCCCACCCGGCGCTGATCGGCGCCGCGCAGGCGGCCTCGACCGGGCTGATCGGGGCGATGCCCGAGGGCGGCGCCGAGGCGATCGCCTCCCGCGGCGCCGTCCCGACCACGGTCCCGGCCGACGACGAGATGCTCGACCACGCCGCCATCGAGTCCGGCACCGACTGACCCGCGCGCCCCGACGCGCCACTCCGGCCCGGACGTCCCGCCTCACAGCGGGACGTCCGGGCCGGACGCGCTCTCGGGGACGGTCCAGGGACGATCCTGACGCCGCCCCCGGTGGCCGCGCGACGACGATCGTCGTCATGAGATCCGCAGGTGCACGACTCGTCCGCACGGTGGTCACGGCCGTCGCCGCGCGCCCGGCTACGTCACCGTCCGGCGCGACGGCCGTGACGTCACCCTCGGCATGACGGCGCTCAGCGGCGGTGTCGTCCGGAGAGATCCTGTCGACCACCGCCGACCTGAACCGGTTCCCGGTCGCGCTGGTCGGCGGCCGCCTCCTCCGGCCCGGCCTGCCGGTCGCGATGACGGCGGGCGACGACGCCTCGGCGCCGAGTCGATGCCCCTGGGCTGCGGCCTGCGGTGCCACGGCCACGGCGGCGTCTCCGGCTGCCTCACCGTGGCCTTCACCTCCTCCGGCGGCCGCCGCCGGGCGGCGGTGTCGGCCGACCGGCACCGGGCCGCCGCCCCGTCGCCGGCGCTCCTGTCGCCCCTGGAGACCGCCTTCTGCTCCGGCACCCGGCGCTGAGCCGCGGTGTTCGTTCGCTCCGCCGCGCGTGTGAGCGGCCACGCGCGGCGGTGTCGATGACACGCGGCGTCATCGGCGTGGGGCCCGGCGGTACCGCCTCTGTCAGGCGGCGCGGGGCGGTGCCTGGGGACCGGTGACCTCGGGCAGCGGGTGACCGACGCGGTGCGCGTGGGTCGTCCGGCCGTGCTCGTTGGGGAACGCCAGGCCGCAGGAACAGCTCCACACCTCGGTGACGTCGTCACCGAAGTACCAGGCGATCTCCTGCGGATCGCAGCCGTGGCTCGCGCGGCTGTGGCTGCCGCGGTTGCGCAGCGCGATCTGCGTGTCGCACTGCCCGCAGCGCACGGAGACGTCCGGTCGGACCCGGGCGGGGCGCTGCTCGGCCCCGTTGCCCGTGCCCGCGGCCTTCTCCAGGGCCCGCTGCGCGGGACCGCGGGTGCGCAGCAGTTCCCGCAGCGGCGCGAGCAGTTCCTCGTCGCAGCGCGGGCACAGGTCGAGCCGGGCCTGGTCGGTGCCGACGCTCACCTCGACGGTGACCTCGGCGTCGTTCTTGGTCTGATCGTCCTGGTAGCAGCGGTCGCAGTAAGTGACGATCAACACTTCCTGCATCAGGCGCCACCGATTCGCTTCAGCGACTCCATCCGGATGGCGGCGAGCCCGCGCTGCCCGATCCGGCCGATGCCACCGGACTGGTAGCCCTCGGGGTAGCTGTAGCGGTTCCCGACGATGCCGCCGCTGGGTGTCATGACACGGGTGCGGATGGTGCCGCAGGTGGAGCACTCCACCGTCCAGTGGATGCGGCCGTTGGCGCGCTGCACCGCGGAGGTGCGCGGGTCCCACGCGTGCGCCCACGTGCGGCACATCAGGTAGTCGTTGGTCAGTCCCTCGGCGAACTTGGTGACATCGTCCAGCTTCGCCATCTGCGGTCGCGTTGCCATGTGTTCGGATCCCTTCGACTGTGCACTTCCACTGTGCACTCGGTCCAATGTTCCCACGCAAGATCACGGCGTGGCCGGTGCCCGTCCGGTCGGACACGCTGTGACAAGGATGGACCAGTGACCGCCACTGGTCAGGTGAACACGTACCACATGTGTCGTCGTGTCGGCACACCGGGTTCGTCCGTGGTCAGCCGCGAGAGGGCGGTATCGACCGCCGCCCGGCGTCAGGCCGGCTCGGTCCGCGGCCGTTCCGGCCGTCCCCGAGGCACGAAGAAGTGATCGTCGCGGATGGGCGCGGATCAGTCCGGGAACCGGTCGTGAATGGGCAGGCGCCGGTCCAGGCCGGTGATGGTCAGCATGCGCGTCAGTTGCGCGGACGGGTTGAGCAGCACCAGTTCGCCGTCGGCCTGCCGCGACAGATGCCAGCCGCGGACGAGCGCGTTCAGCCCGGACGAGTCACAGAACGACAGGCCCGACACGTCGAGCACCATTCTCGGGGTTTCCCCGGCGTGCTCCGTGGCGGCGAGCCGGTCCTTCACGGCGTCGAGAAGCCGGTCCGCGGTGGTCATCTCCAGTTCGCCGCGCACCGTGAGCACCGACCAGCGACCATGACGCCGCTCCGCGATCGTCAGGGGCGCGACCGCGCTTCCGGCGTCGAACGGGCGCCGTGAAGCGGGCCCCATCCCACGATGCGGTGACGTCGTGGTCATCGCTTCGCTCCTTAACGCTCGACCATTGTCCACACCGGAACTCATCTGTGCCCGCGAGTCCTTGGACCATGCATCGGCATCGGTCGTCGCGCAATACCGGCGACTTCACCAGAGCCTGTTATGGGAGCGTTCCGAGAGGCGTACGACGCCGATTCGCGTCCCGGTTCACCGCCTGCGGAAAGACGGTGCACCCATTCCGCGATCGGCGTCGCAAGGAGCGCGCCCCGGGTCCGGGAAACCGGAAGGCGATGACGGCGCACGTGCCCCATCTTCAACGCCGCCCCGGGGTCCGCGGCGGGTCAGGACGACGAAGCGTTCGCCGGCCGCCTGTCGCCGGACTCGATGGCGGCCAGCAGCTCGGCCTGCCGGGCGCGGTACCGGGCGACGTTGCCGAGCTTGATCTCCTCGTAGCCGCGGACCAGGTCCGGCAGTTCGGCGAGCTCGGCCAGCAGCGGATGGTCGGGCGCGATGTCGAGGGCCCGTTCGATCGCCCGGCGGTACTCGGCGACGAGCGCGCGCTCGGTGCGCCGCACCCGGGTGTGGCCGAAGGGGTCGAGGGGGGTGCCGCGCAGCCCGCGCATCGCCCGCAGCGTCCGGAACACCCCGCCGAACCACGGGCCGAACGCGATCTTGCGCTTGTAGCCCAGGGCGCGCAGGATCGGCGGGTGCAGGCGGTAGGCCACCCGCGAGCCGTCGCCGAAGCGCTCGGCGATCTCGGCCCGCAGCCGCGGATCCAGGCTCAGCCGGGCGACCTCGTACTCGTCCTTGTACGCCATGAGCTTGTACAGGTTGCGCGCCACCGCCTCGGCGGCGTGCGGGGCCCTGCCGCGCACGTGCTCGACGAACCGGGCGTACTCGGCGGCGTAGGCCGCGTTCTGGTACTCGACGAGGTCGGGGACGCGGACGTCGAGAATCCGGGCCAGTTCGGTGCCGGGTTCGGCGGCGACCAGGGACCGGACCTCCGGCGCGCTCGCCGGTTCCTCCCGCGGCGCCTCCGGTTCCAGTTCCCGGCGCAGGCCGTCGGGGTCGGCCACGGCCTGGCGGCCGCGGCGGAACGCCTGGACGTTGGCGGCGACGGCGGTGCCGTTGAGCTCGATGGCCCGCTCGATGCTCGCGGCCGTGACGCCGAGCGCACCGGTCTGGTACGCGGCGCCGAGCTGGAGGATGTTGGCGAACTGGTCGTCGTCGAACAGCGCCTCGGCCAGGCCGCGCGCGTCCAGGTAGTACGCCCGGGCGGTCGCGGCGTCCAGGGACGAGCGGATGCGCGAGGCGTCCGGGAACGACACGGACGGGTCGACGATCATGCGTCCGGTCGGGACCTCGGTGGTGGACACCACGGCGGTGGTCCGCGACGGGTCGGCGGCGCCGAGGTAGGCGGGGTCGGCGCCGACCAGCGCGTCGCACGCCAGGTACAGGTCGCATTCGCCCGCGGCGAGCTTGGCCGCCTGTTCCACCGGGGCCGCGGTGACCTTGACGTCGGACACGACGGCGCCGCCCTTCTGGGCGAGCCCGGTCTGGTCGAGCGTGCGCACGTGCCGCCCGTCCAGGAACGCGGCGGTGGCCAGGATCTGCGCGACGGTGACGACTCCGGTGCCGCCGATGCCGGTGATGCGGACGGTGAAGTCGCCGCCCGCACGCCCGGGTTCGGGAACGGCGTCCGCGGAGAGCTCCGCGAAGGTCCGGCGCGGCCGCCGTCCGCCCGGCACCACCGTCAGGAAGGACGGGCAGTCCCCGTCGAGGCAGGAGTAGTCCAGGTTGCACGACGACTGGTGGATCGCCGTCTTGCGGCCGAACTCGGTCGCGACCGGCTGCACCGAAAGGCAGTTGGACTTGCCGCCGCAGTCGCCGCAGCCTTCGCAGACGCGTTCGTTGATGAACACCTTCTCCGCGGGTGCGGGCGCCTTGCCGCGGCGCCTCTTGCGGCGCTTCTCCGCCGCGCACTCCTGCTCGTGGATGAGGACGGTCACCCCCGGGATCGCGGCGAGCTCCTCCTGGGTGCGCCGGAGCTCGCTACGGTGGCGCACCTCCACGCCCTTGACGCGCCCGGCCCGCCGCAGCCGGCGCGGCTCGTCGCTGGTGATCACGACCTTGGCGGCGCCTTCGAGCAGCAGCAGCTCGGCGACCTTGTGCACGGGCAGCGCGCCGACCGCGTCCTGCCCGCCGGTCATCGCGACGGCCGAGTTGTAGAGCAGCTTGTAGGTGATGTTCACGCCCGCGGCGACGGCCGCGCGGACGGCGAGGCTGCCGGAGTGGGTGAAGGTGCCGTCGCCGATGTTCTGGACGAAGTGCGAGGCGTCGACGAACGGCGCCATGCCGATCCACTGCGTGCCCTCGCCGCCCATCTGGGTCAGTCCCACGACGTCGCCGACGGTTTCGGGGTCCATGAACAGCGCCATGGTGTGGCACCCGATCCCGGCTCCGACGATGGTCCCCTCCGGGGTCCTGGTGGAGGAGTTGTGCGGGCAGCCGGAGCAGAAGTACGGGGTGCGGGCGAGCAGCGGAAGGGCGATGCGCTCGCGCTTGTCCGGCGGTGCCGGGGCGAGGTCGGCGTGACGGGCCAGCCGCCCGCGCAGCCCCTTGGCGATCAGGTCGGGGTCCAGCTCCCCGAGCGCGCTGAAGAGGTCCTTGCCGTGGACGTCGGGGGCGTCGCGGTGGCCGTAGAGCACCTCCTTCACCGCGGGTTCGAGGAACGCGCGCTTCTCCTCGACGACCACGATCTCGTCGAGCCCGGCGGCGAACTCGCGCACGATCCGCGGTTCCAGCGGGTGGATCGCGCCGAGCTTGAGCAGGCGGATGCCGTGGCGGGCCAGGTCGGCGTCGTCCAGCCCGAGGATGCGCAGCGCCTGGCGGACGTCCAGGTAGGCCTTCCCGGCCGTGACGATGCCGATCCGGTCGCGGTCGCCGCGGTGGACGATCCGGTTGAGCCCGCTCGCCCGGATGTACTCCAGCGCCAGCGGCAGCCGCACCGTGTACAGGCCGCGTTCCATGCGCGCGAGGTCCTGGCCGAGCAGCCGGCCGCTGGGCCTGTGCCGGTAGGCGTCGCCGGGCATCGCCGGGGGCGTCCACGCGCCGTCGACCGTGACCGTCGCGGCGGCGTCGGCGACGTTGGCGACCACCTTCAGCGCCGACCACAGCCCGCTCGCCCGCGACAGCTCCACCGCGTGCAGGCCGAAGTCCACGATGTCCTGCGGGTCCGCAGGGAACAGCACCGGGATGGACAGGTCCGCCAGGGCGAGTTCCGAGGCCGAGGGGATGGTCGAGGACTTGGCGTTCGGGTCGTCGCCGACCAGCGCCACCGCGCCGCCGTTCGGATCGGTCCCGGCCATGTTGGCGTGCCGCAGGGCGTCGGTCGCGCGGTCCAGCCCCGGCGCCTTGCCGTACCAGAACCCGGTGACGCCGTCGGTGCGCAGGCCGAGCCCGGCGGCGAGCTGGCTGCCCATCACCGACGTGGCGGCCAGTTCCTCGTTCAGTCCGGGCCGGTGCACCACGCGGTACTCGTCGAGCAGGCGGCCGCGCCTGGCCAGCTCCAGGTCGTACCCGCCCAGCGGGGAGCCCTCGTAGCCGGAGACGAACACCGACGTCGTCTTCCCCCCGGAGCGCCGGTCGTGCCGCACCCGGTCGAACAGGACCCGCACCAGGGCCTGGACGCCGGTGAGGTAGACCTCGCCGTCCTCGCGCAGGTAACGGTCTTCCAGTGTGAACGCGCCCACGACCGGACTCCTCTCGTCGGTGAGAGAACAGCAAACGACGATCGCCGCACGCAACACCACACCGGACTTCACGGTCAAAGACGCAAAGATCGGGACCATATCCGCGTTCCGCACAGGGATCCGTTGCGTTAGCATGCCGCACCATGGCCGCCGCGCGTCTGGATTCCACCGATCACGAGATCCTGTCGCTGCTGCGGGAGGACGCGCGGCGCACCCTGGCCGACATCGCCGAACGCGTCACCCTGTCCACCGCGGCGGTCAAGCGCCGCATCGACCGGATGCGGGACGAGGGCGTCATCACCGGGTTCACCGTCCAGGTCGACCACGCCAGGCTGGGCTGGGGCATCGAGGCGTTCACCGAGCTGCGCTTCCTCGGCACCACCAACGTCCACGACATCGTGCAGACCGCGACCCGGATGCCCGAGACGCAGGCGGTGTTCACCATCGCCGGCGACCCCGACGCGCTGGTGTGGCTGCGCGTCCGCGACATGGCGCACCTGCAGCGCACGATCGACGAGATCCGCCGCAGCCAGCGCGTCACCAGCACCAAGACCCTGATCGTCCTCGAACGGTGGACCCGCGACCGCGGGCCGAGGCCCCGCTAGCCGTCCCCGCCCCAGCCGTGTTCCGCGACGGCCCCGTCCGTCCGGCTAACTCCCCGAACTGGGGGTAGATGAGACAGAACGGCTGCTCGACGGGGGGGGAGAGAGCCGTGCTGTACGAACGCGGCCCGCACGACGCGCGGCGCGAGCACGTCCCGCGGACGGCCGCGGCCCGTCCCGTCCAGGCCGTGCACGTCGACCGGATCGCCACCCGGCACACGGGGATGCGGGCCGGCCCCGTTCCCACACCGGCCGCCGAGGCGCCCGCCACCGGGCCGGCCCCGGCCGCCGGGCGGGTGCCGCTCGCCGACGGCCGGCGGACCGGCGCGGGACGCCGGTGACGCGGCAGGACTGCAGCACCGACGTCGTCAGCACCTGCAGGGAGACCGAGAGCAGCTACAGGGAGATCCTCGCGGAAGGAGACCAGCCATGGCGGAGAAGACGCACACGACCACGACGACCGAGGAGAGACGGACCGAGTGGGCCCTGGGGGTCGTGCTGTTCGCGGGCATCCTGCTGATCACGGTGGGGATCTTCCAGCTGGTCGCCGGGATCGCCGCGCTCGTCCGGCGCGAGTTCTTCGTGGTCACCGCCAACTACGCCTTCTCGGTCAACGTGACCGCCTGGGGGTGGATCCACATCGTGATCGGCATCCTGCTGATCCTGACCGGCTGGGGGATCATGGCCGGCCGGCTGCTGGCCCGTATCGTCGGCGTCGGCATGGCGGTCATCAGCGCGGTGGCGAACTTCCTGTTCCTCCCGTACTACCCGGCGTGGTCGATGCTGATGATCGCCCTCGACGTCTTCGTGATCTGGGCGCTGTGCGTGTACGGCCAGCGCGAGGCCATCCGCATGGGCATGCGCTCGGGCCCGTGACGGCCGCGCCTTCGGGAGGGCCCGGGACGTCGTGAACCTCAACGTGCTGCCGCTCGCCGTCACCATGATGGCCGGGCCGCAGATCATCTCCGCGATCATCCTGGTGACCGCCGACCGCGCGGTCCGGGTGTCCCTGGCCTTCCTGTGCGGGGTGCTGGCCGCCACCGTCGCCGGGGTGGCCGTGGCGCGCGGCCTGGCCGGGCTGCTCGGCGGCGCGCCGCAGGGCACCGCGCCCGGCGGGGGCCCCGTCGCGCGGATCGTCGAGGCGGTGCTGGTCGCCCTGCTGGTGGTCCTGGCGATCAGGAGCTTCCTGGGCCGCCGCACGGCCGAGCCGCCGCGCTGGCTGGCGGAGCTGATGGGCGCGGCTCCCCGGCAGGCGCTGCGCACGGGGCTGCTGGTGATCCTGCTGATGCCCTCGGACATCATCGTGATGCTGACCGTCGGCGTGCACCTGCAGCGAGCCGGCATGCGCCTGCCCGCCGCGGCGCCGTTCGTCGCGGCGACCGTACTGATCGCCGCCCTTCCGCTGCTGGCCTACCTGCTGTTCCACCGGCGCGCGGTGAACGCCATGCCGAAGGTCCGCGACTGGATGAACGCCAACAGCTGGCTGGTCAACATCATCGCCTACCTGGTGTTCATCGTCCTCATCGTCGGATGAGCCACCCCGTCGGATGAGCCACCGCGCCCGCCCGGCGGCGGGCCGGCACTCAATTGGCGAAGGGTCGCTAGAATGGCGTTCTGCCCAGTGGGAGGAGATCAGGTGGACACGCCGCCGGCCGAGACGTTCTACGAACCGCTCGACGAGGACCGCTTCGCCAGCACCCCCGCCACGGCCGGGCCGTGGTCGCCCGGCTTCCAGCACGGCGGCCCGGTCTCGGCGCTGCTCGGACGGGCCTTCCAACGGCACGACCCCGTCCCGGGGACGCGGATCGCGCGGGTCACGGTGGAGATCCTCGCCCCGGTGCCCGTGGCGCCCCTGCGGGTGACCGTCCGCACGGTACGCCCGGGGCGGCGGGTCAGCCTGCTGGAAGGCGAGCTGTTCCACGAGGAGCGCCCGGTCGCCCGCGCCACCGGCTGGCGGATCGCCGCCGCCCCCGACCACGTCGAGCCGACCGACCACGCGCCGGCCCCTCCCCCGCTGCCCGCCACGGGCCAGGCCGTGACCGCCTGGCCCGGGGCGTACATGGACGGCTACCTGTCCGCGATGGAGTGGCGCTACACCGAGGGCTCGTTCACCGGACGCGGCCCGGGCCGGACGTGGGCGCGGCCGCGCGTCCCCCTGGTCACCGGAGAGGCCGACACGCCGCTCGTGCGCGCGCTCGTGCTGGCCGACAGCGCCTCGGGGGTGGGCGCCCAGCTCGACTTCGCCAAACTGCTGGTCATCAACACCGACGTCACCGTGGCGCTGCACCGCGATCCGGTCGGCGAATGGATCTGCATGGACGCCCGCGTCCATGCCAGCCCGCACGGCAGCGCCCTGGCCCAGGCGTCCCTGGCCGACCCCTCCGGCGAGTTCGGCCACGTCCTGCAGACCCTTCTGGTGGACGAGCACCGCCCCTGACGCGCCCGGCGCGTCACAGGATGTTCACGCCGAAGGCGTGGTCGAGCTGCCAGGCGGCGGAGGCCAGCAGGCCGGTGGCGGTGCCGACGCCCGCCAGCAGGACCGGGCCGGTGACGGTGTTCTTGCTGGGCGGGGCGGACAGCAACGCCTGCACGCGCTGGACGACGCCCGAGTCGGTGAAGGCGGGCAGCGACGAGGGGGACGACTCGGCCTCCGCCCGGGCAAGGGCGACGCGGGCGATGGTGTGCGCGACCAGCGTGCGGTCGGCGACGGCCTCGGCGGCGTCCTCGTCGGCCCAGCGTTCCAGCGCGAAGCGCAGGCGGGCGTTCAGCCGGCGCAGCACCGGCACCGTGCCGGCGGCCAGCGCCCCCGCCGCCAGGTAGCGGTGGTGACGGTGCCGCAGGTGCGCGGCCTCGTGCTCGAACACCACCCGCAGCTCGACGCTGTCGAGGGTGCGCAGCAGCCCGCGCGAGACGAGCACGCCGCCGTCCCGGCCGGGGACCGCCAGCGCCATCGGGACACCCGACTCCACCACCTGGCGGGCGGTGCGCTGGGCATGGCGCACCTCGGCGGTCCAGCGGACCGCCAGCCGGGCGGCGACGGCGACGCTCAGGGCCGTCAGCGCCAGCGCCGGGACGCCGAGGGCGGCGTGCACCGGCTGGTCGTCGCCGAACAGCGCCCACTCGGGCAGGTACCGGTCGGCCACCCCCGGGGCCAGGGTGGCGGCGTAGTTGACGCCGACGAACACCAGCGTGCCGGTGACGGCCACCGCGGTGGTGACGGCGATCACCGCCAGCACCCGCGCCGACCAGGCCGGATGCAGCGGCAGCGGCACCACGCCCATGACGACGCCGAGCACCAGCGCCAGCGCCGCGGGCAGGAACGTCAGCAGCCAGATCACGCCGGGGCCTCGGGCTCGCCGCCGGACCGCCGCAGGACCGCGCGCAGCGCGTCCTCCTCCTCCGCGGTCAGGCTCTGCACGAAGCGGCTCAGCACGCTGGACGGGTCGCTGGCGTGCCGCAGGTGGTCGCGCATCCGGTCGGCCACCAGGCGCGACTCGTCCACCGCCAGCCGGTAGAGGTAGTGCCGGCCCTGCCTGACCCGGGTGACCAGGTTCTTGGCGTGCAGGCGGAACAGGATGGTGTTGACGGTCGTGTAGGCCGGTTCCCCGGGGATGCGGGCCCGCAGGTCGGCGGTGCTGACCGGACCACCGGCGGCGGCGAGGGCGGCCAGCACCTCGGCCTCCAACTGCCCCAGCGGTCGTCTCGCCACGGGTCCACCTCCAAGGTCGAATGCGTACGGGGAAGGGTAACCGCCCATGCGCCGCCCGTTCACTTCGTGCCGTCGCATCCGCCGGCGGGGGGCCGGTCGAAGGCGATCGCGCGCAGCGCGGTGGCGGCCGCGCGGTCCAGCAGCACGACCGAGGCGCAGCCGCCGGGGAGCCGTCCGGCTTCCGCCCCGGCGACGAGCCGTCCGACCGCCCGGCGGCGGCATCCCCGCGCGGCGCAGGGTGACGGCGCCCACAGCGGAATCGGTGGTTGGTTCCCGGCCCTTGTGCTACAAGTGTCGTAGATAATTGTCGGCGGGCCCGCGACCGTCAACGGACAACAGAAGAGGGGAACCATGGTGTTCAAGCGGCTGCTCGGAGCCTTCGGGGTGGGCGGGCCTTCGGTGGAGACGGTGCTGCACGGCGGGCACGGCCGTCCGGGCGGGCACCTCCCCGGAGAGGTCACCATCCAGGGCGGGGACCACGACGTGCACGTCCAGCAGGTGGTGCTGAGCCTGGTCACGCACGTCGAGTACGAGCACGGCGACCACGAGGGCACCGCAGGCGTGGAATTCTACCGGGGCGCGATCGCTGGCGGCTTCCACCTGGGGGCCGGGCAGTACCACACGATCCCCTTCCAGATGCCGCTGCCGTGGGAGCTGCCGCTCACCGAGGTGCACGGCCGGCATCTGCACGGCATGGCCATGGGCGTGCGCACGGAGCTGGAGATATCCGGGGCGATGGACTCCGGCGACCTGGACCCGGTCTCGATCGGCCCGCTCCCGTCGCAGCAGCGCGTGCTCGACGCGTTCGCCGCGCTGGGCTTCCAGTTCAAGAGCGCCGACGTCGAGCAGGGCCACATCGCCGGGGTGCACCAGGAGCCGCCCTTCTACCAGGAGATCGAGTTCTATGCGCCGCCGCAGTACGGCGGGCAGATCAACGAGGTCGAGCTGACGTTCGTGGCGAGCCCGCACGGCCTGGCGGTAGTGCTGGAGGCCGACCGCCGGGGGAACATCTTCGCCGAGGGCGACGACGTGTTCGGCCGCTTCCACGTGTCGCACGACGAGGCGCTGCACATGGCCTGGGAGCAGGAACTGGAGAACTGGCTGCGCGCCGTCGCCGGGCACCTGCACGGAGGCCACGGCGGATACGGCCACGGCGGGTACGCGCCCGTCGCCCACCATGACGCGCACCACGGCCACCACGAGTCGCACGGTCACGGCGGCCCGGGCTGGGGCGGGGTCGCGGCCGGCGCGGCGGGCGGCCTGGCCGCCGGTTTCGTGGCCGGCGCGGTCGTCAACGAGCTGCTCGATGACGACGACGATGACGAGGACGGCGGCGACGACGCGTTCGCCGAGTCCATGCTCGAGGCGCAGCAGCAGGCGGTCCAGGACGCCTACCAGCAGGCCGCCTACGAGGCGGCGTACGAGCAGGCGTACGAGGACGCCTACGAGGAGGCCGTGGAGACCTTCGACGACGAGGACTGACGCCGTGCGCCGAACCTGCTCGTCGCCGTGATGGTGCGGGCGGCGCCTCCGTGTCCCGCTGACCGTTCGTGAGGCGCCCCCGGGGTGCGACACTGAGGTGATCGCCCCCTACGGCGCTCCGGGAACCGGGGGCATGAGCGGAGCGGAGGCCATGGCGGGACGCGGGGACGACCGGACGGCGCCGGCGGCGCTGCCCCCGGCGCTGTTGCAGCAGGCGGCGGGCCTGTTCGGGATGCTCGCGGCCACGACCAGGCTGCACATCGTGTGGTTGCTGACCCACGGCGAGCGGGACGTCAGCTCGCTGGCCGAGGAGGTGGGCGGCACGGTGGCGGCGGTCAGCCAGCACCTGGCCAAGCTGAAGCTGGCCGGGCTGGTGCGGGCGCGGCGCGAGGGTCGTCACCAGTACTACGTGGTCGACGACCAGCACGTGGCGTCGATCGTCCGGCAGATGGTCGCCCACCTGCGCGGCGAGGCGGCCGACGGCGGCGGCAGGGCCACCGGCACCGGGCGCGCCCGCGGTGTGGGCGCCTGACCCGCCTCTGGACGAGCGATCCCCGGCCGCACCCGCGCCAGGGGCGGCGGCGCGGGGACGGCCGGACGGCGGCTCCCTCGCGTCCGTGCGGGCGGCGCTGGCCGGGTACGCCGGCGAGCCGGCGCTGGCGGTGCTGCGCCGCTGGGACACCTCTCCGCGCGGGCTGGACGAGAACGAGGCCCAGGACCGCCTGCTGCGGTTCGGGGAGGGCGCGGACGGGTCCGCGCGCGGCGGTGGGACGCGGCGCCTGGTGCGCGCGGCGGCGGCGCCGTTCGTGGTGGTGCTGATCTGCCTCGGCCTGGTCTCGGCGCTGGTCGGCGACGCACGCGGCACCGTCCTGATCTGCTGCCTGGCGGTGCTCAGCGGGGCGCTGCGGTTCCGGCAGGAGGCGCGGTCGGACCGGGCCGCGGCCGCGCTGCGGACGATGGCGACCACCACCGCCACGGTGCTGCGCCGCGCCGCGCCGGGCGCGGACCCGGTCCCGCGCGAGGTCCCAGCCGAGCAGGTGGTACCGGGCGACATCGTCCTGCTGGGCCCCGGCGACGTGGTGCCCGCCGACCTGCGGCTGCTCAGCTCGTCCGGCCTGACGGTCGACCAGTCGGCGCTCACCGGCGAGTCGCTTCCGGCCGGCAAGCACGCGACCTGGGCGGAGGGTCCGCTTCCGGCCCCGCCCGCGGGCGGCCCGGAGCCGGACGTGTTCGGCCATCCCCGGCTGTGCCTGACGGGCACGACGGTGGTGGCCGGCACCGGCACGGCCGTGGCGGTCGCGACCGGCACCGCCACCTACGTCGGCGCCACCGGTGACCTGCCCGCGCGTCCGCCCGAGACGGCGTTCGACCGCGGCGTGCGCGCGGTGTCGTGGGGGCTGGTGGCGGCGATGCTGACCGCGCTGCCGCTCGTGCTGGCCGCCGGCGGGGCGCTGCGCGGCGACTGGTCGCGGGCGCTGCCGACGGCCGTCGCGGTGGCGGTGGCCGTCACCCCGGAGATGCTCCCGCTGGTGGCGACGGCGCTGCTGGTGCGGGGCGCGGCGGGCCTGTCCCGGCGGCAGGTGATCGTCAAGCGGCTGCCGGCGGTGCACAACCTCGGCGCGATGGACACGTTGTGCGTCGACAAGACCGGCACGCTGACCGAGCGGCGCCTGCGGCCCGCATGCCATCTCGATCCGGACGGCGGGGCCGATCCGGGCGTGCTGCGCTGGGCGCGGCTCAACGCCCTGTGGTCGGTGGAGCTGTCGGGAAGCCCGGACGGTGACGCCGTCGACGAGGCCCTGCTGCGCGACACCGGCGACCTGGCGGGTTTCGAGGGCGCCGACGTGATCCCGTTCGACTTCACGCGCCGCCGGGCGACGGTGCTGCTGCGGCCCGACGATCCCCGTCCGCGCAGCCGGGCCGCGCATGTCCTGGTCACGAAGGGCGCGGTCGAGGACGTCCTGGAGGTCTGCGTGCGCGTGCGCACCCGCGACGGCGAGGTCGCGCTGGACGCCGTCGAACGCGCCCGGCTGCTGGCGATGGGCGACCGGTGGGCCGCCGACCCGGCGCGCGCCGCGGCCGACGTCATCCTCGCCCGCGGGGAGCTGGGCGCGCTGGAGCAGGCCGTCGTCGCCGGACGGCGCACGTTCGCCAACACGGTCAAGTACATCAAGATCGCGCTGACGTCGAACGTGGGGAACGTGGCGTCGATCCTGGCGGCGGCCGCGACGCTGCCCTTCCCGCCCATGCCGCCGCTGCAGGTGCTGGTGCGGAACGTGTGCTTCGACCTGTCCCAGCTGGCGCTGGTGCACGACCGGGTGGACGAGTCGCAGATCCTGCGTCCGCGTACGTTCGACCATCTCGACCTGGCCCGGTTCGTCGCCTGCGTGGGACCGGTCGGCGCGCTGTTCGACCTGGCCGTGTTCGGGCTGTTGTGGCGGGTGCCGGCCGCGCACGGCCCCGGCGGGCAGCAGCTGGTGCACACCGGCTGGTTCGTCGCGAACCTGACCGCGCAGGGCCTGGCGATGCTGCTGCTGCGCAGCCGCGGGCGCGGCGCGCCGCGCGCGGCGTGGCCGGTGCTCGCGGCGGCCGCCGCGCCCGCGCTGTGCGGGCTGCTGCTGCCGTTCTCGCCGCTGGCCGCGACGCTGGACCTGCGTCCGCTGCCGCTCGCGGCGCTGCCCCCGCTCGCGGTGGTGGTGACCGGCTACCTCGCCGCCACGATCGGCGTCCGGGCGCTCTACCAGCGCCTGTTCGGCCGCTGGCTGTGACCGGCGCCCGGACCGCCGCCGGTCACGCGTGGGCGCTGATCGCCGGCAGCATGTCCTGCAGCGTGCGGCCGTGGCAGGGCTCGCCGATCGCGTTCATCTTCCAGCCGTCGCCGTGCCGGTACAGCCGCGCCATCACCAGCGCGGTGTGGCCGCCACCGCCGCCGAGCCGGTAGTGGGCCAGCTCCTGCCCGGTGGTCTCGTCGACGAGCCGGCAGAAGGCGTTGTCGACCTCGTCGAAGGTCTGGCCGCTGAACGAGCTGACCGTGAACACCAGCGCCGTCACCTGCGGCGGCACCCGGGTCAGCTCGACGATGACCGACTCGTCGTCGCCGTCGCCCGCGCCGGTCAGGTTGTCGCCGGTGTGCCGGACCGAACCGTCCTCGCTGGCGAGCTTGCCGAAGTAGACCACGTCGGCGATGCCGCCCTGGGCGAACAGGACGCAGGAGGCGTCCAGGTCGATCTCCTGTTCGCGCTTGCCGAACAGTCCCTTCTTCTTCACCGCGTCCCAGCCCAGGCCCATCCGCACGACGCTCAGCGTCCCGCCCGGCTTCTCCAGCGAGATCCGCTGCCCCTTCACCAACGACACCGTCACGGTCGTTCCCCTCCCGGTTCGCGCTCCGCCGCGGCCCTCCGGCCGCCGCGCAACTACACTTGTAGCAGAAGATCTCCCGCCGCCACAGCCGACAGACCGGGCCGCTCCCACCCGATGCCTCCCGGCCGAATTGACGACGCCCCGCCGCCCAATGGCCGCCGCGGAATCACGCGGCGATTTCCGGCGGGCCACTGAAAACGGCCGGGCGCCGCTCACCTGGACGGTTGCGGAAACGCCTGGAAACCGAGGGTTCCCAGCGCCGGAGGAGGCGGGTACCGTCAAGGCGACGCGGGCATGCTCCCGCCCGCGGCTAGGGGCCGAAACCGACCTGCCCGTCCAATGGCGAAAGGAATGCAGTGCCCCTGAACAAACGCATACTGGCTCCCACGGCGGCGTTCGCCGTCACCTTCTCCCTGGTCGCCGTTCCCCCCGCCCCGGCGCCGCGCGCGGCGGCGAACCGGACGACGGCGGCCGTCCCGTCCTTCGACTTCTCCGCCCCCCAGGTCCTGGCGACCGGCCTGCAGGTGCCGTGGGGCCTGGCCTTCCTGCCCGACGGCAGCGCGCTGGTGTCGGAACGGGCGACCGCCCGCATCCTGCGGCTTCGCCCTGGGTCGGCGCCCACCGAGGTGGCCCGGCTGTCCGGCGTGCGGCCCGCGGGCGAAGGCGGGCTGCTGGGCCTGGCGGTCTCGCCGTCCTACGCGCAGGACGGCTACGTCTACGCCTATTACACCGCCGCGTCCGACAACCGCGTCGTCCGCTTCCGGCTGGCCGCCTCGCCGCAGGAGCAGGTCGTCTTCTCGGGAATTCCCAAGTCGACCATTCACAATGGCGGCCGCATACACTTCGGCCCCGACGGAATGCTGTACGTCGGCACCGGTGACGCCGCCCAGACCGCCAACGCGCAGAATCCGAACACCCCGGCCGGGAAGATCCTGCGGATGCGTCCCGACGGATCCCCGGCACCGGGCAATCCGACGCCGAATTCGGTCGTCTACACCCTCGGGCACCGCAACGTGCAGGGGCTCGCCTGGGGCGGCGGCCGGATGTACGCCAGCGAGTTCGGGCAGAACACCTGGGACGAGATCAACCACATCACGCCCGGCGGGAACTACGGCTGGCCGCAGGTCGAGGGCCCCGGCGGCGCGCCGGCGTACCGCGCCCCCATCGTCACCTGGGCGACGTCGGAGGCCTCGCCGAGCGGCGCCGCCGTGGTGGGCGACACGCTCTACGCGGCCGGGCTGCGCGGCCAGCGGCTCTGGCTAGTCCCGCTGAACGGCAGCGGCGGGACGGCGGGCAGCCCCACGGCGGTGCTGACGGGCGCCTACGGGCGGCTGCGCACGGTGGCGCTGGGGCCCGACGGCTGGCTGTGGGTGATGACGAGCAACCGCGACGGCCGCGGCACGCCCGCCTCGGCCGACGACCGCATCGTCCGCTTCCCGCCGACCACCTCGCGCACCGGCTGACCCGGTAGCTCCCCCGGAGGCGGGGCCGGGCCGGCGGCCCCGCCCGCCCGGCTTCCGGGGGCTAACCGACCGTGCCGGCGAAGTAGGCGCGCAGGCCGGACAGCGCCTCGTCGAGGCACTCCTCGATCGTGCGGTCCTCGCGCTCGAGCCACTCCTCGTAGGCGGACAGGGTCAGGGCGAGGCTGACGTTGCCGACGGCGCGCGGCAGCAGGGCGTCGCAGGGCAGGCCCAGGCGGCCGGCGACGTAGGAGGTGATGACCTCGCACCACTGCCGGTACTTCAGGGCCGAGTGGGCCTGCAGGGCGGGCGTCCGCAGCAGCAGCGTCATGCGCTGCCGGTGCTGGGCCACGGCCGCCTCGTCCACGTGGTTGAAGGCGAGCACGGCGCGGTGCACGGCCTCGTGGACGGGAATGTCGTCCGGCATGGCCGCCAGCGACCCGCGCAGGTCGGCCAGGCTCTCGTCGAACCGCCCCCACGGGATGTCGTTCTTGGACGGGTAGTAGCGCAGCAGCGTGCGCCGTCCGATGCCCGCGGCCTCGGCGATCGCGTCCAGGGTGGTGGCCTCGAAGCCCCGCTCGGTGAACAGCGCGAACGCCGCCCGTTCGATCGCGGCGTGATCGGTGGCGGGCGGACGGCCCTTCGGACGCCGGGATACTGACCGCACATCGCCCCCTTCTTTTTGACCCTCAGTGCCATTAAAGTCCATGACACGTCCAGCCGAGCCGAGGAGGCGTCATGCCGGAGCCCATGATGTCGGTCGAGGAGACCGTCCCGCAGGTCGACGAGGCGACGGGCCAGGTGTTCGAGGAGGAGTCGCTGATCGAGGAGGTCTCGATCGACGGCATGTGCGGCGTCTACTGACACCCGGGCCGGGGAGCCGATCGTGACCGAGATCCTCGACCAGGCATGGGAGCTGTCACCGTCGGTGGCGCTGCGCCCCGAACCGTTCGGGGCGCTGGCCTATCACTTCGGTAACCGGCGGCTGACCTTCCTCAAGCGCCGCGAGCTCGTGGAGGTCGTCCGGGGCCTGGGCGGCGCGCCCGACGCCCGGACCGCGCTGGAGCGGGCGGGCGTGCCCGCCGCCCAGTGGGGCGCCTACGCCAGGGCGCTGCGCGGCCTCGCCGACGCCGACATGATCCGCCATCGCGACACCACGGGAGAGGCACCATGACCGACACGACGGCCGCGGGGAACGGCGCGGTCGGCTCCGCCTCCGGCTCGCTCATCGAGATGTTCGAACGCGGGCTGGACGCGCCGATCTGCCTGACCTGGGAGCTGACGTACGCCTGCAACCTGTCGTGCGTGCACTGCCTCTCGTCGTCCGGCAGGCGCGACCCGCGCGAGCTGACCACCGAGCAGTGCGAGGCGGTCATCGACGAACTGCAGGCGATGCAGGTGTTCTACGTCAACGTCGGCGGCGGCGAGCCGACCGTCCGCCCGGACTTCTGGCACCTGCTGGAGTACGCCGTCGACCACCAGGTGGGCGTGAAGTTCTCCACCAACGGCGTGCGCATCGACCCCGCGCGCGCCCGCCACCTGGCGTCCACCGACTACGTGGACGTGCAGGTGTCGCTGGACGGCGCCACCGCCGAGGTCAACGACCGGGTGCGCGGGCCGGGATCGTTCGACACCGCGATGCGGGCGCTGGACAACCTGGCCGCGGCCGGGTTCCGGGACGCCAAGCTGTCGGTCGTCGTCACCCGGCACAACGTGCCCCAGCTCGACGAGTTCAAGCGGATCGCCGACGAGCACGGCGCCACGCTGCGGCTGACGCGGCTGCGCCCGTCCGGCCGGGGCGCCGACGTGTGGGACGAGCTGCACCCCACGGCCGCCCAGCAGCGCGAGCTGTACGAGTGGCTGGTGCGGGCGGGCGAGAACGTCCTCACCGGCGACTCGTTCTTCCACCTGGCCGGGTTCGGCGAGAAGCTGCCGGGCCTGAACATGTGCGGGGCCGGGCGCGTGGTGTGCCTGATCGACCCGGTCGGCGACGTGTACGCCTGCCCGTTCGCCATCCACGACACCTTCCGCGCGGGCAACGTCCTGACCGACGGGGGCTTCGGCCGGGTGTGGCGGAACTCGGAGCTGTTCGCGCGGCTCCGCGCGCCGCAGGACGGCGGCGCCTGCTCGTCCTGCCGGTTCTACGACGTGTGCCGGGGCGGGTGCATGGCGGCCAAGTTCTTCACGGGCCTGCCGCTGGACGGGCCCGACCCCGAGTGCGTCCAGGGCCACGGCGAGGCGGCGCTGGCCGACCCGCGGCGCGTCGTGCCCGCGCCCGGCCAGGACCACTCCCACCGCACCGAGCCCCGGTCGCGGCGCGCCCCCGGCCCCGTGCCGGTGCGGATCGGCAGGCGCCCCGACCCGGCGGCGCCCCCGGCGTCCCCCTGCGTGGAGAGCCCGCTCGCCGGATTCACGACATCGACTGAGAGGTAGGGCATGGGCAACGCGTGGTTCGAGACGGTCGTCGAGGCGCAGCGGCGGGCCCGCCGCAGGCTTCCCCGGTCGGTGTACTCGGCGCTGCTGGCCGGGTCCGAGCGGGGCGCGTCGTACCGGGACAACATGGCCGCGTTCGCCGAGCTGGGCTTCGCGCCGCACGTCGCGGACCTGTCGGCCAAGCGCGACCAGGAGACCACCGTCATGGGGCAGCCCGTCTCGCTGCCCGTGATCATCTCGCCGACCGGCGTGCAGGCGGTGCATCCCGACGGGGAGGTCGCGGTGGCGCGGGCCGCCGCCGCGCGCGGTACGGCGATGGGGCTCAGCTCGTTCGCCAGCAAGCCGGTCGAGGAGGTCGTCGCGGCCAACTCGCGGACCTTCTTCCAGATGTACTGGATGGGGTCCAAGGACTGGATGGTCCGCCGGATGGAGCGCGCCCGGGAGGCCGGCGCGACCGGCCTGATCGTCACGCTGGACTGGTCGTTCTCCCACGGCCGGGACTGGGGCAGCCCCTGGATCCCCGAACGGCTCGACCTCAAGGCCATGGCGCGCCTGGCCCCGCAGGCGCTGTCGCGTCCCGCCTGGCTGGCGGAGTACGCGCGTTCGCGCCGCCTGCCCGACCTGACGGTGCCGAACCTGGCCGAGCCGGGCGAGCCCGCGCCCACGTTCTTCGGCGCGTACGGTGAGTGGATGCAGACTCCCCCGCCGACCTGGGACGACATCGCCTGGATGCGGCGGCAGTGGGACGGGCCGTTCATGCTCAAGGGCATCTGCCGGGTGGACGACGCCCGGCGCGCCGTCGACGCCGGGGTCACCGCCATCTCGGTGTCCAACCACGGCGGCAACAACCTGGACGGCACGCCCGCGCCGATCCGGGTGCTGCCCTCCGTCGCGGCCGCCGTCGGCGACCAGGTGGAGGTGCTGATGGACGGCGGCGTGCGGCGGGGCGGCGACGTGGTGAAGGCGCTGGCGCTGGGCGCCCGCGCCGTCATGATCGGCCGCGCGTACCTGTGGGGGCTGGCCGCCGGCGGGCAGGCCGGGGTGGAGAACGTCCTGGACATCCTGCGCGGCGGCATCGACTCGGCCCTGCTCGGGCTGGGCCGCTCGTCGATCCACGACCTGACGCCCGACGACGTGCTGGTGCCCGAGGGCTTCACCCGCACGCTCGGCGCCGCGCCCGGACCGGACCCGCGATGAGCGACCGGGCGCTGCTGTCGCGGCGGTCCTGGCCGCAGGTCCCCGAGGGGGCGCTCGTCCTGGTCCCGGTGGGGTCGTTCGAGCAGCACGGGCCGCATCTGCCGCTGGACACCGACACCGCGATCGCGGTGGCGGTGGCCGAGGGCGCGGCGGCCGAGCTGGCGCGCCGCCGTCCGGACGAGCCGGTGCTGGTCGCGCCGCCCGTCACGTACGCGGCCAGCGGCGAGCACCAGTCGTTCGCCGGGACGATCTCCATCGGCCACGAGGCGCTGCGGTCGATGCTGGTCGAGCTGGTGCGCTCGCTGTCCGCCTGGTGCGGGCGGATCGTGTTCGTCAACGCGCACGGCGGCAACCTGCCGAGCCTGTCGGACGCCGTCGCGCGGATGCGGCACGAGCGGCACCGGGTGGCGTGGGCGCCGTGCCAGGCGGAGGCCGCCGACGCGCACGCCGGGTTCACCGAGACCTCGCTCATGCTGCACCTGGCCCCCGACCGGGTGGACATGACCCGCGCCGCGCCCGGCAACACCGCGCCCGTCGCCGAGCTGCTCCCCGCGATGGCCGCCTCGGGCGTCGCCGCCGTGTCGCCGTCGGGCGTGCTCGGCGACCCGACCGCCGCCACTGCTGCCGAGGGCGAACGGATGCTGCGGCGGATGGTCGAGGACGTGTGCGCGCTGATCGACGCCGGCGAGCCCGGCGCCGACGGCCGCCTGCGCCGCGTCCGGGAGGCCCGGCGATGAGCCCCGGGTCCGAGGCCGGGCGGGTCGCGCTGGTCACGGGCGCCGCCCGGGGCATCGGCGCCGCCACCGTCCGGGCCCTGTGCGGACGCGGTTACCGGGTCGTCGCCGTGGACTGCTGCACCGGGGACGTGCCCGACGACCTGCCCGGGGTGACCTACGCGCTCGCGGGCAAGGACGAGCTGGACGCCCTGCGCGACGAGCACCCCGACCAGATCGTCGCGCTGGTCGCGGACGTCCGTGACCGCGCCGCCCTGGACCGCGCGGCGGCGACGGCCGTGGAACGGTTCGGCCGGATCGACGCCGCCGTGGCCGCCGCGGCCGTGATCTCCGGGGGGCGGCCGCTGTGGGAGACGCCCGAATCCCACGTGCGGGCGCTGTGGGACGTGGACGTCATGGGGGTGTGGAACACCGCCGCTGTCACGGTGCCGCGCATGCTGGCCGGCCCCGACCCCGGCGGCTGCCGCTTCGTGGCGGTCGCCTCCGCCGCCGGGACGCGCGGGCTGTTCCACCTGTCCGGCTACGGCATGGCCAAGCACGCGGTGGTCGGGCTCGTCCGGGGCCTGGCCGCCGACCTGGTGGGCACCGGCGCGACCGCCGTGGCCGTCTCCCCCGGCTCGACCCGCACGTCGATGCTGTCGGCCACGGCGGGCCTGTACGGGCTGGACGACGTGGAGTCGTTCGCCCCGTCCCAGCTCACCGAGCGGCTGATCGAGCCCGCCGAGATCGCCGAGGTCATCGCGTTCTGCTGCTCGCGGGCCGGCGGCGTCGCGACCGGCACCGTGATCGGCGCGGAGGGCGGGTTCCGGGGATGAGCCGCACTCCAGCCCCGTCCGGCCTGCCGCGCGGCTTCGTCGTGGAGCTCGGCCGGCGCGTCCGCGTGTACGACGGCGGCCGGACCCTGGTGGGCGGCGCGCCCATGCGGCTGCTCCACCTGAACCGGCGGGCGGCCTCGCTGCTGCGCGGCCGCCGCGTCGAGGTCACCGACCGGCTGTCGGAACGGCTCGCCGAGCGGCTGCTCGCCGTCGGCGTGGCAGACCCGGTGGTCGCCGAGCTGCCCCCGGTGGACCTGTCGCAGGTGACGGTCGTCGTCCCCGTCCGCGACCGCGCCGCCGCGCTGGACCGGCTGCTGACGGGCCTGGCGGGCCGCGTCCGGGTCGTCGTCGTGGACGACCTCTCCGACGACCCGCAGGCCGTCGCCCGGGTGGCGGCCCGGCACGAGGCCGAACTGGTCCGCCTGCCCCGCAACCTCGGCCCCGCCGGGGCGCGCAACGCCGGACTGGAGAAGGTCGACACCCCGTTCGTGGCGTTCGTCGACTCGGACGTGGTCGTCGCTCCCGAGGCGATCGCCACGCTGCTGCGTCACTTCCGCCATCCTCGCGTCGCCGCCGCCGCACCCCAGATCCTGGGGTTGCGCAAGCAGGGCAAGCCGAACTGGATCTCCCGCTACGAGGACGCCCGGTCGTCCCTCGACCTCGGCCCGGCGCCCGCGCTCGTCCACCCCCGTTCCGCGGTGAGCTGGGTGCCCAGCGCGTGCCTGGTGGCCCGGGTCGACGCCCTCGGCGAGGGCTTCACCGACGGCATGCGCGTCGCCGAGGACGTCGACCTGGTGTGGCGCCTGGCCGCGCGGGGGCTGCAGGTCCGGTACGAGCCCGCCGCCACCGCCTGGCACGACCACCGCACCCGGCTGACGGCGTGGATGCGCCGCAAGGCGTACTACGGCACCGGGGCGCACCCGCTGGCCCAGCGGCACGGCGCGTTGGTGGCCCCCGCCGTCCTGTCTCCGTGGAGCGCCGCCGTCGCGGCGGCGGTCCTCGCCCAACGGCGCTGGTCGGTGCCGGTGGCGGCGGGTGTGGTGGCCGTCGTGTTCACGCGGCTGTCCCGCACCGTCTCCGGCAGCGACCACCCGCGCCGTCTGGCGGCCGACCTGACCCGGCTCGGGCTGGTCGGCACCGCCGGGCAGACCAGCGCCCTGCTGCTGCGGCACTGGTGGCCGCTCAGCCTCACCGCCTGCCTGTTCTCGCGGCGCGCCCGGCGCGCCGTGGCGGTGGCCGCCGTCGCCGACGGCGTCGCCGAGTACCTCCGCGTCTCCCCCGACCTCGATCCGGTGCGCTTCGTGCTGGCCCGCCGTCTGGACGACCTCGCCTACGGCGCGGGCGTCTGGGCGGCCGCCCTCCGGGCCCGCTCGCCCCGTTCACTGCTTCCCGACGTCCAGGGGACGCCGAGGTCGCGGGGCGGCAGCGCGCGTACGAGCAAGGCGATGACGACCAGCGAGGACAACGCCCACCACACGTGAGCGTCGCGCCAGGCGAACTCGTCCAGGCGGGTGGTGTAGAGGTAGCCGAACCCCGCCCAGAGCCCCGACGCGGTGACGACGGGCCAGGTGGCGCGGCCGGCCAGGGCGATCAGGTACGGCATCGGCCAGGCCAGGTACTGCGTGCCGAACCGGTGCGTGGTGATCAGGAAGGCCAGCAGCAGCGCGAGCGTGAGCACGGCGGGGTCGGCCCTGCGCCACCACCACGCCGCGGCGAGCACCCCGCCCGCGAGGATCAGCAGCCCGGGACGGGCGTAGGCCGGATCGACGACCTGCTGCCCGCCCGTCGCCACCGCCGTCCAGCCCCAGTCGCCGACCACTGGACGCGTCGACAGCGACTCGGCGAGCGTCGCGGGCAGGTCGCCCACCGGCGTGCCCAGGAACACGCAGCCGCTCAGCAGGAACACCAGCGGCACGACGCCCGTCCAGACGAGCGCGACGAGCCGGTGCCGGACCCCGGACAGGGCGAGCAGCACGCCGGGCAGCATCAGCCCCGACCAGCTCGCCGAGGTCACCGCGAACCCGACGAGGATCCCGGCGGCGTGCGGGCGGCCCGCCCACCGGCCGCCGCCCCGCGCCACCACCAGGGCCGCCACCCCGAACAGCAGGGTGATCGGGGCGAACTGGCCGTGGATCGCGCTGACCATCACCCCCACCGGGGCGCAGGCGTACTGGAAGGCGCGCAACCCGCTCCTGTCCGGGTCGGCGGCCAGCCTGCCCACGAGCGGGATCAGCGCGAGGTCGCACAGGATCGGCACCGTCCGGCCGACGACGCTCCACGGCACGCCCAGCAGTTCGCCGAGCTCCCGCTGCCCGGCCAGGACGTAGGCCAGGAAGGGCAGGAAGTGCCAGCCGCCCTCCCGCAGGTGCACCAGCGGGTCGCGGCCGTCGAGCACGGTGTCGGCGGTGGAGCGGAAGTCCTCGGCGAGGTCGTAGGGCTGCCAGCCGTCCCGCGCGGCGATCACCAGCAGCACCAGCCGCAGCAGCGCGCCGACCGCCAGCGCCGCGGTCAGCGACGGCCGCCACCCCGCGCGCGCGGCGGTCACGGCCAGGACCAGTCCGATCGTCAGCGGCAGGCCCGCCGCCAGCACATGGGTCACCGGGTGTCCTCCCCTCCGCCGGTCATCATGCCGAACCGGGGCGCCGGCCGACGAACCGGGCACGCGGCGACGCGCCCGCGCGGCCGGAGCTGCGACCAAGGTCCATTAGGGTCGACCTCGTAGAGGTGCACGCGAGCGTCGCGGGTGAACGCAGGTGAGGGAGAAGTCGCCGGTGGAGGGGTTGGAGTCGCCGGACGAGGCGAAGCTTGAGGGCGCGCGGGTGCTGGTCACCGGCGGCGCGGGGTTCATCGGCGGCCGCGTGGTGGCCGCCCTGCTCGATGCCGGGGCGGAGGTGGTCGTCGCCGACCAGCGTCCCCATCCGGATCCCGCGGTCCGCTCGGTGGTGGGCGACCTCTGCGACCCCGACGTGCGCAAGCGGGCGGTCGGCACCGGACCGGACGGCATCGTCCACCTGGCGGCCGCGACCTCGGTGCTGCGGTCGATCGAGGACCCGGCCGGGGTGTACCGGCTGAACGTCGAGGCCACCGCCGGGCTGCTGGAGCTGGCGCGCGAGCACGGGGTGCGCCGGGTGGTGTTCGCCTCGACCAACGCCGTCACCGGCGACGTGGGCGACGCGCCGATCAGCGAGCGGATGCCGCTGCGGCCGCTCACCCCCTACGGGGCGACCAAGGCGGCCGCGGAGATGCTGCTCAGCGCCTACTCGGGCGTGTACGGCATGCGGGCGTGCGCGCTGCGGTTCGCCAACGTGTACGGCCCGGGGATGCTGCACAAGGACAGCTTCGTGCCCCGCCTGATGCGCGCCGCCGCGGCCGGGAAGGGCGTCCAGGTGTACGGCGACGGCCGCCAGATGCGCGACTACGTCCACGTCGACGACATCGTCCAGGCGGTGCTGCTGGCCTGGCGCACGGGCCTGACCGGGCCGCTGGTCGTCGGGTCGGGCCGGTCGACGAGCGTCAACGACCTGATCGAGGCGGCCCGGGAGGTCACCGGCGCGCCGATCCCCGTCGAGCACGTGCCGGCCAAGGCCGGGGAGATGCCCGCCGTCGTGCTGGACATCTCCGCCGCCCGCGCCCTGGGTTACGAGCCGCGTCACGACCTGCGCTCCGGCCTGGCGACCGTGTGGCCCGACTTCGCCCCTGCGGGGGCGGGGTCGTGACGGCGGTGAACGAGAGGGTCGAGGACGTCGACGAGGCGGCGCTGGCGGCGTTCCGCGCCGAGTACGGGACGCGGCTGCCGCCGGTGGCGATCGTCATCGCCGCCTACAACGAGGAGGACGGCATCGGCGAGGTCGTCGGGGCCGTCCCCGCGACGGTCGGCGGGCACGAGACCGCGACGATCGTGGTGGTGGACGGCTCGTCCGACGCCACCGCCGAGGTCGCCCGCAAGAACGGCGCGATGGTCTGCGACGTCCCGGTCAACCGGGGGCAGGGCGCGGCGCTGCGCCTGGGGTACCGGATCGCGCGCGAGGGCGGCGCCGAGTACATCGTCACCACCGACGCCGACGGCCAGTACGACCCGGCGCACATCGAGCGGGTGCTGGTTCCGGTGCTGCGCGGCGAGGCCGACTTCGTCACCGGGTCGCGGCGGCTGGGCCGCCAGGAGACCTACGACCGGGTGCGGCGCGCGGGCGTGCACGTGTTCGCCTGGCTGGTGAGCCTGCTGACCGGGCAGCGCGTCACCGACACCTCCTTCGGCCTGCGCGCCATGCGCGCGGAGGTCACCGCGGCCGTCACCCTGCGCCAGCCGCAGTACCAGGCGTCCGAGCTGCTGATCGGCGTGATCTCCCGGGGGTACCGGGTGAAGGAGGTCCCGGCGACGATGCGGCTGCGCACGGCCGGGACCACCAAGAAGGGCGGCAACCTGGTGTACGGGTACCGCTACTCCCGCGTCGTGTTCGGCACCTGGTGGCGCGAACGGCGCGCCGGGCGCGGGCGGCGCCCGGAACGCCCGCCGTCCGCGAACACCAGGTAGTGGAACAGGACGAACTTCACCACGAACATCACCCCGTAGACGGCGAGGAACACCCCGCCCACCAGGGCGGCCCGCAGCGCGCCGGACTCCACCAGCCGGTCGACCTGCCGGTCGGCCGCGCCGGTGGCCCACGCACTGAGGGCCATGGTGGTCAGCGCGATCACCCAGTACGGCAGCAGCTCGCGGCGCAGGTCGGCGCGGCCGCGGCGGCCCCACGCCCACCACCGGTTGAGCCCGTAGTTGAGCGCCGCGCCCGCCGCCCACGCCGCGACGGAGGCGGCCTGCGGGCCGAGCAGCCCCGGCCCGTAGGTGAGCAGCAGCACCGCCTCGCTGGCCACGGCCGCCAGCACCGAACCGATCGTGTACCGGGTGAACACGCGCCGGAACGAGCGGCCGCGGCCCCGCGCCGCGGGGTCGGCCGGCCGGGTCGGCGCGGTGGCGGTCATCGCCTCACCGCGCCTTCCTCGCCTGCGGGCCGTCGTCCGGCACCCGGGCGACGGCCAGAACTGACTGCCCGAACGGGATCGGCAGCAGCCGGTCGAGCACCCGGGTGGCCGGGACGAGCACGCGGTCGTACACGCCCACGGCCCCCGTCCTGGGCCCCTGCACCTTGCCGAGCCGCATCGCCGCCCACCAGGCGACGCCGCCGAGCAGGTTCACCGGACGCGACAGCTCGCACGCCAGCCCGGCCCGCCGGATCGCGTCCCGCAGCGTCGTGGGCGTGTACCGGCGGAAGTGCCCGACGCGGCGGTCGAACTCGCTGAACAGGCTCTGGTAGCCGGGCACCCAGAGCACGATCGTGCCGCCGGGGACGACCGAACGCGCCAGCACGGCGAGCACGTGCGCGTCGTCCTCGAAGTGCTCCAGCACGTTGATCGCCACGGCCGTGTCGACCGGCCGGTCCAGGCGCTGCGGCCCCGCCAGGTCGAACTGGTGGGCCTCCACCTCGGTCCGGTCGGCGAAGCGGTTCTTCAGCAGCGTGACCGCGTCCGGGTCGACGTCGGTGACGACCAGCCGGTCCAGCCCGGTGAACTGCGCGGCGAACTCGCCGAGCCCGGCGCCGACCTCCAGCACGCTGCGGCCGCAGTGCGGGGCGATGAGGTCGTACTGGTAGCGCCGGTAGCGGGGCTTGTCGGCGCCGCCGTCCTCGGCCGGCACGGTGCGGCCGGTGGCGCGGGCGAACGCGCCCTCGGATGAGGTCATGGGCGGCTCCCGGTCGGTCATGTCTCCTGCACGGGGCTGGCGTGGCGGCGCCAGTCGACCTTGGGCGTCAGGGCCTCGGTCCGCACCCGGTGCGCGTGCCGCTTCGTCACGTCGAACAGCGAGGTGATCAGCGTATCGGAGAGCAGGTGCGGGGTCAGGCCCAGCTCCAGCAGCCGGGTGTGGGTGACGTTGTAGTAGTGGTCCTCGTGCTCGACCCGCGGGTTGTCCAGGTGCTCGACGCGCGCGTCGCCGGGGAAGCAGCGGACCACGGTGTCGGCGATCTCCTGGACGCTCATCGCCTCGGTCATCTGGTTGAACACCCGGAACTCGCCGCGCTCGGCCGGGTTCTCACAGGCCAGCTGGACGCAGCGGACGGTGTCGCGGATGTCGATGATGCCGCGGCGCTGCCCGCCGCCGCCGTAGACGGTCAGCGGGTGCCCGAGCACGGCCTGGATGACGAACCGGTTGAGCACGGTGCCGAACACCGCGTCGTAGTCGAAGCGGGTCGCCAGCCGGTCGTCGAGCGCCGTCTCGGGGGTCTGCTGCCCGTACACCACGCCCTGGTTGAGGTCGGTGGCGCGCAGGCCCCAGATCCGGCAGGTGAACTCGATGTTGTGGCTGTCGTGCACCTTGGACAGGTGGTAGAAGGACCCGGGCCGCTTGGGGAACAGCACCCGGTCCTTGCGCCCCTTGTACTCCAGGTCGAGCCAGCCCTCCTCGATGTCGATGTTGGGGGTGCCGTACTCGCCCATCGTGCCGAGCTTGACCAGGTGGATGTCACGGTCCACCTCGGCGATGGCGTAGAGCAGGTTGAGCGTCCCCACGACATTGTTGACCTGGGTGTAGACCGCGTGCTTGCGGTCGATCATCGAGTAGGGCGCGGCGCGCTGCTCGGCGAAGTGCACCACGGCCTGCGGCCGGAAGGTGCGCAGCATGTCGTAGGTGAAGTCGGCGTCGGTGAGGTCGCCGACGAACACCTCGATGGACGCACCGGTCACCTCCCGCCACGCCGCGACGCGCGTCTGCAGCGTCTCGATCGGCACCAGGCTCTCGACGCCGAGCTCGAAGTCGTACTGGCGCCGCGCGAAGTTGTCGGCGACCGCGACGTCGTGGCCGCACCGCGAAAGGTGCAGCGCCGTCGGCCACCCGAGGTACCCGTCGCCGCCGAGGACGAGAATCCGCATGCATCACTCCTGACCTGTCCGAACCGGTTCGTCGGGTGAGCGCGGAACACGGCCGGCCCGCCGCGCGGCGGGCCGCCCGGGGGCGTGCGGGCGGCCCCGGGAACGGCATGGTGGGGGGCCATGACGGCAGCCGGTGCGAACGATCGCCGGCACGGGACCACACCCTTCTGACATGCGCCGATTCCGTGCCGACCAGACTTCCCGGCTCACCCGGCCGCTCACCTTACCGGGCGAAACTGAATGTCAGCTGGAAGCCTCCCGGCCGGGCACCGCGCCCGGGCCGGCGCCTCAGTTCGCGCCTCAGTACGTGCCTCGGTCCGCGCCTCGGTCCGCGCCTCAGTCCGCGGCGCGGGCCCGGTCGTAGCGGGCGCGGGCCGCCAGCACCGCCGGCATCTCGTCCTCCACCAGGTGGATCAGCTCGCGGAGCTTGGCGGCGACGCGTTCGCCGAGCGGCGTCAGGCTGTACTCGACGTGCGGGGGGATGGTGGCGCGCACGTCGCGCACCACAAGGCCGTCGCGTTCGAGCACGTGCAGGGTCTGCGACAGCATCTTCTCGCTCACCCCGTCGACGCGGCGGCGCAGCGCGTTGAAGCGGTGACTGCCGTCGGCGAGCGCGGCCAGGGCGAGCGTGCCCCATTTGCCGGTGACGTTCTCGAGGGTGCGGCGGGACGGGCAGGCGCGGGCGAACACGTCCGCGACCAGTTCGTCGGTGATGTCGGCCTCGGTGCCGGAGGCGGGACCGGTCACGTCCGGGCTCGTGCTGGTCATGTCTCAACGGTAACCGCCCGGGCGGCCCCTTCACCGTGACACCTCTCACCCTTGGTTAGTGCTGTCGATTAGTTAGTGCATGATGGCCAGTACGTACTCACCGTTGAGAGGAGCCCTTGTGATCACCGTTACCGGAGCCACCGGCAGGCTCGGCCGGCTGACCGTCGCGGCGCTGCTGGAGCGCGGCGTGCCCGCCGGACGGATCGTCGCCGCCGTGCGGAGCCCCGCCAAGGCCGCCGACCTGGCCGAGCGCGGCGTCCAGGTACGCCGGGCCGACTACGACGAGCCGGCGACCCTCGCCACCGCCCTCGCCGGAACCGACGCGCTGCTGCTCGTCTCCGGCAGCGAGGTCGGCCGGCGCCTCCCCCAGCACCGCAACGTGGTGGAGGCCGCCGTCGCCGCGAAGGTGGGGCTCGTCGCCTACACCGGCATCCTCAACTCCGACACCACGAAGATGGCCCTCGCCGAGGAGCACAAGGCCACCGAGGCGCTCATCCGCGAGTCCGGGCTGCCGTACGTGTTCCTGCGCAACGGCTGGTACGTCGAGAACTACACCGGCGACCTGGCGCCCGCCCTGGAGAGCGGCGCGCTCATCGGCGCCGCCGGGGACGGCAAGATCGCCGCCGCCACCCGGGCCGACTACGCCGCCGCCGCTGCCGCCGTCCTGGCCGGGGACGGGCACGCGGGCAAGGTGTACGAGCTGGGCGGCGACACCCCGTTCACCATGTCCGAGCTCGCCGCCGAGCTGTCCCGGCAGACCGGCGGGCGGATCGAATACCGGAACCTGTCGGAGGACGAGTACGCCGAGGCGCTGGTCTCGGCGGGTGTGCCCGAGCCGTTCGCCAGGATCCTGGCCGACAGTGACACCGGCATCGCGCGCGGCGACCTGACCACCGGCTCCGGTCACCTGCGCGCCCTCATCGGCCGTCCCACCACCACCCTCGCCGACGCGGTCGCGGCCGCCCTGAAGGGCTGACCGCGGCGCGCCGGTCAGCGGATCGGGGCGATCCGCACGGGCACGCCGTTGAGGTGCGCCATGCCCGCCAGGGGCTCCAGGTCGCCGGGGTCGGGTGAGGCGAGCAGGTTGACGTTGACGCCCCCGGCGGCGTTGGCGACCCGCCAGCCCCCGCGATGACCCCAGCCGTGCGGGACGGCGACGGTGCCCGGCGTCATCTCGTCGGTGACCTTCACCGGCAGCTCCACCGAGCCGTGCGGCGACGAGATGCGGCAGCGGTCGCCGTCCTGGAGCCCGTGCCCGGCCGCGTCCTCGGGGTGCACGCGCGCGACCTGCTCGCGCGTGCCGCCCTTGGCGCGCATGAGCGCGGGCGCGTTGTGCATCCAGGAGTTGTGGGACCGCTGCTCGCGGATGCCGATCAGGCGCAGCGGGTACCCGGGCGGCGGCTCGGGGGCGGCGGCGAGCCGGTCGATCTCGGCGGCGATCTGCGGCGGGGCCAGGTGGACCCGCCGGTCCTTGTGCCAGACGCGGCGGCGCAGGCGGCCGGTGCGCTGGTGGTCGGCCAGGACGATGCCGTGCGGGTGGGCGCGCAGCCGTTTCAGGCTGAGGCCGCCGCGCCGCAGCCCGTACCAGTCGCCGTACGGGCCGGTGCGCAGCAGCGCGTCGACCAGGAAGCGGGGCGTGGGCCGCACGCCGAGGCGGTGCGCGAGGCGCTGCGCCCGCAGGGCGCCCACGCCGAGCCCCATGCGGCGGGCCAGCTCGTCGAAGATCTGCCATTCCTGGCGGGCCTCGCCGCGCGGCGGCACGACCGGCTCGGTCCAGGTCACGTACGGGGTGAGGTGGAGCTGCAGGAACGGCAGCGGAAGGTCCTCGCGTTCCAGGAACGAGGTGGCCGGCAGCACGTAGTCGGCCTTGCGGGCGGTGTCGGAGACGTACATGTCGACGCAGACCAGCAGGTCGAGCCGGTCGAGGGCGGCGTCGAGCGCGGCGCTGCCCGGCACCGTCAGCACGGGGTTCCCGGCGGCCACCAGCAGCGCCCGCAGTCGCCCCCGGCCGGGCGTGGTGATCTCCTCGGCCATCACCCCGGCGGGGAAGGTGCCGAGGATGTCGGGGTAGCCGCCGATGCGCGAGCGGGCCCTGCCGTAGGTGGCGCGGCCGGACAGCCGCAGGATCTCGTCCACGCGGATGGGCGACTCGCCGAAGATGGCCCCGCCGGGACGGTCCAGGCTGCCTCGTCCCAGCTCACCTCGTCGAACCCGACAGTAAGTGGTCACTTGCGTCGTCCCCATGGAGACGATTATGCGCCACCCTCCGCTGTCCGCCACCCCCTCGGGCTAGGCGCCGGCGCCCCGGACCATGCGGGCGTGGGCCAGCCAGTGGCGGGCCTTGTCGGCGTGGGCGAGGTCGATGTGCTGGCCGCGGAAGCGGACCGCGCCGTGACCGTCCGCCGCCGCCCGCTCCACCGCGGCCACCAGCTCCTCGTGGTAGGCGACCTCGTCGTCGGTGGGCGTGAACACCTCGTTGACGACGGGCACGTGCGAGGGGTGGATGACGATCTGCCCGCGGAAGCCCAGCTGCAGGCCGTAGTCGGCGAACGCGCGCAGCCCCTCCAGGTCGCCCAGGTCCTCCCACAGGCCGGTCAGCGCGTGCAGGCCGTGCCGGCGGCAGGCCAGCAGGACGCGGCTGCGCAGGTAGAGCGACTCGCTGCCCTCCGGCGACCAGCGAAAGCCCACCGCGCGGGCGATGTCGGCGTGCCGCGAGGTCGGGCCGATCATCGCGCCGACCCGGGGCGAGGCGCCCGCGATCTCGCCGCAGTTGTCGATGGCCTCCACCGTCTCCACCGGGACGATCATCTCCAGGCCGGACGCGCCGTTGCGCGCCTCGAACCAGTCGATGAGGGTCTCCCAGCGCAGCACGTCGGCGGCGTCGCGGATCTTGGGGGTGAACAGGCCGGTCAGCTCCGGGCCGACGACGCGTTCCAGGTCGGCCCCGGCCAGCCGGGTGTCCAGCGCGTTGGGCCGGACGAACAGCCCGGCGCCCGGGGCCTCGGCGCGCAGTTCGGCGAGCGTGGCGCGGACGGTGTCGCGGCTTTCGGCCTTGAGGTCGTCCGGGACCGAGTCCTCCAGGTCGAGCACGATGGCGTCGGCCCCGGACGCCAGCGCCTTGCGCGCCCACGCGGGTTTGTGTCCGGGGACGAACAGGACCGATCGGTAGGGATGCATCGCGTGCCTTTCAGCGGCTCGGCGCGCGGCCGGCGGCGTCGGGGGTGCGGTCGTGGGTGTCGGGGGTGATCCCGGCGGCGCGGAGCTTGGCCTTCTGGACGCGCTGCGACGGCGTCTTGGGCAGCGCGTCGACGAACCGCAGGTAGCGGGGGACGGCGAAGGCCGGCACGCGGCCCTCGCACCACCGCCAGACCTCCTCGGGCGTGACCTCGTCGCGGGTGACCAGGTAGGCCATGACCTCGTCCTCGCCCGCCTCCGACGCGGCGGGCACCGCGATGACCGCGCACTCGGCCACGGCCGGGTGGCTGAGGACGGCGGTCTCGACCTCGTAGGAGCTGATGTTCTCGCCGCGCCGGCGCAGGGCGTCCTTGAACCGGTCGACGAAGTAGAACCAGCCGTCCTCGTCGCGGCGCAGCGCGTCGCCGGTGTGGAACCACAGGTTGCGCCACGCCTCGACGGTGCGGTCGGGCATGTTGAAGTAGCCGTTGCTGGAGATGAACGGCACCTTCGGCCGGACGACCAGCTCGCCGACCTGCCCGACCGGGACCTCCTCGTCGGTCTCCGGGTCGACCAGCGTCACGTCGAACCACTCGTCGGCCGCCAGCCCCGCCGCGCCCGCCGGGCGGTCCTCCCCGTACGGCGACAGGATCGGCGCGGACGTCTCGGTCAGGCCGAACACCTCGACGAACGCCTCGATGCCGAAGCGCTCCCTCATCGGCGTCAGGATCGAGGCGGCCGTGGGCGCGGCGAACACGCAGCGCAGCGGGTTGTCGGCGTCGTCGGGACGGCGCGGCTGCTTCCAGACGAAGTCCATCATCACGCCGATGAAGTTGGTGACCGTGACGCGGCCGTCGCGGATCTGGTCGATCCACCGGCTGGCGCTGAACCGGCCGCGCAGCACGAAGCGGGCGCCCGCGACCATCGCCGGGTAGGCGGCCATGAACTGGGCGTTGCCGTGGAACAGCGGGGTGACCGCCATCCACGCGTCGTCCGCGGTCAGGCGGGTGAGCGCCACGCACTCCTGGGCGAAGAAGTACATCTGCGCGTGCGGCATGGCGACGCCCTTGGACGGGCCCGTCGTCCCGGAGGTGAAGAACACGGCCGCGAGATCCTGGGGGCGGACGGCGGGCAGTTCGGCGGGGCCGCCTTCGAGCAGCTCGTCCCAGGGAGCGGCCTCCCAGCCCGCCGCGCGCAGCACCTCGATCGCCTCCGCCTGCCGCCCGGTGTCGATCACCCAGAACCTGCGGATGTCCGCGGCGGCCTCGGCGACGGCGGCGAACCGTTCGGCGTGCACGTCGTCGATGACGGCCAGCCGCGCCTGGACGGTGCGCACCTGGTGGGCGAGGAAGTCGTGCTCGTAGGCGGTGTTGATCGGCACCTCGGCCAGCCCGGCGACGGCCGTGCCGAGCCAGGTGCGCACGAACCGGGAGGAGTTCGCCGCGAAGATCACGACCCGGTCGCCGGGCCGCGCCCCGGCCGCCAGCATCGACACGCCGATCGCCTCCGCCTCGGCGAGCGCCCGCGCGTAGGTCCAGGTCGCGTTCTCCTCGGGGGCGTCCAGCCAGACGGCGTCGGGGCGCCGTTCGGCATGGTGCCGCAGGACGGTGGGCAGCGCCCAGTCCCGGCGGTCCGGGAAGGTGGGGTGGATGTCGCGGTAGTAGCGGAAGGTCACGAGCGGCCCCCTTCACGTGCGGCGTCGGTCGCGGCGCGGGCGGCGCCCTCCCGGGCGCGGGCGCCGCGGAAGTCGGGGGCGCGCTTGTCCAGGAAGGCCCGGGCGCCCTCGCGCATGTCCTCGCTGCCGATGGCCTGGACGAGCATGCCCAGGCCCGCGTTCATGTTGTCGGCGGACTGGTGCCACCACTGGTTGGAGCTGATCTTGGCGATCTCCAGGTAGCGGGGGCTGAGCGCGCGGATCTCGGCGATCCAGCGGCCGACCGCCTCCTCCAGCCCGTCGTCGTCCACGACCTCGTTGACCAGGCCCAGCGCCAGGGCCTGGTCGGCGGTGTAGCGGCGGCACAGCATCGCCATCTCCTTGGCGCGCTTCTCGCCGATCTGGACGGTGAGCATGTTCGTCGCGCCCAGCACCCCGGCCGAGCCCACCTTGGGGCCGGTCTGCCCGAACGTGGAGCGGCGGGTGGCGATGGCGAAGTCGCAGGCGACGACGAGCTCGTTGCCCCCTCCGGCGGCGGGTCCGTCCACCGCCGCGATCACCGGGCGCGGGCAGGCGCGGATGGCGTTGACCAGCCGCAGCGAGGCGGCGAACAGCGCCCGCAGCCGCCCGGGGTCGGGGTCGCCGAGCTGGTCGAGCGCGCCGCCCGCGCAGAACGCCCCGCCCGAGCCGGTGAGCACCACCGCGTCGGCGTCGGCGGCGTCCTCGAACGCCCCGATCATGGTGCGGGCCATGGCGAGGTCGTAGGCGTTGCGCCGCTCCGGCCGGTCGATCCGGATCCAGGCGACCGGGCCGCGACGCTCCACGTGCACCCCGCCCGCCGATCCATTCGTACGATTCATAATCATGAACTCTAGCCGTGGACGCGGCCGACCGGCAGGGGCTCGCTGCCCTCGGGACGGACGAACTCCACGCGCACCGGGAGGCCCGCGCGCAGCTCCGGGCCCTCGGCGTCCACCAGCCGCAGCGTCAGCCACGGCCCCTCGGTCAGCTCCACCAGCCCGATGACCCGGTCGGGCGCCGGGACGCCGTCCGCCCCGCGCCGGCCCGGCTTGACCGTCCAGGACACCAGCTCGCCGGTGCCGGCGGCGGGCCGCCACTCCAGATCCCGCGCCTGCGTCACCGAGCACACCACCGCGGACGGCTCGGACCACTCGCCGCTGCTGGGCGAGTAGCGCAGCAACAGCGTGCCCTCGGCGGCGGCGTCGAAGAACGGGGCCGAATGCTCGTCCCGCACGACGGGGGTAAGGCTCAGCCCTGCCGCCCCACTTGCGTCCGGCTGGCTCATGTGTGCGCCTTCCTTCTCCGGCATCGCGTCACGTCCTGGCGTGCGGGCTGAGGATGAGGGTGGAGTGGAAGTCCAGCACTCCCCCGTTGCCGCTCACCATGATCAGGTCGTGCTCGGGCACCTGGCGGTCGCCGCCCTCGCCCCGCGCCTGGATGATCGCCTCCGACAGCGGCGTCATCCCCCACATGTAGAAGGACGACAGCTCGCCGCCGCCGGTGTTGACCGGCAGGCTCCCGCCGGGCGCGATCGCGCCGCTCGCCACGAACGCGCCGCCCTCGCCCTTGGCGCAGAACCCGTAGTCCTCCAGCGTGACCAGCGTGGTGTAGGTGAAGCAGTCGTAGATCTGGCAGAGGTCGATGTCGCCGACGCCGACCCCGGCCATCTTCAGCGCCTCGGCGCCCGACCGCGCCGCGCCCGTGACCAGGCCGAACTCACTGCCGCGCCGGTTGACGTAACCGGGGTGCGCCTGCCCCCAGCCCCACACGTGCACCGGGGGCCTGCGCAGCCCCGCGGCCCGCTCGGCGGTCGTGAGGATCACCGCGACGCCGCCGTTGCTGACCAGGCAGCAGTCCAGCAGCCGCAGCGGGTCGGCGATCATGCGGGAGGCCTGGTGGTCGGCCGGCGTGATCGGCTCGCGCATCTGCGCGCGCGGGTTCATCGCCGCCCACTGCCGGGCGGCGACCGCGACGGCGCCGAACTGCTCGCTGGTCGTCCCGTAGGTCTCCATGTGGCGGCGGGCCGCGACCGCGTACCGTTCGGGCGCCGCCCTGAGCCCGGCGGCGGCCGGCAGCGCGCCGACGCCGCGCATCGGCCGCTTCTGCCCCGCGTACGAGGCGCCCGCGCCCTTGCCCTCCTTCAGCGGCGCGTCCGCGTAGACGCAGGCCACCACGTCGGCCATGCCGGAGGCGATCGCCATCGAGGCGTACTGCACCATCTGCCCGGCCGACGAGCCGAACCCCTGGACGGTCGCCAGCAGGCGGGTGTCGCGCATCTGCAGCGTCGACTGCAGGCGCAGGTCGATGTCGCCGCCGACACCGGGGTTGACGAGCAGGCCGTCGATGTCGCCCAGCGTCAGGCCCGCGTCCTCGGCGGCCCGCGCGATCGCCTCGACGGCGAAGTCGGCGGACGTGCGCCCGTAGATGCGGCCGAACTCGGTCAGTCCGAGGCCCGCGATGACCGCGGTGCGTCCCCCGCCGCTCACGCGTCCTCCCCCGTCCGGCGCGGCAGGACGACCTCGACGACGCCCGGCCCGACCGTCACGCCGCCGGAGTTCTCGCAGCGGATCGCGATCTCCACGACGCCCCGGCCGTACTCGTCGACGCGCGCGTCCTTGACCTCGGCCCGCACCCGCATGGTGTCGCCGACGACGTTGAACGACCGCATCCGGAAGCCGCGGATCGCGCGGATCTGCCCGGCCAGGCCCATCCAGTCGCGGACGCAGCGTTCCCACGCGCCCAGCAGGAACTGGGTGTTGGCGTACATCTCGGGCGCGCCCGTGCCGCGGGCGTACTCGGTGTTGTGGTGGATCGAGTTGAAGTCGCGGTTGGCGCCCGCCGCCATCACCAGCCGGTAGACGGTCAGGGGGTAGTCGGCGCCGGGCAGCTCCTCGCCGACCGTCACGTCCTCGAACCTGCGCCCTTCCAGGGCCGCCGTGTCCACCTGGCTCACCCCTCCCTGCCTTCGTTCCGGGGGACGTAGGCGTAGGTGCCGATGCGGATGCGCGCCACCACCTCGCCGGACGTGGTGACGATCTCGCTCTCCCAGGTCATGAAGGCGCCCCGGCCCACCGAGGTCTCCTTCGGCGCGCACGACACCAGCCGCCGCCCGCGCCGTCCGATGCGCTCCCCCGCCACCACCGGGCGCAGGAAGTCGACCTCGATGTCGGTGCCGAAGAAGCCGGTGGTCTTCGGGCCGATCGGCATGTCCTGGTTGTTGATGGGGCTGTGCACCGGCTGGGCGTCGCGGTCGTCGCTGTCGAACAGCGTCTCGCCGGGCCGCCACATCGGCGGCAGCGTCCACGACATCAGGCCGGTGTAGGGCATCGTGACGTCCTCGAACCCGGCGCGGCGCGCCACCACCGGATCGGTGTGCAGCGCGCAGCCGAGCTCCAGCGGCTCCAGGTAGCGGCGGATCGCGCCGCGTTCGACGGCGTCGGCGCCCCAGACGGTCTCGCCGTCGGAGAAGTCGCGGCCGACCGCGTCGACGACCGGCCGCCACTCGGCCTTCCAGTCGTCCGGCCCGGCGGCCACCCTGTTCGTGCTCGCCTGTGCGCTCAACGGAGCGCCCCTCCCTCCAGCAGTCCACGCACCCGCGCCTCGGGGTAGCCGAGGATCTCCCGCAGGACGGTCTCGTTGTCCTGCCCCAGCGTCGGGGCGGGACGTTCCACGACGCCCGGCGTCGCCGACAGCAGACAGCGCGGCCCTTCCACGTACGCCGTGCCGTGCAGGCGATGCGGGAGCGCCACGACGTGCCCCCGCGCGGCCAGCTGCGGATCGGCGACGAAGTCCGCGCTCGCCTGGGACATGTGGGCCGGGACGCCCTCGGCCTGCAGCAGCCCTTCCACGTCCTGGGCGCGGTGCCGCGACGTCCACTCCGCGATCGCCTCGTCGAGCAGCTCCTCGTGCTCGCGGCGGCCCCGCGCCGTGGCCAGGTCGTCGCGTCCGGCCAGGTCGGGACGGCCCATGGCGGCGGCCAGGCGGCGCCACTCGCCGTCGGTGCGCACGGCGATCGCCACGAACCGGTCGCGGCCGTCCTCGGGCCGGCACGGGTAGACGCCGTGCGGGACGAACGCCTCGTCGCGGTTGCCCCGGCGCCGCGCGACCGTCCCGTCGAAGCCGAACCGCGCCACCTGCGGCGACAGGAAGAACACCCCGGCCTCGATCTGCGCCACGTCGATGTGGCGGCCGCGTCCGGTGCGGCGGCGGTCCTCCACCGCCGCCAGCAGCGCCGCCAGCGCCAGCCGCGGGCCGATGTAGTCGGTGTACGGGCCGAACGGCCCGAGCGGCAGCCGGTCCTCCCAGCCGACCAGGCCCTGCAGCCCGCTCAGCGACGAGCCGACGTTGCCGTACCCCGCCAGCCGCGCCAGCGGGCCGCTCTGCCCGGCGATGCTGGTGCTCAGCATGATCAGGGACGGGTTGGCCGCCGCGAGCGCGGCGTAGTCGAGCCCCCACCTGGCCATCTGGCCGGGCGAGAACGACTCGACCACCACGTCGGCCCAGCGCGCCAGGTCGCGGACGACCGCGCGCCCGTCCTCGCGCTTGAGGTCGACGGTCAGGCCGAGCTTGCCCGCGTTGCAGTTGCCGAACAGCGCCGAGTTCTCCGGGCCGGGCACGCCGCCGTAGAACGGCTGCATGAGCCGCGCCGTCTCGACGCGCGTGCTGGACTCGGCCCGCACGACGCGGGCGCCGAAGTCGGCGAGCGTCCGGCCGATGAGCGGCCCGGCGACCACCCACGACAGGTCCAGCACCTTCAGCCCGTCCAGAGCCCGCGCGCCTTGCGGACGGGCCGGCGGGGCGGCGCGGCCGGCGCGTTCCCGGGGAAGCCATTCGCGGATCACCTCGTCGGTGTGCTCACCGACGCGCGGCGCGCGGCGCCGCACGCGCGGCCCGTCGTCGCCCGTGACCCGCGCGAAGCGTCCGGGGATGCGGACCCGGCGGCCCTCGATCTCGACCTCGGACCAGAAGCCGCGCGCCGCCAGGTGCGGCGCGTTCGCCACGTCGGCCATGTCGAAGATCGGCACGCAGAGCAGGCGGCGGCGCAGCGCCGCGTCCAGCACCTCCGCCTTGGTCCTGTCCTTGAGGAAGGCGCGGACGGCGGCGCGGGCGTCGTCCAGGTCGGCGGGCGTGAGCGTGCCGTCCGCGAGCAGGCCGGGAAGGGTGCGCCAGTCCCAGGACGCGATGCGCTCGTCCACCGCGCCCTCGTCCCGCAGCCAGGCGAACAGGTTGTTGGTGAACGCTCCGGCGGCCGGGCCCATCGACAGGTGCAGCTCGACCATGCCGTCCCTGACGTGCCACTTCTTCATGGCGTTGGGCGTGGCGGCGCCGCTGCCGCTCTGGTCGGAGCGCGGCGCGGGCTCGCGGTGCCATTCGGGCTTGTCGTCGCCCACCGCGTGCGCCAGGACGCGCGCGAGCGTCGCCACGCCCAGGCACGCCTGCGCCGAGACGTCCACGACCTGGCCCTCGCCGGTGACCGTCCGCGCCAGGACCGCCAGCAGCGTGCCCGCCGCCGCGTCCGCCCCGGCCTGCAGGAACGCCTGCGGCGCGCTGATGCGCAGCGGCGGCCGGTCGCCGTCGCGGTGCGGGTCGAGGGGGCCGCCCGCCGCCCAGACGACCAGGTCGCTGTCGGCGTAGTCCGCCTTGGGGCCGGCCGCCCCGAACGCCGTGATCGCCGTGACGACCAGCCGGGGACGCCCGGCGCGCAGCGTCGCCGGGTCCAGGCCCCGTTCCCGCAGCCACGCCGCCGGGGCCGAGGTGACGACGACGTCCGCCGCGTCCGCCAGGCGGCGCACCAGCGAGCGTCCCTCCTCGGTGTCCAGGTCGGCGACGACGCCGCGCCGGCCGGCCGCGTAGGTCTCCCAGAACAGCGACGGGCGGCCCGGCCCGCCGGCGAGCGGCGGGGCCGACCGGGCGCGCGACCCGCCCGGCGGTTCGACCTGCACCACGTCCGCGCCCAGGTCGGCGAGCAGCCGCCCGCACATCAGGCCGCGCTCGTCGGTCAGGTCCAGGACGCGCAGGTGCTCAAGCATCGGCACCGGCGTCGCCGCTCAGCGAGGGGGAGGCCGCGCGCAGGGAGATGGCCCGCTCGGGGCAGGCGCTGGCGGCCTCGCGCGCGTCGGCCAGCAGCCCGTCCGGGACCTCGATGGTCTGGCCGCGCTGGGCGACGAAGCCCTCCTCGTCGTCGGTCAGCAGCCGCTCGGCCACCGAGTAGCAGCGGCCGTGCCCCATGCACCGGCCCGCGTCGATCGACAGGAACATCTCTCAGACCTCCCATTCCAGGGGCAGCGTCGGCATGGTGAGCTGGCCGCCCCGCTCGGTCAGCGTCACGCCCGGCCGGATCCGGTAGTCGGGGATGCGGCTGTGCCACTCGCGCAGCACCACGGCGAGCTCCAGCCTGGCCAGGTGCATGCCCAGGCAGCGGTGCGGGCCGGCGCCGAACGCCAGGTTCTGGTTGACGCCCTCGCGGCCCAGGATGAACCGGTCGGGGTCGGGGAACTTGCGGGGATCGCGGTTGGCCGAGCCGATGCCGAGCCAGACGATGTCGCCCTTCTCCAGCGGCAGGCCGTGGAAGTCCTGCGGCTCGCGCACCTCCCGGCCCGCCTGGATCACCAGCGGGTACATGCGCAGGAACTCCTCGACCGCGGCGGGCGCCAGGTCCGGCTCGGCGATGATCCGCCGCCGGTCCTCCTCGTGCGTGGCCAGGTGGGTGAAGATGAAGCCGAGCGCGCTGCGGGTGGTGTCCAGCCCCGCCAGCATCAGCGTCATGCAGATGGTGAGGATGTCCTCCTGCGAGATCGGCTCGCCGTCGATCCGGGCCTGGACCAGCCGCGTCACCATGTCCTCGGACGGGTCGCGGGGGTCGGCGCGGCGCTCGTTCACCGCCTCGTCGAAGTACTCCAGGATCCTGCGCTTGGCCTCGGCGGCCGCCTCGGGGTCGCCGCCGAAGAACCCGGCGAACAGCGTCTCCGACCAGGGCAGGAAGAACTCGCCGTCGCTGACCGGAAGGCCCAGCAGGGCCAGGAACAGGTCGGTGGGGTAGCGGATGGCGAACTCGGCGACGAAGTCGCAGCCGCCCTTGGGCCGGACCTCCTCCACCAGTTCCACGCAGCGGCGGTGCGCCAGCGACTCCATCCGCCGCACCGCCGCCGGGGAGAAGAACGGGTTGAGGACGCGCCGCAGCTTGGCGTGCTCCTTGCCGTTGAGGTCCTGCGGCAGCAGCGCGATGCCCGGCTCGGGGTTGAGCGCGCTGCGCGCGTGCGTCGTCCAGACCGCGTGGTTCTGGAAGCCCTCCAGCACGTCGTCGTAGCGCTGCAGCATCCAGAAGCCGCGCGGCCGGGTGTCGTTGAAGTGGAACCGGGCGGCCTCGCGTTCGGCGTCCAGCAGGGCGTAGTGCCCGTACAGCTCCGAGTCCTCGCCGTACTCGGTGTGGCTGACGGGGCAGCCGCGCATCGTCCGGGCCCCGGGCTCGCCGTCCGGCCCGGTCCGCTGCCTGGTCTCGCTCATCGGGGGAATCCTTCGTCGTTCGGATGTCGCTCGGGGGTCGCGCGGGGCGGCCGCTCGTCACTCTCCCGACGCCAGGTCGGGGATGAACGTCGCGATCTGCGGGAAGAAGATCAGGACCAGGGTGACGATGATCGCCATCGGCATGAACCACCACACCGCCCGGAACACGTCGTTCATGCTGATGTTCCGGCCCTGGTTGACCTGCGGGTCCTTGGTGATGCTGTAGATGATGAACGCCAGGATGCCGACCGGCGGCGTCACCACGGCCAGCTCCCCCATGAACACCGCGAACACCCCGTACCAGAGCAGGGAGATGTCCAGCGCCTTGAGCGTCGGCATCAGGATGGGGATGGTCAGCACCATCATCGGCAGCGGCTCCATGAAGGTGCCGAGCACGATGTAGATCACCGTCATGAGCAGCAGGAAGCCCACCCGGTCGAGGTTCAGCCCCTCCACCAGCCCGGCGAACCCGTTGCTGATGCCGGTCAGCGTGAGCATCCGCGACAGCGCCTCGACGCCGATCAGCATGAAGAAGATCGCGCCGACGCTGGCCACGGTGGCGGTCGCGGCCTCGGCCACCGCCCGCCACGCGCCCGAGCCGCGCCGCCACACCAGCGTGACCAGCAGCGACACCAGCGCGGCGACCGCCCCCGCCTCGGTGGCGGTGAACACGCCGGAGAACATGCCCGCCACGATCAGCACGATCAGCAGCGGGACGGGCCAGATCCGCACCAGCCCGGCGAACCTGTCCCGCCAGGTCACCGCGGGACCGGCGGCCGGCTCGGAGGCCGCGCCGGAGGCCGCTTCGGCCGCCGCCCAGCGCCGCGCGAACAGCACGATCATCACGGTGAACAGGGCCGCGACCAGCAGCCCGGGGCCGATCCCCGCCAGCAGCTGCGGCCCGATGGGCACCTCGGCGATCCCGGCGTAGATGACGAGCATGATGCTCGGCGGGATGAGCTGGCCCGGCAGTCCCGCGACCACGACCGACCCGAGCGCCAGCCGCTTGTCGTACCCGGCCTTGAGCATCTCGGGGATGCCGATGCGGGCCAGGGCGTAGGTCGTCCCGACCGAGGAGCCGCTCACCGACGCCAGGCCCGCGCCCGCCAGGTTGGTGCCGACGGCCAGCCCGCCCGGCAGCCAGCCCAGCCACATCCGGCCGACCGAGTACAGGCTCTCGGTGAGCCCGGCCCGCCACAGCAGCAGCCCCATGAGGATGAACATGGGCACGACGCTCAGCGTCCAGTTCGCCACCTGCTGGTAGGGCAGCGTCGTCAGGGTGCTCTCCACCAGCGGCCGTCCGCGCAGCGCGTACACGCCGAGCAGCGCCGGGATCGTCATCGCGATCGCCACCGGCATCCGCAGGAAGATCAGCACGAGCATCAGCGCGCAGGCCAGCGCGCCGATCGCCTCGGGCACCAGCGGCAGGAACAGCGCGCAGGTGGTGCCCGCCACGGTCGCCACGATCAGGCCGAGGACGATCCAGGACCGGACGTCCGAGGTGCCGCCCCGGGCCCGCCCGCCCGGGTCCTCGGCGCCGGCCGGGGCGTCGGCGGTGCGCGTGGCCGGTTCGGTCATGACCGGGCCTCCTTGTTCTCGGCGGCCGACAGTTCACGCAGGACGGCCGCCTCGTCGGGGTCGGCGGCGGCGTGCTCGGTGACCGGGCGCACCGCGGCCCGCACGGCGGCCGCGGCGAACTGCGCGGTCAGCCCGGCGAAGGCGAGCGGGACCAGGAAGTACGTCGGCCAGGCGGGAAGGTCGCTCACCCCCGCGGTCTTCCTGATCTCGTAGGCGTGCAGGGCCTCCTGCCAGCCGAACCAGGCGAAGCCCGCGGCCAGGGCGCAGCAGGCGGCCAGCACCACCGCCAGCACCGGCCGCCGCGCCGCCTCGGGCAGCCGCTCGAACAGCAGGTCGGCCGCGATGTGCTGGCCCCGGTGCTGGGCGGCGACGAAGCCGAGGAACGCGACGATCGGCAGGTACCAGTACTGGACGATCTCCAGCGTGTTCGGCATCGGCCGGTCGGCGAACGACCGCAGCAGGGCGTTGGCCGTGATGTGCAGCATCATCACGAAGGTCACGGCCACGGCCGCCACCTCGATCACGGCCACGTCCAGCCGGAACGTGCGGGAGCTGTCGTCCGGCGCGCGGTCGCCGGCGGGCGGGCCGTCGGTGGCGGGGTGGGATGGTGCGCTCATGGCGGCTCCATGGCGAGGGTGGGATGGGTCGCCGCGGCGGGGCGCGGCGGGCGGTCAGGAGGGGCGGTGCGGCAGGAAGACCTGCTCGTAGACCTTGCCGACGTAGCGGTTCGCGTCCACCTTGCCGGGCTTGTACCACTGGTCGAAGTCGGCGTGGGCGACGTCCTCCCCGGGCCTCGCGGCCCGCGCCTCCTTGAGCCACCTGTCGGCGGCCGCCTGGATGTTCGTGACGAACGCGCCGGGGTCCTTGACCTTGGCCTCGCGCCGCATCGTGTCCAGCATGCGGGAGTTGGCGCCGGTCATGGCCTTGCGGGCGTCGTCGGAGAACGGGCCGACCGAGCCGCCCGCCGCCTTGGCCTGGGAGACGGCCTGCGCGATGTTCGGCCAGATCTTGCCCTCGATGTTGGAGGCCAGGAAGACGTCCAGGCGGTCCCACAGCAGCTGGCGGGCGACCAGCGGCAGCCCGTCCCAGGTGCGCTGGTTGATCGCCATGCCGCCGGGGGCCAGGGCGAACCCGGCGGCGGGGTCGATGGTCACGTTCGGCGCGACCTTGACGAACCCGCCGAGCACGCCGACGGTGAAGCTGGAGACGGTGCAGTCGACCACGCCGCGCTGCAGGCTCTCGAACTGCTCGGTGTAGGGCACCGACGCGGGCGCGGCGCCGAGCGCGGTCAGCTCGGCGTTCTGCGCCTGGCCGCCGGAGGCGGTCTGCACGCCCTTGAGCGAGGCCAGGTCGCGGCGGGGCTTGCGGCAGAACATCACGTTGGCGCCCGAGTCGTAGTACGGCACCATCAGCTTGATGCCCTTCTTCTCGAACTCCTCGGTGATCTCGGGCGTCTTGAAGGCCACCTCGTTGGGCCAGGCGTTGGACTGCAGCGTCCCGGCGACCGGCGTCTGGTCGGACACGAAGCTCGCCTGGATCAGCGCGGCGTTGGCCGGATACTCCGAGGGTTCGTAGATCGGCAGCACCTGGCCGATGTCCAGCCGGCCGTCCACCAGGGCGTCGTCCACCTCGGCGGGCGGGGCGACGCCGTTGGAGTAGGTCACCTCGAAGGTGATCTTGCCGCCGGACCACTCGGTGACGGCCTTGAGGTAGTCCTCGACGTTCTTGCCGGTGACCGAGCCCTTCGGGGACGGGGACTGGGTGGTCAGCTTGATCGGCCGGACGTCGGCGAAGGCCGCCTTGTACTGCTCGATGGTCGCCCCCTGGGGGACGCCCTGACCTCCCCCGCCACCGGCCCCGCGGCCTTGGGTGTCGGCGCAGGCCGACAGTGCGAGGACGCTGCACGCGCCCAGGGCGAAGGCGAGCCCGCGCACGCCCCGGCCACCGCTGAGTGCGACCATGTTCCACTCCGTCGCTCGGGAAAAGATGATGAATATGATTCGCCTGTATTACGCCCAGGTCAAGAGTTCTATGCGCATGAATCGAAGGAAATATGTCCTGGTGGGGACGTCCGCACGCTAGGTGCGCAGGCCGCGCCAGGCGGTGGTGCCGCCGTCCACCGGGAAGATCCCGCCGGTGACGAACGAGGCGTCGTCGGAGGCCAGGAAGCAGACGACCTTGGCCACCTCCGCCGCCCGCCCGAACCGGGGGATCAGGTGCGCGCCCGTCATCTCCCGCAGCCTGACCTCCCGGTCCGGCGCGGCCTCCAGGTGCGCGCGGCTCATCGGCGTCTCGATCGAACCCGGGCAGTAGGCGTTGCAGCGCACCTCGGGCGCCAGCGCGATCGCGGCGGCCCGGGTGAGCTGGATGACCGCGCCCTTGCTGGAGGCGTACGCCGCGGCCGGGTAGCCCGTCATCCCCGCGACGGACGCGGCGTTCACCACCGAGGGGCCGCGCCCCGACGCCCGCAGGTGCGGGGCCGCCGCCTTGGTCGCCGCCCACACGGCCTTGACGTTGATCGCGTACACCCGGTCCCAGGCGTCGTCGGGCAGCGTCTCGAACGTGGCGCCGGGGGCGACCGCGCCGTCCAGCACCCCGGCGTTGTTGACCAGGGTGTCCAGGCCGCCCGCCGCCGCGGCGGCCGTCTCGACCATGCCCGCGACCCGCGCCGCGTCCGCCAGGTCGACGTGGATCGGCAGGCCCCGCGCGCCCGTCTCGCCGACGGCGGCGGCGGTCTCCTCGGCGGCGGCGAGGTCGATGTCGGCCACGGCCACGAACGCGGCGCCCTGCCGGGCGGCCTCCACGGCGATCTCCCGTCCCATGCCGGCGCCCGCGCCGGTCACGAGCACACGCTTGTCCGTGAGCATGTCGGTCTCCGTTCTGCGGTTGGAAATGTGCGCGCCGCGCCGGCGACCGTGCGCCACGCCCCGCGCTCACGGTGAAGGGCTGATCAATCCGGGGCGACAGTGCGGCGTCCGGCTTCGAGCAGGCCGGTCGGCTCCTCGTAGCGGCCGGTGGCGAAGGGCGAGGGGCCTCCGGCGCCGGTCATGCCCGCGTCGACCGGCAGCACGATCCCGGTGACGTGGGACGCCTCGTCACTGGCCAGGTAGAGCGCCCCGGCGGCGACGTCGGCGGGACGCAGCGGCCGGTCCATGTACGCCGTCTCGCCCAGCGCGCGCTCGGCCCCGCCCAGGTCGTCGGCGCCCCCGGCCACCAGTCCGGCGGTCATGGCCGACACGACGGCGCCGGGCACGATGACGTTGCACCGCACCCCGAACCGGCGCAGCTCTGCGGCGACCGAGTTGGACAGCCCGATGATCCCGGCCTTGACCGCGCTGTAGACGTGCGGGCCGACGCCGCCGAGCACCCCGGCGGGGCTGGACGTCGACAGGATCACGCCGCTGCGCCGGGGCTTCATCACCCGCGCGGCGTGCTTCATCCCGCACAGCGCGCCGCGCAGGTTGACGGCGATGGTCAGGTCGGCGTCCGGCATGCGGGTGCGGTCGATCGGGCCGAGGGCGCCCATCACCCCGGCGTTGTTGAACATGACGTCCAGGTGGCCGAAGCGTTCGACGGCGGTGTCGACCAGGGCGGCCACGTCGTCCTCGCGGGAGACGTCGGTGCGCACGAACGCCGCGCCCTCCCCCAGCTCGGCGGCCAGCGCCTCGCCGGGGCCCTCCTGCACGTCGGCGATGACGACGCGGGCGCCCTCGGCGTGGAACAGGCGGGCCGTGCCCTCGCCGATCCCGCTCGCGCCGCCGGTGATGACCGCGACCTTCCCGGCCAGCCGTCCGGACATTGACCCTCCTCGGTCGGTCTGAACGCGCGCAGGGGCGTCACGCGCGGGGGCGCGTCAGACAGGGGTGTGCGAAAAGTGGCCGTGCCAGGCCTCGTCAGGGGGCGACGGCGATGGACTTGGTCTCCAGGTAGGACCGGAACCCCTCCGGGCCCATCTCCCGGCCCACGCCCGATTCCTTGTAGCCGCCGAACGGGGTGCCGAACGCCTGCGCGCGCCCGTTGATGCTGACCATGCCGGTGCGGATCCGCCGGGCGATCGCCAGCGCCCGCTCCTCGTCCGGCGTCCACACCGACCCGGACAGGCCGTAGCGGGAGTCGTTGGCGATGGCCACGGCCTCGTCGTCGCCTTCGTACTCGATGACCGCCAGGACCGGCCCGAAGATCTCCTCCTGCGCGACGCGCATGCCGTTGTCGACGCCGTCCAGCAGGGTGGGCGGGACGAACCAGCCGCGTGCCAGCTCGCCGGGCAGGTCGGCGTGCTCGCCGCCGACGACGACGCGGGCGCCCTCGGCCCGGCCGGTCGCGATGTAGCCGGTGACGCGGTCGCGCTGCCGTTCGCTGATCAGCGGCCCGATGGTGGTGGAGGGGTCGGCGGGGTCGCCGAGGCGCTGCGCGCGCAGCGCCTCGGCCAGCGCCGCGACGATCTCGTCCCGGCGGCGGCGCGGCACCAGCACGCGGGTCTGGGCGATGCACGCCTGGCCGTTGACCAGCAGCGCCATCGGCAGCAACGCCGGAACGACGGCGTCCAGGCCGGCGTCGTCGCAGATGATCGCGGCCGACTTGCCGCCCAGCTCCAGCGTGACGCGGGCGATCCGCCCGGCCGCCACCGCCATGATCTTCTTGCCCGCGGCGCTGCTGCCGGTGAAAGCGATCTTGTCGACCTGCGGATGCGCCACCAGACGCTCCCCGGCGTCCCGGTCGCCGGGCATCACGCTCAGCACCCCCTCCGGCAACCCCGCCGCCGCCAGCGCCTCGGCCAGCGCCCGCACCGTCAACGGCGTCTCCGGCGGCGGCTTGAGCACCACCGAACACCCCGCCGCCAACGCCGGAGCCACCTTCAACGCCGGGGTGCTCAGCGGACCGTTCCACGGCGTGATCGCCGCCACCACCCCCACGGGCTCCTGCGTCACCACACTGGCGTTCACGCCGTCGGTCCGCCGCTCGTCGTAGGGGAACGACTCGGCCAGATCGGCGTAGTAACGCAGATGCCGGATCGGGTTGGGAACATGCGCCCGCTCACTGAACCAGATCGGACACCCCAGCTCGGCCGTGATGCTCGCCGCCAGCTCGGGGGCGCGTTTCTCCAGCAGGTCGGCGGCGGTGCGCAGCACCCGCGCCCGCTCGGCCGGATCGGCGCCCGCCCACACGCCCGCGTCGAACGACGCCCGCGCCGCCGCCACCGCCTCATCGATGTCGGCCGCCGACGCCAACGCCGCCGACCCCGCACACCGGCCCGTCGCCGGATTGCGCACCTCCACCGCACCGCCGTCCCGCGCCGGAACCCACCGGCCCCCGACGAACAGTTCCAGTGGTTGGCTCCGCGACGCCGACATCTGCGCTCCGATCCCGCCCGACCGTCCGAATCTGTGATAATGAACATAAGGTATCGGTCAACGGGAGGTCAAGGACCCGACCCCCCGGACCTGCGCGGACCATGATCAACCGGACGGGCGGCGGTTCGCGTGCGCGGTACGGGCGGCCCGAGCGAAGGAGCGACCATGACGAGCCAGAGCGAGATCGCCGCCCTGCTGCGGCGGGTGCGCCGCCTGGAGGAGACCGAGGCGGCGCGCAACCATCTGCACCGGTACGCCGAGGCGCTCGACGATCCCGTCCCGGAGGCGGTGGCGGCCCTGTTCACCGAGGACGGCGCGCTGCACACGCGGCTGGGCGGCCGGCCGGGGCGGACGATGGCCGGACGCGAGGCCATCGCCGCCTTCTACCGGGAGCGCGGCGCGGCCGACCCGGCGGAGAGGCGGCACTTCATCGTCAGCCCGAGGACCACATGGGTGGAGCCGGGCGTGGTGGAGATCGCCTCGTACTTCCTGTTCACGGCGCGCGCCGACGACGCGTCGGTGATCGGCTGGGGCACCTACCGGGACCGGCTGCGGGTCGACGGCGACGCCGCCCTGTTCACCGGCAAGATCATCGACCTTCATGTGGGGACCGACCTGGCGCAGGGGTGGGCGCGCTCGTGACCGCCCGGCCGGACGCGGCGGCGGCTGCTCACCGGCGTGGCGCCCATCGGCCGCGTCGTGCGTGGCGCCGCCCTGCCCCGCCTGGTCAGCGGAAGGCCGGCAGCACCTCGTCCCTGAACAGCTCCAGGGTCCGCAGCACCTGCTCCTGGGGGAGGTCGTACCACTGGGCGCGCAGGATGACGTGGGTGAACCCGTCGGCCTCCAGCGCCTTGAGCGCGGCGATCGCCCCGGCCGGGTCGGTGAACAGGTAGGAGGCGTCGGCGACCTCCTCGGCCGCGCGGTCGCCGCGCAGGTGCCGGTACGCCTCGCCCTGCTGCGGCGCGTTGTGCTCGGCGTACTTGCGGGTGAGGGCGCCGCGGGCCGCGACGCCGACGGCCCGCGCGCGCTCGCGGTCGTGGTCGAGCACCAGCTCCCGGCGGACGACCAGCTCGGACGGCCCGCGGCCGAGCCGTTCGCGTTCCCCCCGGTAGTGGCCCAGGAGCGTGCGCAGTTTCGCCGGCGTGACGTGGGGCGGGACGATCCAGGCGTCCCCGAGCCGGGCGGCGCGCAGCGCTCCGGTGCGGTGCGGGCCCGCGCCGATCCACACCGGCGGCCCGCCCGGCTGGACCGGCGGCAGGCTGATGTGCTGGTCGTCGACGCGGAAGTGCGCGCCCTGGAACGTGACGCGCTCGCCGGTCCACAGCCGCCGGATCAGCTCGACGGCCTCCTCGTAGCGGCCGAGCCGGTGGTCCATCGGGATGCCGAACGAGGCGAACTCGTTCTCCCGGTAGCCCATGCCGAAGCCGGCGACGGCGCGTCCCCCGGTCAGGTGGTCCAGGGTGGCGAACTCCTCGGCGACCTCGACGGGGTGCCGCAGCGGCAGGATGAACATGTTCGTGCCCAGGCGCATGTCGCCCGCGTCGTCGGCGAGCGCGGCCAGCAGCGGGATCGGCTGCAGGGTCGGCATGCCGCCGAGGTAGTGCTGCAGCACCCAGACCGAGGAGATCCCCGCGTCGCGGGCCGCCCGCACCTGCTCGCGGATCAGCGGGACGCGTCGCGCGGGCACGACGTCCGGGGGAAAGTCGTTCATGACGGCGAGGCCGAACCGCAGCACCTCGGCACCTCCACACGCCCGGATCACCCTGGGCGACATCGTACGGACCAGCTGGACAGGGGACGTCAGGGCGAAGAAACCAGGTTCATCATGCGCCTGGATTTCTTCTCGGGTCAAGCGGCCCGGCCCGCCGGGCGACCTGGCCCGTAGCGCCCGGAGGGCCGTCGCCCCGGCGGCCGCTTGACGGAGTGACCATCCACCAAATACCTTCATTTCATTATCAGAGTTAAGGGTAGGAGCGCCTGGCAGTGAGCACGCCCACCGCATCGAACGAACGTCCCGGGCCGCCGCCCGGGGAGCTGGACGTCCTGGTCGTCGGCGCGGGCTTCGCCGGGCTGTACGCCCTGTACCGGCTGCGCGAGCTCGGCCACCGGGTGCACGCCGTGGAGGCGGCGGGCGACGTCGGCGGCGTCTGGTACTGGAACCGGTACCCGGGGGCGCGCTGCGACATCGAGAGCGTCGACTACTGCTACTCCTTCTCCGACGAGCTGGTCCAGGAGTGGAACTGGACCGAGCGTTACCCGTCCCAGCCGGAGATCCTGCGCTACATCGACCACGTCGCCGACCGGTTCGACCTGCGCCGCGACATCACCTTCCGCACGCGGGTGACGGCGCTGACCTTCGACGAGGCGGTGGGCACCTGGACGGCCGCCACCGAGCACGGCGACCGCGTCACCGCCCGCCACGTCATCATGGCCACCGGCCAGCTGTCGGTCGCCAAGCCGCCCGAGATCGAGGGCGTCGGCGACTTCGCCGGCGACTGCCACCACACCGGGAACTGGCCGCACGACGGCGTCGACTTCACCGGCAGGCGCGTGGGCGTGATCGGCACCGGCTCGTCCGGCGTGCAGGTCATCCCGCAGATCGCCCGGCAGGCCGCGCACCTGACGGTCTTCCAGCGCACCCCGCACTACATCGTCCCGGCCGTCAACCGCCCGCTCGACCCCGAGTACGTCGCCGACCTCAAGTCGCGCTTCGAGGAGTACCGCGAGCAGGCCCGCAACCATCCGGGCGGGACGCACCGCGTGCTGCACGAGGACCTGGCGGTGGAGGCCGCCCCCGAGGAGTTGCGCGCACGGCTGGAGGAGTACTGGCGGCGCGGCGGACCCGACATCCAGGCCGCCTACAGGGACATCACCCGCGACCCGGCGGCCAACGACAGGGCCGCCGAGTTCGTCCGGTCGAAGATCCGCGAGATCGTCCGGGACCCGGAGGTGGCCGAGCGGCTCACCCCGCGCGGCTACCCGTTCGGCAGCAAGCGCCTGGTCCTGGAGATCGGCTACTACGAGACGTTCAACCGCGACGACGTCCGCCTGGTCGACCTGCGCGAGACCCCCATCGAGCGCGTCGAGCCCGAGGGCGTGCGCACCGGCGGCGCGCGGCCGGAGCTGCACCGGCTGGACGTGCTGGTGTTCGCCACCGGGTTCGACGCGCTGACCGGCGCCGTGCTGAAGGTCGACATCCGCGGCCGGGGCGGGCGGTCGCTGCGGGACAAGTGGTCGGCGGGCCCCCGCACGTACCTGGGGCTGGCCACCCACGGGTTCCCCAACCTGTTCTTCATGGCCGGGCCCGGCAGCCCCTCGGTCATCAGCAACGTGCTGGTGTCGATCGAGCAGCACGTCGAGTGGGTCACCGACCACCTGGAGTACCTGCGCAAGAACGGGCTGACCCGCTCCGAGGCCGTCCTGGAGAAGGAGGACGCCTGGGTCGAGCACGTCAACGACGTCGCCGCGCAGACGCTGTACCCGCGCGGCAACTCCTGGTACCTGGGCGCGAACGTGCCGGGCAAGCCGCGCGTGTTCATGCCCTACGTCGGCGGGGTCGGACGGTACCGGCAGATCTGCGCCGACGTGGCCGCACGTGACTACGACGGCTTCGACCTGAGCTGACCCCGAGCCGTCCCACGAACCGATCGCGAGCGGGAGGGTCCCGCACGTGAACACACCTGGAGGTCCGGCGCGTGAGCCCTGCTGACATGCGCGACGACAGTCCGCCCCCCGCCGACGGCCCGCTCGCGGGCGTGCGCGTCATCGAGCTCGGTTCGATGTACGCGGCGCCGACCGCCGGCCGGATGCTGCGCGACTTCGGCGCGGACGTGGTCAAGGTCGAGGACCCGGCGAGCGGCGACTTCGCCCGCCAGTGGCAGCCCGCGCACAACGGCCTGGCGATCGGGTTCTCGAGGCTGAACGCGGGCAAGCGGTCGGTGGGCGTCGACCTGCGGCGGCCCGCCGGGCGCGACATCGTCCGGCGCCTGGCCCGGGACGCCGACGTGCTCATCGAGAACTTCCGGCCCGGCCGGATGGAGGCGTGGGGCCTGGGCTACAAGGAGCTGTCGCAGGACAACCCCGGCCTGGTGCTGACGCGGGTGAGCGGCTTCGGGCAGACCGGCCCGTACCGGGAGCGTCCCGGGTTCGGCACCGTCGCCGAGACCGCCAGCGGGTACGCCTTCCTCAACGGCTGGCCGGACTCTCCCCCGACCGCGCCGCCGTTCGGGTTCGCCGACTCGATCGCCGGGATCGCGGCGGCGTTCGGCACGACCATGGCGCTGTACCGGCGGGAGACGGGCGACGGCGCCGGCGGCGAGGTGGACGTGGCGCTGTACGAGCCGCTGATGTTCATCCTCGGTGACGCGGTGCTGCGCTACACCGCCTCCGGCGAGATCATGCAGCGCTGCGGCAACGCGTCGGGCGCGGCCTCGCCGCGCGGCATCTACCAGGCCGCCGACGGGGCGTGGCTGTCGATCGCGGCGTCCAACCAGAGCATCGCGATGCGGCTGTTCGACGCGATGGACCGGCCCGACCTGCGCACCGACGAACGGTACGCCACCAACGCGGCGCGCATGGCCAACAACGAGGCGCTGCAGAAGATCGTGGCGGACTGGGTGCGGTCGCGGCCGCGCGCCGACGTGCTGGCCGTGCTGGACGAGCACGAGGTGGTGGCGGCGCCGGTCAACGACGCGCGCGACATCACCCGCGACCCGCACTTCGCCGAGCGCACGCTCGTGGAGCTGGCGGGCACCGTGCTCGGCCCGGCCGCCGTGATGCCCGGCCCGGTCCTGCACGTCAAGGACTACGCGGGGCCGGCGTACGAGGGCGTGCCCGGCGTCGGCGAGCACACCGGCGAGGTGCTGGGCGGGGAGCTGGGGATGCCCGCGGACCGGCTGGCCGAGCTGGCCGCGGCGGGCGTGATCAGCGCCCCGGGAGGGTCCTGACGATGACGGCACCGGTGGCGCCCGGCCCGGCGGCCCGGGGCACGCCGCGGCCGAAGAAGACCGCCGAGCTGCTGGCGCAGCGGATCGTCGCCGACATCAACCGGCGCGGCAACACCGTCGGCGACCGGCTGCCGCCCGAGCGGGAGATGCTGGAGCACTACAGCGTCGGCCGCGGCACGCTGCGCGAGTCGCTGCGGTTCCTGGAGCTGCAGGGCGTGATCGCGCTGAAGCCGGGGCCGGGCGGCGGCCCGGTCGTGCAGCGGCCGGACGCGGGGACGCTGGCCACCACGCTGACGCTGCTGCTGCAGTTCGGCAACGCGCCGTTCCGCACGGTCGCCGAGGCGCGCGGCGGGCTGGAGCCGATGATGGCGCGGCTGGCCGCCGAGCGGATGAGCGCCGGGCACCTGGCCGACCTGCGCTCCAGCGTCGAGGTCATGGGCGACCACCTGCACGACCAGGCGGTGTTCCTGGAGCAGAACAAGCGCTTCCACGACGTCATCGCGCACGGCTCGGGCAACGAGCTGTTCGGGCTCGTGGTGGACGCGCTGCTGGGCATCCTGGACGGCTCGGCCATCGGCATCGACTACCCGGAGGTGCGGCGCCGCGCCGTGCACCGGGCGCACCTGCGGATCTACGAGGCGATCGCCGCGCGCGACCCGGCGGCGTCGGCCGAGGCGATGACCCGGCACATCGACGAGTACATCCGCTACGCCGAACGCAAGTTCCCCGAGGTGCTGGCGGCCCCGATCGTGTGGAGCGACGGCCCGTAACGCCCCCTGCCGCACCGGCGCTCGCACACTCCGGCGCTCCGCATGCTCCGGGAGGCCGCGCGGGACCTCCCGGAGCGTCCGGTCCCCGGTTCACCTCGACCGGTTCATCTGGCCCAGGGCGAGTCGATCCCCAGGACGCGGGCCATGGTGCCGCCGAGCACGGACTTGGTCTCGTCGTCGGTCAGGCCGAGCGCCCCGATCGCGGCGATCTCCTCGCCCGGGTCGGTCATCGGCCAGTCCGAGCCGAACACGATCCGTTCCGCGCCGTGCCGCCGCACCAGCCGCCGCACCCGTTCGGGCGGCAGCTCCGCCAGGCTCGGCGGCCAGGACGTCTCCAGCACCACGTCGGCGCCGTCGAGCATCTCCTCGGCCTGGTCCAGGATGCGGTAGCCGCCGAAGTGGCAGGCCACCAGCCGCAGGTCGGGGAACCGCCGCGCGATGTCGGCGATCATCCGGGGGCTGGACAGCGCGTTGGTGCGGGCGTCGCCGCCCTCCCCCACGTGGGCGATGACGGCGACGTCGGAGCCGAACGCCTCGAACAGGTCCCACAGGCGGGGGTCGTCCAGGGCGAAGTTCTGGAACAGCGGGTGCAGCTTGACGGCCCTGACGCCGTGCCGCCGCAGGCTGGCCATGTTCTCCTCGACGGGCAGGTCGACGTGGACGGTGCCGACGCCGATCCGCCGCTCCCCCGCCAGCCCGGCGACGAACGCGTTGACCTTGTCGACGTGCCGGGCCTGGTTGGCGATGCCCAGGCAGCAGCTGACGTCGACGCCGGTGCGGTCCATCGCCGCGGTCAGGCCGCCGACGGTGCCGTCGCCGCGCGCGGTGAGGCCGGGCACGCGGTTGCCGCCGAGCGCGGCCGCGGCGATCCGGTCCGGCCAGACGTGGCTGTGCGCATCAATGATCATGTTTCCCTCACAGCTTGCCGGACTCGCCGCCGTCCACCACGAACGTCGCGCCGGTGGTGAACGACGACAGCGGGGACAGCAGCAGGCACGCCAGCGGCACCAGCTCGACCGGGTCGGCGATGCGCCCGGCGGGGATGCGGGCGACGCGGCGGCGCAGCAGGTCGGGCGACTCCAGCACGGCGCGCTGGGCGTCGGTGCGGAACGCGCCCGGCGCCAGGCAGTTGACCTGGACGTTCTTCGCGGCCCACTCGGCGGCCAGGGCCTCGGTGAACCGCACCACCGCGCCCTTGGACGTCGAGTAGGCGACCAGGTGGGGCTTGCCCCGCACGCCGGTGGTGGAGGCGACGTTGACGATGCGGCCGCCGCCCTGGGCGATCATGTGCCGTCCGGCGGCCCGCGCGAGCAGCATGGGCGCGATGACGTTGACCGCCATCGTCTCCTTCCACACGGCGGGGTCCTGGTCGGCGAACCTGCCGGCCGGGGCGACGCCCGCGTTGTTGAGCAGCGCGTCGATGCGTCCGTGCCGGGCGACCACCTCGTCGGCGAGCCCGGCGACGGCGTCCTCGTCGCGCATGTCGGCCTCCACGGCGGTGATACGACCGCCGCCGCGCCCGGCCAGCTCGTCCAGGGCGTCCTTGGAGCGGGCGGCGCCGACGACATGGGCGCCCTCGGCGGCGAGCCGGAGCGCGATGGCGGCGCCCAGGCCCCGGCTCGCGCCGGTCACCAGGACGACCGCGTCCCGCAGCCGCAGATCCATCAGGAGACTCCCTTCGCCAGGCGGCGCGCGAGCGAGTCGAGCAGCACCTCGGTGGCGCCCTCGTAGACGCGCAGCGGACGCGCGTTGCGGTACAGCCGTTCGATCTTCGAGCCGCGCACCAGCCCGAAGCGGCCCATGACCTGCAGGGACCGGTCCACGACCCGGCCGGCGGCCTCGGTGGCGCCGACCTTGGCGATCGAGGACATGTCCAGGCGGGCCAGCGGGTCGGAGCCGGCCAGCGCCGCCGCCCGGTAGGCGATCGCGCGGGCCGTCTCCACCTCCGTCCACGACAGGGCGACGTTCTGCGCGACGGCGCCGAGGTGGATCAGCGGCCTGCCGAACTGCTCGCGGGTGGTGACGTGCCGCAGCGCCTCGTCCAGGGCGGCCTGCGCCAGCCCGACCGCCGAGCCGGCCACCGACACGCGGAACACCGCGAGGGTCTGCAGCATCAGCGAGAACGCCTTGCGGGGGACGCCGAGCCGGTTCTCCTCGGGCACCACGACCCCGTCGAAGTCCAGCTCGCCGAGGATGTGCGGGGCGATGAGGTCGCTGCCCCGGGTGACGGTCAGCCCGGGCGCGTCGGCGGGGACGAGCACCATCGAGTACCCGTCGTCGCCCTCGCGGCCGAGCACGCAGTAGAAGTCGGCCGCGCCGCCGTTGGTGATGAACGACTTGCGGCCGTGCACCCGCACGCCGCCCGCGACGCGGTCGACGGTGGTGGTGACGGCGCGAAGGTCGGACCCGACGTCCGGTTCGGTGAGCGCCAGCCCGGCGATCGCCTCCAGCGCGGCCACCCGGGGCAGCCACGCGCGGCGCAGCTCGTCGGTCCCGCCGACGGCCAGCGAGTAGCTGCCGATGCCCTGCATGGCGAACAGCGAGTCCAGGTGCGCCGAGGAGTACATCAGCGCCTCGCGCACGACGGTGATCGTCAGCGGGTCGAGCGTCTCGCTCTCCCCGCCGTGGGCCGCGGGCACCACGTGCCGGGCCAGGCCGGAGGCGCGCAGGGCGTCCAGGACCCCGGCGTGCACCTCGGTGCTCTCGTCGGCCTCGGCGGCGAACGCGTCCACCCGCGCCGCGACCTCCCGCGCCGCCTCCCGCACCTTGCGGTGACGCGGGCTCAGCTCGAACAACTGCCCTTCTTCCACGATGCTCCTCGGGGTCGGTGTCGGGGGCGGACGGTCAGCGGCGCTGGTCGAACCTGCGGCCGAGCAGCTCGGAGGCGATGCGGATGCGCTGCATGGTGGGGGTGCCGCCCGCGATGGCCCAGCCGTGCGCGTCGCGGTGCAGGCGCTCGATCCCGTACTCCTCGGTGTAGCCGTTGCCGCCGTGCAGCTGCATGGCCAGGTCGGTGACGCGCTTGGCCATCTCGTTGGCGGCGCACTTGGCCAGCGAGGTGTGCAGCGGGTCGGGCAGTCCGGTGCCCGCGCCGGCGGCGGCGCGTTCGACCAGCAGCCGGGCCGACTCGACCTGCAGCAGCATGTCGGCCAGCGTGAGCTGCACGGACTGGAACTCCACCAGCGGCTTGCCGAACTGCTCGCGCCGGCGCACGTACTCGCGGGTGCGGTCGAGCGCGGCCTGCCCGATCGCCAGGCTCATGGTGGAGTTGCCGAGCCGTTCGATGGAGAAGACCCCGAACAGCCTGCCGAAGCCGCCGGCGGGCACGACGACGTTCTCCTCGGGCACGCGGACGCCGTCGAGGATCACGTCGGCGGACGGGATGCCGCGGAAGCCCATGAGCCTCTCGGGCGGGCCGAAGCTCAGGCCGGGCATGCCCTTCTCCACGACGACGGCGCCGATGCCCTTGGATCCGGGGGCGTCGCCCATCCGGCAGTACAGCAGGTACCGGTCGGCCTCGCCGCCGTTGGAGATCCAGCGCTTGACGCCGTTGACGACGTAGCCGCCGGGAACGGGTTCGGCGCGGGTGCGCATGTCGGTGGCGGCCGACCCGGCGTCCGGTTCGGAGATCGCGACGGCCATGGTGCTCTCGCCCCGGATGATCGGCGGCAGCCAGCGCGCCCGCTGCTCCTCGGTGCCCAGATGGTTGATCACCTGGGCGGGCCCGGTGTTGGCCTCGAAGATCTGGAACGCCGCGGGCCGGGACACCTTGGCGAACTCCTCGATCACGGCCAGCGCCTGCGGCAGCGGGGCGCCCGCGCCGCCGAACCGCTCGGGCAGCGCGATGCCGAGGAAGCCCAGCTCGCCCAGGCGGCGCCGCTCGGTCTCCGGCACGGGGGCGCGGGCGGCGTCGCGCTCGGCGGCCGACGGGCCGAACACCTCGGCCGCCACCCGGGCCGCCAGCGCGCGGATCTCGTCGATCTCGGGATGCTCGGCAACGGCAGTCATGGAACCCGCCTTCTCCCTAGTAATGATGAACCTGGTTTATGGGCGAGCGGCGGTCACCGGCGCTCGTGGACATACTGATGCATATCATGATAATCAATTGCCATGCAGCAGGGACACCCGCCGGCCGAGGCCGTCATCGTCGACGCGGTCCGGACGGCCAGCGCGCGGGGCCGTCCGGGCGGCGCGCTCGCCGACGTCCACCCGGTCGACCTCCTGGCCCGGACGTTCACGGCGCTTCTCGCCCGGCACGACCTCGCCCCCGGACTCGTCGACGACGTGCTGGTGGGATGCGTGTCGCAGGTCGGCGAGCAGTCGGCCACGCCGGGCCGGATGGCCTGGCTGGCGGCCGGGCTGCCGCCGCACGTGCCCGCCGCCACCATCGACCGCAAGTGCGGGTCCAGCCAGCAGGCCCTGCACTTCGCCGCGCAGGCCGTCATGTCCGGATGCCAGGACGTCGTCGTCGTGGCGGGCGTGGAATCCATGAGCAGGGTTCCGATGGGCTCGGCCCGCGCGGGCGCCGACCCGTACGGCACCGCGGTCGGCGAACGGTACGCCCCCGGACTGGTGCCGCAGGGCGTCGCCGCCGAGCTGGTCGCCGCCCGCTGGAAGCTGGGACGCGACGACCTGGACGCCTACGCCGTCCGCTCGCACCGCCTGGCCGCCGCCGCGCGCGACTCCGGCGCGTTCGACCGCGAGATCGTGCCGGTCGGCACCCCGGCGGGCGCGTTCGCCCGCGACGAGACGATCCGCCCCGACAGCACCGTGGAACGCCTGGCCGCGCTGCGGCCCGCGTTCGCGCGCGACGACGTCGCGGCCCGCTTCCCCGAGATCGGCTGGCACGTCACCGCCGGGAACTCGTCGCAGATCACCGACGGGGCCGCCGCCCTGCTGGTGATGAGCGCCGGCCGCTGCGCGGAGCTGGGGCTGACGCCGCGCGCCCGCGTCCACGCGATGGCGGTGTGCGGGGACGACCCGCTGCTGATGCTCACCGCGCCCATCCCGGCGACGCGCCGGGTCCTGGAACGCTCCGGGCTGACGCTCGCCGACATGGACCACATCGAGATCAACGAGGCGTTCGCGTCCGTCCCGCTGGCCTGGCTCGCCGAGTTCCCGGACGCCGACCCGGCCCGGGTCAACCCGCGCGGCGGCGCCATCGCCCTCGGCCACCCGCTCGGCGCGTCCGGCGCCCGCCTGACCGCCACGATGCTGCACGCCCTGGAGGACGGCGGCGGCCGCTACGGGCTGCAGCTGATGTGCGAGGCGGGCGGCATGGCCAACGCCACCGTCATCGAACGCCTCTGACCCCCGCCTTCGACCACCGCGAAACGGAGACACCCGCGTGGACGTCAACGGAACATCGGTCATCGTCACCGGCGGCGCCTCGGGCCTGGGCGCGGCCACCGCGGCGCGGCTCGCCGAGCGCGGCGCCCACGTGGTCGTCCTGGACCTGCCCGAGTCGGACGGCGAGGCCGTGGCCGGGCGGCTCGGCGGCACGTTCGCCCCCGCCGACGTCACCGATCCCGGCGGCGTGCAGGACGCGCTCGACGCCGCCGAGGCCGCCGCCCCGCTGCGCGCCCTGGTCCACTGCGCGGGACGCGGCGGGCCGGTGCGGCTCGTCGGCCGCGACGGCAGCCCCGGCTCGCTGGAGACCTACGAGCGGATCGTGCGGATCAACCTGATCGGGACGTTCAACGTGCTGCGGCTGGCGGCGGCGCGGATGGCCCGCAACGAGCCCGTCGGCGGCGAACGCGGCGTGTGCGTGCTGACCGCGTCGGTCGCCGCGTGGGAGGGGCAGATCGGCCAGATCCCGTACGCGTCGGCGAAGGCGGGCGTGGTCGGCATGACGCTGGTGGCCGCGCGCGACCTGGCGTCGCGGCTGATCCGGGTCACCACGATCGCGCCCGGGCTGTTCGACACCCCGATCCTGGCCCGCCTGCCCGAGGACGTGCGCGAGTCCCTCGGCAGGAGCGTCCCCCACCCCAACCGGCTCGGCGTCCCCGACGAGTACGCCTCGCTGGCCCTGCAGATCATCGAGAACAGGATGCTGAACGGCGAGACCATCCGCCTGGACGGCGCGCTGCGCATGGCCCCGCGCTGACGCGACCGCAGCGACGCGAGGATCGCGTCGGCGCGGCATTCGGGGGGTGAAGGGGGTCGTCCCTCCTCAATGGTTCGAGGAGACGAGGAGAGCATGAACGAGACCGCCGGCGCGGAGCCGGAACTGCTGGTCGAGGAGCGCGGCCCGGTGCTGGTGCTCACCATGAACCGGCCCGCCGCCCGCAACGCCGTGACGCGGAACATGGCGCACCGGATCGCCGAGGCGCTGGACCTGCTGGACTCCCGCGCCGACCTGGCCGTCGGTGTGATCACCGGGGCGGGCGGGACGTTCTGCGCGGGCATGGACCTCAAGGGGTTCGCGCGCGGCGAGCGTCCCGTCGTGGAGGGACGCGGCCTGGCCGGGCTGGTGCGGCGGCCGCCGCGCACGCCGCTGATCGCGGCCGTGGAGGGTTACGCGCTGGCCGGGGGCTTCGAGATCGCCCTGGCCTGCGACCTGATCGTGGCGTCGCGCGCGGCCACGTTCGGGCTGCCGGAGGTGAGACGGGGCCTGACGGCGGCCGCCGGGGGCCTGCTGCGGCTGCAGCGGCGCGTGCCGTACCACCTGGCGATGGAGCTGGCCCTGACGGGACGGATGTGGCCCGCCACCGACGCCGCCGAGGTGCGCCTGGTCGGCCGGCTCACCGATCCCGGCAGGGCCCTCGCCGGGGCGCTGGAGCTGGCCGAGGAGGTCGCCGCGAACGCGCCGCTGGCGCTGGCGGCGTCCAAGCGGGTGCTGGTGGAGTCGGCGGACTGGACGCTGGACGAGCAGTTCGACCGGCAGGAGGAGATCGTCGGCCCGGTCCGCGAGTCGGCCGACGCCAAGGAGGGCGCGCGGGCGTTCGTGGAGAAGCGCGCCCCGCGCTGGACCGGAGCCTGAGGGGCGGCTCCCCGAGGCGCGGAGCCGGGGCCCGGCGCGCCGTCAGCGCCAGCCGACGACCTCGTTCATCAGCGCGGGCTGCTTGCGCCGCACGTAGGTGGCGTACTCCTGCATGTGGTCGCGCATCAGCCTCTCGGCCGCGTCGGCGTCAGAGTCGGCGATCGCCTGCGCGATGGCGGCGTGCGCCTCGCGGACCTTGGCGCGGCGGGCCTTGGGGAAGAACATCCCGCTGACCCGGTCGTGGAAGATGTGCCCGAGCGAGGCGCTGTAGAGGTTGAGCATGCCGTTGCCCGACATGGACGCCACCAGGCGGTGGAAGTCGCCGCTGTGGCTGAGGTAGCCCGCGTCGTCGTCCAGCGGCGTGCCCTGCGCGATGCGCTCCAGCAGCTCGACCTTGTCGGGCTCGCGGCGCTCGGCGGCCAGCCGCGCCATGACGGGCTCCATCACCAGCCGGGCCTCCATCAGCTCCCGGAAGGTCATCCGCGCCGCCTGGAAGTACAGCGACGCCATCTGGCCGAAGGCGGCCGCGCTGACCTCGGCGACGATCGGCCCGCCGCGCGGCCCCGGCTTGATCGAGATGAGGCCGTGCACCTCCAGGATGCGCAGCGCCTCGCGCAGCGACCCGCGCCCGACCCCGTACTCCTCGATCATCTGGGCCTCGGACGGCAGCGGCGTGCCCGGTGCCAGTCCCTCCGCGCCGATCTTCCGCACGATGTCCTGCGCGATCGCCTCGCCGACCTTCACCCCCCGTTTGATATGCGGCTGCGCCACCTTGTCCTCCCGTAATCAATGACAACCATCATTATGGTCCATAGGAAGGGCCACGGCACCGTCAGTGGCCGGCGGGGCGCGCGGCGGTCTGGCCGCTCTTGCCGGTCCAGTCGAGGCAGACGACCACGGCGTCGTCGGCGAGCTCGGTGTTCTCGTGGTAGTGCAGCAGCTCGCGGATGAGGGTGCGGACCGCCTCCGGCGGCCCCTGCAGGCGCGTCTGCCGCAACGCGCGCGGCAGCGCGCTGGCGCCGTAGACCTCCCCGCCGGGCGACTGGGCCTGGTGGACGCCGTCGCTGACGAGGACGAGCCGGTCCCCCGGCTGCAGCCAGAACTCCTGCTCGACGTACCGGGTGTCGCCGAACATGCCGAGCGGGAGCTGCGCGTCCAGCGTGACCGGCTCGACGGTGGTGCCGCGCAGCCGGTACACCAGCGGGGACCCGGCGTCCACGGCGGTGACGCGCCCGGTGCCCAGCTCGAACCGCAGCAGCAGGGTGGCGGCGGTGCGGGCGCCCCGGTGGTGGGCGTGCAGGATCTCGTCGGCGAGCACGGCCTGGTCGACCAGGCCCGCCCCGGAGCGGCGCGCGTTGCGCAGCGCGCTGACGGTCAGCTGGGTCAGCAGCGCGGCCTCGATGCCGCGGCCCGTGCCGTTGGTGACGGTCACGGTGAGGTGCTCGGCGTCCAGCGACCAGTCGAAGTTGTCGCCCCACACCGCGTAGGCGGGCTCCAGCTGCCCGGCGAGGCTGAACTCGTCGCTCTCGCACGACCGCCCCGGCAGCAGGTCCCACTGGATCTCGGCGGCCAGGGTCATGCGGACGCGGCGCCGGGCCCGCCGGTAGACGTCGGTATGGCCGTCGGCGACCTTCAGCGCGCGGGCGACCATGGTGGCCACGGCCTCCAGCGCGGGATGGTCCTCGGGCCGGGACGGACCGGGCAGGTGGACGCTCAGCACGCCGATCCGTTCACCGTGCACGGTCAGCGGCAGGTGCAGCCGGCACGCCGCGCCGTCGTCCACCGGTTCCACGATCGTCTGCTGGGTGGCGAAGGCGCGGCCCTCGAAGGTGGCGTCCAGCGGCACCGGCTCGGCGTCGCCGCCGGCGTCCGGCCCGATGTCCGGCCCGGTGTCGGGGCCGGTGTCCCCGCCGACGGGCACCAGGTGCGCCATGCGGTAGTCCACCAGCAGCGTCACGGCGTGGTCGGCGCCGAAATGGGTGGTGAGAATCTTGGCGGCGGCCGCGGGTACGCCGTGCGGACGGGCCTTCCAGATCGCCTGCTCGACGGCGGTGAACGGGTCCTCGGTCATGGTCGCCTCACCTGGACGGGCGGCAGGTCGCCGGTGACCCGGGCGGGCGGAGTCGCAGCGCGTGCCGGAGATCGGACGGATGTGTAACAGTTGGGGGCATGACAGTGCCGCACAGTGATCCCGCGCAACCGGTCGAACCCGACCGGCTGCACCGGCTCGCCGCGGCGATGGACGAGGCGGTGGGCACCCTCGCGGCGGTGTGGGGCGGGACCTCGGAGGCGTCCGTGCCGGTGCCCGCCACGCAGCTGCGGGTGCTGTTCATCGTGGAACGGCACGGCAGCATCAACCTCAGCGGCCTGGCCGCCGAGCTGGGCGCGCTGCCGTCGTCGGCCAGCCGGCTGTGCGACCGGCTGGAGGCGGCGGGGCTGCTGGTGCGCGTGCCCGGGCGGGACCGCCGGGTGATCAGCCTGCGGCTCAGCCGGGACGGCACGCTGCTGCTGGACCGGCTGCGCGAACGGCGCCGCGCCGACCTGGCCGGCGTGCTGGCCAGGATGTCCCCCTCGGCGCGCACCGCGCTGCTGACGGGCCTGCTGCAGTTCCACACCGCGGCCACCGAAGGCAAGGCCACCGAGGGGAAGGCCCCCGACGAGCCCGCCGACGTCTCCCGCCCGGCCTGACCCCGCCGGTGCCCCGGGCACGGCGACGGGCACGGCGACGGGCGCGGCGAGACGGGCCGACGCGGATCGGCGGGACGAGGGAATGGGGGCCTCCGGATGTCAGGGCACGGTGCGTGCCCGGTCGCGCGCGTCCGAGGCCGAGGCACGGGACCGCACGAGCGTCCTCATGGCGGGGCCGTCGCCGTCCGTCGCGACCGGCCGCGCCCGGCACAGCAGCAGGCAGGTGTCGTCCTCGCGGGCACTGTCGATCAGCATACGGTCCAGCAGGACGTCGGCGACCCGGTCCAGGCCGCCGCCGACGTCGGCGGCGGCGAACGCCTCGGCCAGCCGGTCCGTGGTGGCCTCGAACGAGGCGGTGCGGCGCTCGACCAGGCCGTCGGTGTAGAGCAGCAGGGTGGCGCCGGGCGGCAGCTCGACCTCCCGGTCGGTGAGCGGGCCGTCGTGCAGCGGCATGCCCAGCAGCACGTCGCCGCCGTACAGCACCCGCACCGTGCCGTCCGGGGCGCGCAGCAGCGGCGGCGGATGCCCGGCGTTGGCCCAGCGCAGCCGGCCGTTCCCGGCGTACTGCAGCAGCACGGCGGTGGCCAGGTCGTCGGGCTGCAGGTGGGTCAGCAGCCGGTGCATGCGGGCCAGCACCTCGCCGGGGCCCGCCGAGTCCAGGGCGTAGGCGCGCAGCGCGGTGCGCAGCTGGCCCATGAGGGTGGCCGCGCGCAGCCCGTGCCCGGTGACGTCGCCGATCGCGGCGATCACCTGCCCGTCGGGACGCTGGAACGCGTCGTACCAGTCCCCGCCCACGTTCAGCCCGGCCTCGGCGGGCAGGTAGCGGGCGGTGAACTCCAGCGGCGCGGCGGGCGGCAGGTCGGTGAGCATGGCGCGCTGCAGGCTCTCGGCGACGCCGCGTTCGTGCTCGTAGCGGATGGCGTTGTCCAGCGCCGCCGCGCCCAGCCGGGTCAGCTCCCGGAACACGGCGATGTCGTCGGCGGTGAACGGGTGGCCGGCGGGCGTGTAGGCGACCACGCCGAGCGCGCGCCCGCCGGAGATGAGCGGGACGGCCAGCAGCTCGGCCGGGCCCGGCCGCACCTCCACCCCCGGCATCAGGGACGACGGGGACGGCGTGACGTGCCGCGTGCGGCCGCTGTCGTGCGCGGCGACCACGGCCTCGGGCGGCGCGGCCCCGGGGGCGTCCTCGTCCAGCGCTCCCGACGGGGTCAGCGCCCGCTGGTCGCGGGAGATCCACACCTCCATGGCGGCGGCGTGCCGCGGCACCACCAGGCTGTGCAGCTGCTTGATGACCTGCTCGTGGTCCAGCCAGGCCGACAGGGTGGCGCCGGCGTGGGCCAGGAACGCCAGCCGGGACCGGGCCGACTCCGCCGCCGCGCGGGCCTCCCGTTCGGCGTCCAGCAGGCGGGCCTGCTCGGCGTTGGCGGCGCGCAGCCGTTCGGCGGCCTGGGCCAGCTCGGCGTGCAGCGCCAGCACGCCCTGGTCGGTGCGTTCCAGCTCCTGCTGGTGCCAGGCCAGCCGTTCGTGCTGGGCGGCGAGCAGCTCCAGCAGCCCGTCCCGGTCACCGGCGTCGCCGTGGGAGTCGGCGGACGGGTCGGGGACGGCGATCGTGGCGACGGTCTCCGGCGCCCCGTCCGGCCCGCCGGGGACGACCTCGGCGGTCAGCTCCCCGCCGTCCCCGTCCCCGGCCGCCGCGAGGGTCAGCGTGAGGCGCGCGGGCTGCGACGCGGCGGCGCGCTCGCGCAGCGTCCTCGCCACCGCCAGGGTGAAGCGGGCGCGTTCCTCGGCGTCGACGCCGTGCCGGGCGGTGGCCGCCGCCACCGCCGAGCAGACGTCGTTCAGGTCGTCCGGGCCGCCGATCGCCCGGCTGAGGATCTGCCGTGTCATGCCGTGCCTCTCGCGGGGGACCTGGAAGCGACCACGACGGTGGCGTCGTCGGTGCCGCGCCACGCGTCACGCCAGATCAGCGCGGCCGCGATGGCCGGATGACGCCGCTCGACTCCGGGGTAGCGGCCGAGGTCCCAGCCGCCGACGCCGTCCGTGCTCATCACCAGCATGCCGGGATCGTCCCAGGAGACGGGGCCACGCTCGTAGGGACGGGGACGTTTCCCCATACCGAGGATTCCGGGACGCGACACCAGCACGTCGACGCGCGGCCCCCGGTGCAGCCGTGCGGTCAGGTTGCCGACGCCGCCGAACCGCATGCCGCCCGACCGCGTGTCGAGCTGCGCGACGGCGCCGGCCGCGCCGCGGGTGCCGCGCAGGGCGGCGTCCAGCTCGTCCAGCATCCCCTGCGGTTCGGCGTCCGGGCGGCGCCGGACGGTCTCCAGCGCGACGTGCCGCGCGTCGGCCGCCTTCACGCCGTGCCCGAGCCCGTCCACCACCGCGAGCGTGAGCAGGTCCCCGGACCGGACCGCGCCCCACCCGTCGCCGATGGCGGTCTCCGCCGGATGCGGGGTGACCACTCCCCCGACGCGGACCGCCGGTTCCGCCGGTTCCGCCGCGTCCGCCCGGCCGATCTGGACGAGCACGGCGGTGCCCTGCCCCGGCAGGCTGTACAGGTCGAACACGGCGGCGATGCGCCGGCAGGCGCCCAGGCCCGCGCCCAGCGAGTCGCCGGTGGTGGAGTAGCCGTCGACCATCGACGCGCCCACGTCCCCGATGCCCGGGCCCTTGTCGACCGCGACGAGCTGCACCATGCCCGGCTCGGGCCCGAACGCGTTGATCAGCAGCCGGCCCGCGTCGGCGTACCGGGTGAGGTTCGTCGCCAGCTCCACGGCCGCCAGCTCGCAGGCGGCCACGTCCCGCGCGGCCAGCCCTGCCGTGAGGCCCGCCAGCCGCGCCGCCGTCTCGGCTCCGTGGATCCGGCTCGGATCATCGACCTCCAGGTTCCACCCCGCAGTCACGATCATCCGGCGGCTCACCCCGGTCCGGCCGGGCGGACCGACCACAGCACCGCCGTGACCGTGGTCCCCCGGCCCGGCTCGGTGTCGATGGTGAAGTCGTCCACCAGCCGCCGCGTCCCGCCGAGGCCCATGCCGAGCCCGCCCGCGCTGCTGTAGCCGTCGGACAGGGCGCGCGCCACGTCGGCGATGCCCGGCCCCTCGTCGGTGAACGTCAGCCGCACGCCGCGCCGCCCGTGCCGCTCCACCTCGACGATCTCCACCCGTCCGCCCCCGCCGTGCACCAGCGTGTTGCGGGCCAGCTCGCTGGCGGCGGTGATCAGCTTGGTCTGTTCCACCAGGCTCATCCCGATCCGGATGGCCGACTCGCGCACGGCCTGCCGGACGGCCGCCATCTCCATGTCGCTGGTGATCGGCAGCACCGCCCCGGCCGCCGGGCCTCTCAACGCCCGTCCTGATCATGTGCGCCGGGCGCCGCCGGCGCGGCGCCCAGCAGGTCCAGCGCGTGCGGCAGCGACCGCGCGGTGGTGACGCCGGGCAGGTCGAGCCCCATCTCCACCAGCGTCGCGGCGACCGGCGGCCGCATGCCCGCCACGACGGTGCGGGCCGCCAGCAGCCGCACCGACAGCGCGATCTCGGTCAGCACCCGGGCCAGGAAGGAGTCGACCACCTCCACCGCGGAGATGTCGATGATCACGCCGCGGGCGCCGGTGGCGGCGGCGCGCTCCAGCAGCTCCTCCTGCAGCGTCAGCGCGAGCTGGTCGGTCAGCTGGGTCTGGATCGTGGCCAGCAGCACGTCCTGCAGGTCCAGGATGGCAACGCGTTCCATCGTCGCCTCTCAGCCCGGCAGCGGTGCGCCGATCCGCCGCAACGCGTAGCCGAGCGCGTCGGCGAGCGTTGCGCGGGTGCGTATCTCACCGAGGTCGATGCCCAGTGAGGCGATGGTCTGGGCGATCTGCGGGCGGATGCCGCTCACCACGCACTCGGTGCCCATCAGCCGCACCGCCAGGGCGGTCTTCATCAGGTGCTGGGCCACGACGGTGTCGACCATCGGCACGCCGGTGATGTCCAGGATCGCCACCCGGGCCTGGTGCTCGACGATCGACTCCAGCAGCGTCTCCATCACCACCTGGCTGCGGGCGCTGTCCAGGGTGCCGATCAGCGGCACCGACAGCACGCCGTCCCAGAGCTTGAGGACGGGCGTGGCCATCTCCAGGATCTCCTGCCGCTGCCGCGCGACGACGGCCGCGTCCTTGTCGACCGCGGTGTCCATCACCACCAGCCGCAGGGTGCCCAGCAGCTCGACGGCCGCGGCCCGCGCCGCCCACCGCCGTTCGCCCTGGCCGTCCAGCTCCTCGTCCACCGCCGTCAGGACGGGTTCGCGCAGCTCGGCGACGTCCGTCAGCATCCGCGTGAGCGGGCTGCCCGCGGCCGTGCGCGCGGCGATCGTCTCGCCGAGCTGCGTCCGCACGCCCTCGAACCCGGCGGCCCAGGGGTCGTCGCCGCGCCCGCCGTCGGCCACGTCCGCGAGCGCGTCGGTCAGCCGGCGCGCCGCCTCCACGGCCGCGTCGCGGCCGGAGACGTACACGGTCCGGAAGAACGCCTGGTCCGCCCAGCGCTGCGCGATCTGCTCCCGCCGCGCCCGCAGCACCTCGGCCACGGTCCGTTCGGCGCCGTCGAAAGTCCCTTCGCTCACGCGGATGCCCTTCTAGCCGCAGCCGTACGCACCGGCGCACGCCCGGACGGGGTCGGCGGCCCGCGGGCGGCGCGCTCGATGACGGAACACCACCGCCACCGGGATCCTTGTCATCCGGCAATAGTAATGAAGAGCGGTACCCGAACCAAACTTCCCCCTTCCGCCGCCCCACCCTCCCACGGCCGCGCGCCTTTACGTTGTAGATCATGACTGTGCCGCCCCGGGGCGTTCGCCCGGGGCGGCACGCGCGGCTCGGAAGGGCGCTCAGCCGGTGGGGCGTTCCAGCGCCACCTCCGGAAGGCGCCTGGCCAGGGGGCCGGGCAGCCACCAGGCGCGGCGGCCCAGCAGTTGCATGACGGCCGGGACGATCAGGCAGCGGATGACCACGGCGTCCAGCAGGATCGCGACCGCCAGGCCCAGGCCGAACTGCTGCAGCATCCGGCTCGGGCTCAGGACGAACGCGGCGAACACCACGATCATGATGGCCGCCGCGGCGGTGATGACCTGCCCGGTCGCGGTGAGGCCCTCGCGGACGGCGCGTCCCGGGTCGCGCGTGGCGGTCCACTCCTCGTGGATCCGCGACAGCAGGAACACCTCGTAGTCCATGGACAGCCCGAACACGATCGCGAAGATCATCACGGGGATGAACGCCTCGATCGGGCCCGGCGGCACCCCGAACCAGCCGTGCTGGAACACCAGCGTGATCGCGCCCAGCGCGGCGGCGATGCTGAGCAGGTTGAGCAGCGCCGCCTTGACCGGGATCAGCACCGAGCGGAACACCACCAGGAGCAGCAGCGCCGACAGGCCCACCACGATCGTGACGAACAGCGGCAGCCGCGAGGCGACGGTGTCGGCGAAGTCCTGGGTGGCGGCGGTGGGGCCGCCGACCAGGAAGCCGTCGGGCAGCACGTCCTCGCGCAGGGTGTGCACCAGGTCGGCGGTCCGCTCGTCCTGCGGCGCCGCGTCCGGGAAGACGATCAGCGTGTGCACCGCGCCGTCGCGGGACGGCAGCGGCGGGGTGGTCGCGGCGACGCCGTCGGTGCGGGCCAGGATCTGCTGCACGCGCTGCGCCTCCCCCGCGCCCGTCTCACCGACGACGACCAGCGGCCCGCTGAAGCCGGGCCCGAAGCCCTCGGCGAGCAGGTCGTAGGCCTTGCGGGTGGTGGACGAGGCCGGGTCGTTGCCCGCGTCGGCGAAGCCGAGGCGCATGTCCAGGGCGGGCGCCGACAGCGCCAGCAGTGCGGCGAGCGCCACCAGCAGGGCGGGCAGCGGACGGCGCTGCACCGCCGTGGCCAGCCGCCGCCAGCCCGCGCCGGGCTCCCTGCCGCGCGCGGCGGTCCGGCTCGCGCGCCTGCGCACGTGCCGCTGGATGCGCCCGCCGAAGAAGCCCAGCAGCGCGGGCAGCAGCACCAGCGCGGCGAGCATGGTGACCAGCACGGTCAGCGCGACCGCGACGGCCACGCCCTGCAACGCGCCGAGGCCGAGCGCGATCAGGCCCAGCAGCGCGATGACGACGGTGCAGGCGGCGACGAAGACGGTGCGGCCCGCGGCGTCCAGGGCGCGGCGCGTGGCGTCCCGCGGTTCGGCGCCCTCCAGCAGCTCGTGCCGGTAGCGGTAGAAGACCAGCAGCGCGTAGTCGACGCCGACGCCGAGGCCGACCAGCATCAGGATCGGCGGGGTGAAGTCGGCGACCGTGGCCAGGTGCGAGGCCAGCCCGATCAGCCCGATCGCCGAACCGACCGCGAACAGCGCGGTCACCAGCGGCAGCGCGGCGGCGACCAGCGAGCCGAACAGCAGCACGAGGATGACCAGCGCGGCCAGCATGCCCGCGCCCTCGGCGCCGCCGCCGCTCTCCTCGGCGCCGCGCGCCGCATCCCCGCCGACCTCCACCTGGAGCCCGCCGGACGCGGCCGACCGCGCGGTGTCGACGATGCGGACGACGTCGTCGCGCGGGACCTCCTCCGCCTTGCCGGTGAGCGTGACGGTGGCGTACCCGATGGTGCCGTCGCGGGAGATCGCGGCGCGGTCGTCGTAGGGGGCGCGGACGGCCGCGACGCCCGGCAGGCCGCCCACCCGCCCGACCACGTCGCGGACGCGGCGTTCGGTGTCCGGCGCGCGCAGCCCGCCCGGCGCCTTCACCACGATCTGCAGGGAGTCGCCCGCCTGCGCGGCGCCGTGCTCGGTGAGCAGGTCGCCCGCCCGCTGCGACTGGGTACCGGGCAGGGTGAAGTCGTTGCGGTAGTCGGTGCCCACGGCCCGCGCGGCGACGGTGACGGCGACCAGCACCAGCGCCCACAGGCCGAGCGCGATCCAGCGGCGCCGGTACGACCAGGCGGCCAGGCGTCCGAACAGTCCGGTCGTCACCGGCGGCCTCCGTTCTCCCGGGCCGCCACGCGAACCCCCACGAACGCGCCGACCACCGCGAGCAGCGGCGGCAGCCCCGCGAACAGGACCAGCAGGGCGGGCGTGTCCTCCACGTCGAGGGTCACGCCGAGGACGAAGTGGCAGAACGCGGCGAACGCCTCCGTCGCGAAGAAGCCCCCCGCCCCGCCGACCAGGAAGCCGACCACGGCGGCCCCGGCCTTGCTCGCCGGCGAGGGACCGGATTGGTTGTCGTTCATGCTCACAGGCTGCTGCCGGGGCATGGCGGTGCGCATCGGCCGCGAGGCGCCGGTCCGGTACCCCGTTTGTTGCGCGCGCCGGCCGCGCCCCTACACCCCCGGTTGCGGCGGGCGGCGCCGCGTCAGCCGGCCCAGCCGGGACGCACCAGGCCGCTCTCGTAGGCCAGCACGACCAGCGCCGCGCGGTCGCGCACGTCCAGCTTGGTCATGACGCGGCTGACCTGGCTCTTGACGGTGGCCGGGCGCAGCTCCAGCCGCGCCGCGATCTCGTCGTTGGAGTGGCCCTCGGCGACCAGCTCGACGATCTGGCGTTCGCGCGGGGTGAGGGCGTTCACCCGCGGGCCCGGCTCGGGCGCCGCCTTGCGGCCCGCGTACTCGGCGATGAGCCGCCGCGTCACCGACGGGCTGATCAGCGCGTCGCCGCGGGCGGCGACCCGCACCGCGCGCAGCAGCTCCTCCGGCTCGGTGTCCTTGACCAGGAAGCCCGCCACGCCCGCGCGCAGCGCGCCGTAGACGAACTCGTCCAGGTCGAAGGTCGTCAGGATCACCACGCGCACCGACGGGTCGGCGGCGGCGATGCGGCGGGCCGCGGCCAGGCCGTCCATGCCCGGCATCCGGATGTCCAGGAGGACCACGTCGGGCCGCAGCTCCCGCGCCGCCTCGACCGCGCCCGCGCCGTCGGCCGCCTCGCCGACGACGGTGATGTCGTCCTCGTCGTCGAGCAGGGAGCGGAATCCGGCGCGCACCAGCCCCTGGTCGTCGGCGAGCAGTACCCGGATCATCCGTCCGCCCCGTAAGGCAGCCGGGCCCGCACGCGGAACCCGCCGCCCGGCACGGGCCCGGCGGTCAGCTCGCCGCCCAGCGCCCGCGCGCGTTCCCGCATGCCGCGGATGCCGCTGCCGTCCCCGCCCGTGTCCACGGCGGCGCCCCTTCCGTCGTCCTCGACCTCCACCAGCAGGTCCGCCGTACCGTAGCCGATCCGCAGGGTGACGCGGCGGGCCGCGGCGTGCCGGGTCACGTTGGTGATGGCCTCCTGCAGGATGCGGTAGGCGGCCAGGTCCACCCCGGCGGGCAGCGGACGCGGGTCGCCCTCCACGCGCACCGCCGTCTCCAGCGACGCCAGCTCGGCGTGCCGGACCAGGTCGTCCAGCCGGTCCAGCCGCCCGGCGGGCTCGGTGCCCGGCTGCTCGTCGACGGCGCGCAGCACGCCGAGCGTGGCGCGCATCTCGCGCAGCGTCTCGCGGCTGGCCTCCTTGATCACGCTGAGCGCCCGCCCCGCCTGCTCGGGATCGCGGTGCAGCCGGTGCAGCGCGGTGCCCGCCTGCACGTTGATCATCGACAGGTGGTGGCCGACGACGTCGTGCAGCTCGCGCGCGATGCGCAGCCGTTCGGCGGTGGCGCGCCAGCGCGCCTCCTCCTCGGCCCGCCGCACCGCCGCGCGCAGCGCCTCCTGGCGGCCGTGCCGGACGGCGCCGAGGGCGACCAGCGCCACCACCCAGCCGGTCATCATGATGATCGCGACGCTGTTGACGTCCTCGTTCCCGGCGAGCGTGCCGAGCCCGGCGGCGATCACCAGGACCGCGCCGAGCGCCGCGGCGGTGCGCACGCGCCCGCCCGCGGCGACCACGTACAGCGTGAGGATCGTCACGACGATCAGCGGCCCGTCGACCGGGCTGAGCACGTAGTACACGCCGGTGGCCACCAGCGCGTACACGCCCCCGGCCACGGGACGGCGCCGCAGCAGCGGCAGCGTGCCGCACACGCTCAGCACCAGCACCCCGTCCACGACCGCCCGCCACGGCGGATGGGCGGGCGCGCGCAGCCACATCGCGACCGTGCTCCCGACGACCAGCACCGTCAGCGCGGCGGCCGCCGCCCCGTGGCGAGACAGCATCACCCCAGCATAGGGAGCGATCAGCCGCCTTCCGCAGCGCCGCCGGTCGTGGCGCGGCGTTCGGAGGCCGCGTCCGCCAGCAGGCCGAGGCCGATGCCGAGCAGCCAGACGTCCTTGCTGACGCCGATGCCCGCCTGGCTGGGCCAGACGCTGCCGGGCTTGCGCAGGCCGGGAGCGCGCAGATAGAACGCGACCAGGGAGCCGCCGAACCCGGTGAGGGCCGTCCCCGCCAGGGCGTTCGGGACGAACGGGGCCAGCAGCGCGGCGCCGGTGGCGATCTGCCCGGCGGCCAGCAGGCGCAGGAACCTGCGCGGTGGGACGCCCTTGAGGAACGGGAAGGCGGCGGCGGCCATGCCGTGCGTGGCCGTGGCCTGCTCCTCGTCCCCGTTCCACAACTCCAGCCCGCTGTGCAGGATGTACGCGCCGCTCGCCAGGCGGCTCGGAACGGTCCTGAGCTTCAGCTTCATCGCATCCTCCTGGTGGACGGACGGTCGGGCATGCGATGGGGGGCCGGGTCGGGTTCGGGCGCCGGGGGCGGCGCCGGGGTCAGGTCCGGCTGGCGGACGCGCGGGCGGAGGCGACCAGCTCGCGGGTCGCGGGGGCGACCTCCCCGCCGAACGTCCGCAGGACGGCGGGGTCGTCGGCCATGACGATGTAGCCGCTGACGCCGTACTCCAGGGTCAGCCCGGCCAGCTGCTCGGCCCACCGCCCGGGCGGTCCGGAGAACAGCTCCTCGCCGCCGGGCCCGAACCGGCCGCCGACGTTGAGCAGGCGGCGCACCGCGGCCGGGTCGCGTCCGGCCGCGGCGGCGGCCTCGTCGATGATCGCGTTGCCGTCGGCGAGGCGGCGCACGTCGCTCAGGTACGGCAGCGAGGGCAGCCAGCCGTCGGCCTTGCCGCCGACCAGGCGCAGCATCCTGGGCTTGTAGGCGCCCAGCCAGATGCCGATGTCGTGGGCGGGTGCGGGGCCGCGCTTGGCGCCGTCCACCTGGTAGTACGTGCCGTCGATGCGCAGCCGCGCGGTGTTCCCGGCGTCCCAGACGCCGCGGATGACGTCGATGGCCTCGCCGAGCGCGTCGACGCTCTGCGCCGGGGTCAGGCGGCGCCCGCCCATGGCCTCGATGGCCTCCCGGAACCCGCCGGCGCCCAGGCCCAGCTCGAAGCGGCCGCCGCTGAGCAGGTCGAGGCTCGCCGCCGCGCGCGCCAGCACCGCCGGGGGACGCAGCGGGAGGTTCAGCACGTTGCCCGCCAGGCGGACGCGCTCGGTGCGCGCGGCCACGTAGGTCAGCAGCGTCCAGGTGTCCAGGAAACGCGGCTGGTAGGGGTGGTCCTGGAACGTCACCAGGTCCAGGCCGGCGGCCTCGGACGCCTGCGCGAGGTCGAGCACCTGTTTCGGGTCGGCGCTCCCCGGGGTGATGAACGAACCGAACATCAGGTCGTGGCCGTAGTCGGGCATGGCTCCCCTCGCTCCCCGCCGCGCGGACGTGTGGCCGTGCGGTCCCCATGTGATCAGGGATGTGCCGTGGAACCGCGCGTCTCGGGACGGTATTCCGCTCCTGCCGTGGGGGAAACGGCACGGCGCGTGCGACGCGCCGGAGCTTGTCACGGAACGCCGCACGCTCGGGAGTGACCGGCTCGTCTCAGCCGGCGGCCGCGGGAGCGCCCGTGGTGAACTCGATGATGTCGGGCAGGCGGAACACCCGGCCCATGGCGCCCCAGTTGCCGTCCGGGATCTCGACCAGGTGCACCCAGGCGACGGGGGCGGCATAGAGGCGGCCGGCGTCCTCCTCGGCCTCGGCCAGGACGCGGGTGACGCGTTCGACCATCTCGCGGCGCTTGCCGTCGTCCAGCGACCCGGCCGGGACGCTCACCCGCACCAGGTAGCGCGGGGGCTCGTCCGCGCCGGCGGCCCGGCCGCCGACGAACCACTCCGCCGGCTCGGTGACCACCAGCCAGGAGATGTCCCGTGCGGCCTGGGTGTCGGGCGCGCCCTCCACCGCCATCACCTCGGCCACCAGCCGCTGCTTGGCCCGCGTGCCGCGCTCGCCGTCCAGCGCGCCCCGGGGCGCGAACAGCTCGACGAAGGGCATGGCCCACCTCCAGTGAGTACTTGTATTGAACTGACCCGTCGTGAGCGACCCTAGGACGGGTGCGTTCAATGAGTCAACCGACTAGCCTGGAGGCCGTGCAGAAGACCAGCTTCGCCGACATGCACTGCTCGATCGGGCGGACCCTGGAGGTGGTCGGGCACTGGTGGAGCCCGCTGATCGTCCGGGACGTCCACCTCGGCCTGCACCGCTTCGACGACATCGCCGGGAACCTGGGCATCTCCCGCAACCTGCTCACGCGGCGCCTGGACGACCTGGTCGCCGCGGGGATCCTCGAACGCAGGCGCTACCAGGACCGTCCGCCCCGGTACGAGTACCACCTGGCCGAGGCCGGCCGGGACCTGGTGCCGGTGCTGATGGCGATGATGGCCTGGGGCGACAAGTGGCAGACGCCGCCCGGCGGTCCGCCCGCCCTGCTCGTCCACGACGCCTGCGGCCGGGAGTTCACGCCCCGGGTCTGCTGCTCCGAATGCGGCGCGGAGATCACCGCCGGCACGGTCACCGCGCGATCCGGCCCGGGGGCGGCCGCCGGGCCCGGCACGCGCCTGCTCGGCGGCCGCGTCCACCGCACCTGACCACCGCGCCTACCAGCGGGCCCGACCAGTGCGCCCGGCCACCGGGCGCGGTGGCCGGGCGCGACGCGGCGGACGGGGCCGTCAGATCGTGGCGGCGTCGATCACGAACCGGTAGCGCACGTCGCTGTTCAGCACGCGCTCCCACGCCTCGTTGATCTGGTCGGCGCGGATCAGCTCGATCTCGGCGCCGAGGCCGTGCTCGGCGCAGAAGTCGAGCATCTCCTGCGTCTCTGCGATGCCGCCGATCGCCGATCCGGCCAGGCTGCGGCGGCCGAAGATCAGCGAGAACACGTTCAGCGAGACCGGCTCCTCGGGGGCGCCGACGTTGGCCAGCACGCCGTCGGTCTTCAGCAGCCCCAGGTAGGCGTCCAGGTCGAGCCGCGCCGAGACGGTGCACAGGAGCAGGTCGAACCGTCCGGCCAGCTTCTCGAAGGTCGCCGGGTCGCCGGTGGCGTGGTAGTGGTCGGCGCCCAGCTTCAGGCCGTCGTCCTTCTTGCGCAGCGTCTGGGACAGCACGGTCACCTCGGCGCCCAGCGCGTGCGCGATCTTGACGGCCATGTGGCCGAGGCCGCCCAGCCCGACGACGGCGACCCGCTTGCCCGGCCCGGCGTTCCAGTGCCGCAGCGGCGAGTAGGTGGTGATGCCGGCGCACAGCAGCGGCGCGGCCTCCTGCAGCGACAGGCCGTCGGGGATGCGCAGGACGAAGTTCTCGTCGACCACGATGTGCGTGGAGTAACCGCCGTGGGTCGGGTTCCCGGCGCGGTCGGTCCCGTTGTAGGTGTCGACGAACCCCTCCTGGCAGTACTGCTCCAGCCCCGCCCTGCAGTTGTCGCACTCGCGGCACGAGTCGACCATGCAGCCGACGCCCACCCGGTCGCCGACGGCGAACCCGGTCACGCCCGGGCCGGTCGCGGTGACGACGCCGGCGATCTCGTGCCCCGGCACCATCGGGAAGATCTGGTTGCCCCATTCGCCGCGGGCCTGGTGGATGTCGGAGTGACAGATGCCCGCGTACTTGATCTCGATCTGGACGTCGTGCTCGCCGACGGGACGGCGCTCGATCGTGGTGCGCTCCAGGGGCGCCCCGGCGGAGGGCGCCGCGTAGGCGGCGACGGTGCTCATATCGCGGTTCTCCTCAGCGGTCGGAAAGGTGGTTCCGAGGGACGTCACCCATCGTGGTGGGCCACGGCCGGCCGACCCAGGCTCTGGTCGTCCCTGGGACCGCCAGGACCCCCTTGGCGCCGGCCGCCCCCGGACGGCCAAGGGGCGTTAGGGACGTGTTAAGAGCGCGGGAGCGCGCGCTAAGAACGCGTCAAGACAGCACAGAAAGCACCCGAAACAGCGCTTTACTCCTAACGCGGCAGACACCTGGCCGCACGGGAGGGTGCCCGGGACCGGGTGTTCCTGCCGTTCCAGCGGCTGGACGACCGGTCGGCCGGGAGCGGGGTCGGGCTCGGCCTGGCGCTGTCGCGCGGGCTGACCGAGGCGATGGGCGGCACCCTGACCCCCGAGGAGACCCCCGGCGGCGGCCTCACCATGATCGTGTCGCTGCCCGCCGCGGGCACCGCCGAGGACGGCGCCGCCCTGCCCGGCCCGTACCGCTTCGACGCGGACCGCGCGTCCGGCCGTGCGGCGGGCGACCCGTAGATTTCGCATAGCCACAAAACGGGGATGATCCGGGCCTGGGGGGTGAACGGGCATGGGCAAGCGGGGCACCTGGCGCATCTACCTGGGCGCCGCGCCCGGCGTCGGCAAGACCTACGCCATGCTGAACGAGGGACGGCGGCGCGCCGCCCGCGGCACCGACGTGGTCGTCGGGCTCGTCGAGACGCACGGCCGCGCCCGCACCGCCGAGCAGATCGGCGACCTGGAGGTCGTCCCCCGCCGGGAGATCCGCTACCGGGGCCGGACGTTCACCGAGATGGACGTGGACGCGGTGCTGGCCCGCGGACCGCGGGTGGCGCTGGTCGACGAGCTGGCGCACACCAACGTGCCGGGCTCGCGCAACGCCAAGCGCTGGCAGGACATCGAGGAGCTGCTGGAGGCGGGCGTCGACGTGATCTCCACCGTCAACGTCCAGCACCTGGAGTCGCTGAACGACGTGGTCGAGCGCATCACCGGGGTGCGCCAGCGCGAGACCGTCCCCGACGAGGTGGTCCGCCGCGCCGAGCAGATCGAGATGGTCGACATGACCGCCGAGGCGCTGCGGCGCCGCATGGCGCACGGCGCCGTCTACCCGCCCGAGGAGATCGACGCGGCGCTGGCCAACTACTTCCGCGCCGGGAACCTGACCGCGCTGCGGGAGATCGCGCTGCTGTGGGTGGCCGACCGGGTGGACGAGGTCCTGGCCCGCTACCGGCACCGGCACGGCATCACCCGGCCCTGGGAGGCGCGCGAGCGGATCGTGGTGGCGCTGACCGGCGGCCCGGAGGGCGACACGCTGATCCGGCGGGCGGCGCGGCTGGCCGCGCACGCCGGGCACGCCGACCTGCTGGCGGTGCGGGTGGTGCGCGGCGACGGCCTCACCGAGCGCTTCCCGCGCGAGCCGGCCCGGCAGCGGGCGCTGCTGGAGAGCCTGGGCGGCACGTACCACCAGGTGGTGGGCGACGACGTCCCGACGGCGCTGCTGGAGTTCGCGCGCGGCGTCAACGCCACCCAGCTGGTGCTGGGGTCCAGCCGCAGGCCAGGCTGGCAGTTCGTGTTCGGGCCGGGCGTGGGCACCACCGTGGCGCGCGAGGCCGGGGACCTGGACGTGCACATCGTCACCCACGAGCACGTCGGCAAGGGCCGCGGACCGGGCCGGATGGCCGGGCCGGCGCTGAGCCGCCGCCGCCGCGCCGCCGGGTGGGCGCTGGCCGTGACGGGCCCGGCGCTGCTGACCGCGGTGCTGACGAACCTGCGCGGCGAGTCGGGGCTGACCACCGACATCCTGTTCTACCTGGCGCTGACGGTCGGGGTCGCGCTGGTGGGCGGGCTGTGGCCCGCGGTGGCCGCGGCGGTCCTGGGCTGCCTGCTGGCCAACTGGTTCTTCACCCCGCCGTACCACACGCTGAACGTCGCCCGTTTCGAGCACGTCGCCGCGCTGGTGATCTTCGTGGGGGTGGCGGTGGCGGTGTCGTCCGTGGTGGACCTGGCCGCCCGCCGCACCGCGCAGGCCGCGCGCAGCGGCGCCGAGGCCGAGACGCTGAGCATGCTGGCCACCAGCGTGCTGCGCGGCGAGCAGGCGCTGCCCGCGCTGCTGCGGCGCGTCCGCGAGACGTTCGGGGCCGGGTCGGTCGCGCTGCTGGAGCGTTCCGGCCACGGCTGGGTCACGCTCGGCGCCGCCGGTCCCGGCCCGTGCACCGACCCCGAGGACGCCGACGCGCACGCCGCGGTGCCCGCCGGATCCGGGCCGGACGGGCGCGGCGAGACGGTGCTGGCGCTGCGCGGACGGGTGCTGCCCGCCGCCGACCGGCGCGTCCTGACGGCGTTCGCCGCGCAGGCCGCGGCGGTGCTGGAGTGGCGGCGGCTGGCCGAGGAGGCGGCGCACGCCCGCCGGCTCGCCGAGGGCAACCGGATCCGCACCGCGCTGCTGGCCGCGGTCTCCCACGACCTGCGCACCCCGCTGGCGTCGATCAAGGCCGCCGTCAGCAGCCTGCGTTCGGCGGACGTGACCTGGGACCCCGAGGACGAGGCCGAGCTGCTGGCCGCCATCGAGGAGTCGGCCGACCGGCTCGACGGGCTGATCGGCAATCTGCTGGACATGAGCCGCCTGCAGACCGGCGCGGTGACGCCGCTGACCCGGCCGGTCGCGGTGGACGAGGTGCTGCCGAGGGCGCTGCGAGGCGTCCCCCCGGGCCGCGTCGTGGTGGACGTGCCCGACACGCTGCCGCCCGTGCCCGCCGACGCCGGGCTCCTGGAGCGGGCACTGGCCAACGTGGTGGAGAACGCGGTCCGGCACAGCCCCGGCACGGTGCTGGTGTCGGCGGACGAGCTGCGTTTCGGCGGCGGCCCCGGCCGGCTGGAGATCCGCGTCGTCGACCGGGGGCCGGGCGTGCCGGACGTCGACAAGGAGCGCGTCTTCGGCCCCTTCCAGCGGCTGGACGAGGGCAGGCGCGGCACCGGGGTCGGCCTCGGGCTGGCCGTCGCGCGCGGGTTCGTCGAGGCCATGGGCGGCACCCTGGACGCCGAGGACACCCCCGGCGGCGGGCTGACCATGGTGTTCGCGCTGCCGCTCGCGCCCGCACCGTCCGCCGTACCGGACGGGCCGCCCGCGCCGGAACACGGACCCGCTCGGGAACCGCAGGGAGGCACACGGTGACGCGCGTACTGGTCGTCGAGGACGAGCCGCAGCTCGTCCGGGCGCTGCGGATCAACCTGCGGGCCCGCGGCTACGAGGTGGACGCCGCGCCCGACGGCCGCACCGCCCTGGACCTGGCGGCCCGCCGCCACCCGGACGTGGTGGTGCTCGACCTGGGCCTGCCGGACATGGACGGCGTCGAGGTCATCCAGGGGCTGCGCGGCTGGCTGAACGTGCCGATCATCGTGCTGTCGGCGCGGCAGGCGTCCGCCGACAAGGTGGAGGCCCTGGACGTCGGCGCCGACGACTACGTCACCAAGCCGTTCGGCATGGACGAGCTGCTGGCCCGGCTGCGCGCCGCCGTCCGCCGCGCCGCCCCCGCCGGGGAGCACGCCATGGTGGAGACCGCCGCGTTCACCGTCGACCTGGCCGCCCGGAAGGTCACCCGCGGCGGCGCCGGCGTGCGGCTGACGCCCACCGAGTGGCACGTGCTGGAGGTGCTGGTCCGCAACTCCGGGCGGCTGGTCGACCAGAAGCGGCTGCTGCGCGAGGTGTGGGGTCCGGCGTACGAGAAGGAGACCGGCTACCTGCGCGTCTACCTGGCCCAGCTGCGCCGCAAGCTGGAACCCGACCCGGCCCGTCCCCGGCACCTGATCACCGAGCCCGGCATGGGCTACCGCTTCGACCCCTGAGCTTCGACCTGGACTCTTCGGCCGGACCTCGCCGTTAGGCGGGGGCCCGGCCGGGTACGCGGCGGATGAGGTGGTCGCCGTGAAGGCCGTCCTTAGACTCCCCAAGCGCTTTCTGGTGGGGCGCCCGCTGCGCACTCAGCAGATGGGCGAGACCCTGTTGCCCAAACGCCTGGCGCTGCCGGTGTTCTGCAGCGACCCCCTGTCGTCCAACGCCTACGCCACCGAGGAGATCCTGCTCGGGCTGGGCCTGGGCGGCATGGCGCTGCTGCACCTGACGCCCTGGGTGGCCGCGGCGGTGATCGTCCTGCTGGCCGTGGTGGTGCTGTCGTACCGGCAGACCTGCCGCGCCTATCCCAACGGCGGCGGCGCGTACGCGGTCAGCCGCGCCAACCTGGGCGTGAACGCCTCGCTGGTCGCCGCCAGCGCGCTGCTGATCGACTACGTGCTGACGGTGGCGGTGTCGGTGGCCGCCGGGGTCGCGAACATCGTGTCGGCGCTCCCCGTGCTGCACCCGTACGCGGTGCAGCTGTGCGTCGCGATGATCGCGGTGCTGACGGTGATGAACCTGCGCGGCGTCAAGGAGTCGGGCACGGTGTTCGCGATCCCCACCTACGGGTTCGTCACCGTGGTGTTCGCCATGCTCGCCTGGGGCGCGGTGCGCGCGCTGACCGGCCACGTGCCGGTGGCGGAGTCGGCGTCGCTGCGCGTCGAGCCGACCCACCAGGCCGCCGGGCTGCTGGCCGCGGCGATCGTGCTGCGCTCCTTCTCCCAGGGCTGCACAGCGCTGACGGGCGTGGAGGCGGTCAGCAACGGGGTGCCGAACTTCCGGCCGCCCAAGCCGGCCAACGCCGCGGCCACCCTGGCGCTCATGGGCGCGATCACCGTGACGATGTTCGCGGGCATCACGGCGCTGGCGATGGCGGCGCGCGTGCACGTCGCCGACGCCCCCGGACGGCTGGCGGGCGCGCCCCCGGGCTACATGCAGAAGACCGTGATCGCGCAGGAGGCGGCGGCGGTGTTCGGCGCCGGCTCGCTGCCGTTCTTCCTGGTCGCGGCGTTCACCGCGGCGATCCTGGTGCTGGCGGCCAACACCGCGTTCAACGGGTTCCCGATCCTGGCCTCGATCCTGGGCGAGGACGGCTACCTGCCGCGCCGGTTCGGCCGCCGCGGCGACCGGCTGGTGTTCAGCAACGGCATCGTGCTGCTGGCGCTGCTGGCGATCGCGCTGATCTGGGCGTTCGACGCCAGTACCACCCGGCTGATCCAGCTGTACATCATCGGGGTGTTCGTCTCGTTCACCCTCAGCCAGTGGGGCATGGTGCGGCACTGGACCCGGACGCTGCGCACGGACGACGCCGCGCCCCGCGGCCGCGTCCACCGGTCCCGGCTGGTCAACGGGCTGGGCGGCACGCTGACCGCGCTGGTCCTGGTGATCGTGGTCGTCTTCAAGTTCACCCACGGCGCCTGGATCGTGTGCGTGGCGATGCCGCTGGTGTTCTGGATGATGAGGGCGATCCGGCGGCACTACGACCGGCTGGACGCCGAGCTGCGGCCGGGCGACGAGCCGGTGCCGCTGCCCAGCCGCATCCACGCGGTGGTGCTGGTGTCCAGGCTGCACACCCCGACCCTGCGGGCGCTGGCGTTCGCCCGCGCCACCCATCCCAGCACCCTGACCGCCGTCACGGTGGACGGCTCCCCCGCCCAGGTGGCGGAGCTGGAACGGGAGTGGCGGGAACGCGACATCCCGGTGCCGCTGGTCGTCCTGGACTCCCCGTACCGGGACATCACCGGCCCGGTGCTGGACTACGTGTCGCGCGTCCGCCGCAGGAGCCCCCGCGACGTGGTGTGCGTGTTCATCCCCGAGTACGTCGTGGGGCACTGGTGGGAGCAGGTGCTGCACAACCAGAGCGCCCTGCGCCTGAAGACCCGGCTGCTGTTCCGCCCCGGCGTCATGGTCTGCAGCGTCCCGTGGCAGCTGGACTCGGCCGGCACCGAGGCGCAGGCCCGCACCGCCGAACGCGCCGCCATGAACAGCCGCCACCGCGTCCGCAAGGTCGTGCCCCTGCCGCGCCGCCACTCGGGCGTCACCCGGTGACGGCGGCCGTCAGGTGCTCCCACTGGCGGGCCAGGCCCTCGGCCAGGCCGGTGGCGGGGACGTGGCCGAGCAGATCGCGGGCCTTGGCGAGGTCGGCGCAGGTGACGGCGACGTCCCCGCGCTGCGGCACGTCATCGATCACCGGGACCGGGCGGCCGGTGACCTCGGCGGCCAGGTCGAGCAGCTCCCGCAGGGACACGCCGGCGCCGCCGCCGACGTTGACCGCCTCGGCGCGCGCCGCGACCGCCCCCGCCGCCAGGGTCGCGGCGACGGCGTCGCCGACGTAGGTGAAGTCGCGGCGCTGGGTGCCGTCGCCGTACACGCGCACGGGCTCGCCGGTGAGCGCCGCCCGCAGCACCCGGCTGATCATCATGTCGGGGCGCTGGCGGGGGCCGTAGAGGGTGAAGTACCGCAGCGCCACCACCGAGGTGCGGGCGTCCGCCTCGCGGGCGTGGGCCAGGCACAGCCGTTCGGCCGCCAGCTTGGTCATCCCGTACGGCGAGGCGGGCAGGGTCGGGTCGTCCTCGCGTGAGGGCAGCCCCGTGGTCGTCCCGTACACGCTGGAGGAGGACGCGAACACCAGCCGGGGCGTCCGCACACGCGCGCAGGCGGCCACGACGCGCCGCGTCGCCAGCACGTTGGACGCCACGTAGGCGCCGAACCGCGGCCCCCACGAGGCGCGCACCCCGGGGACGGCCGCCAGGTGGTAGACGGTGACGGCCTCGTCCAGCAGCGGTTCCAGCGGCGTGTGGTTGAGGTCGGCGACGACGAGGCGGAACCCCGGCCGCTCCAGCGCACCGGCCAGGTTGCGCGCGGCGGTCTCGTCCAGGTCCGGGGAACGGCGGTCGACGCCCAGCACCGTGTGCCCGCGGGCCAGCAGCGCCTCCGCCACATGGGATCCCAGGAACCCCGCCACCCCCGTCACGACCGTGCGCATCCGCCCAGATTGTCACATTCGCCGCGGCCGGCACGTCGCGAGCACCGTCACGGACATCGTGATCTACCGCCTGCGACGGCATTCTTGACATTGATCTTCTTGATCACCTGCTTCGGCGCGCCTACCATCCTGACTGGTCAGTGGCGGTGCAGGGGGTCGGCGGGGCGACATCTTCGGGGGCGAGTTGACAAGGGACACGGGGCCGTGACGCGGCCGCGGACGGCGCTGCCCGCGAACGGCGGGCCCGCCGCGCAGGCACCCGCCCGATGGCGCGACCGCCGGATCGGCCTGCTGGCGGGCGGCGCGGCGATCGGCGTGCTGGCGGGGGCGGCGCTGGGTCACCGGGTGGTGCAGCGGCACGGCCGCTTGGGCCGGGGGGAGGCCGACGGGGTCACCCTGGCCGTGCAGCGCGAACGCCAGCGCATCGCACGCGAGCTGCACGACGCGGTCGGCCACGGGCTCGTCGTCATCGCCATGCACTCGCGGCGGCTGCCGGCGGTCAGCGCGCAGGCGCAGTCGGTGGCCCGGCTGATCGACGAGACCGCCCAGGCGACGCTGCGGGACATGCGGCAGATCATCGGCACGCTGCGCGGCGCGCCCGAGCCCGGCGGCTGGCTGCTGTCGCAGCGGGCCGCCGAGCTGATCGGGCGGATGCCCGACCGGCGCGCCGTCGAGCTGGAGGTGACCGGGCGCGAGCCCGCGCTGCCGCTCGACCTGCGCACCACCGCGCTGCACATCGTCCAGGAGAGCCTGGCCAACGCGCTCAAGCACGGCGGGGGCAGGCTGCGCGTGCTGATCGAGTACGGCGACGAGCTGCGCATCACCGTGACCAACGAGGGCGGGCACCCGCCCGGGGACGGCTGGGCCGGTCCCGGCGGGCAGGGCCTGCGCGGACTGGTCGAGACCGTCACCGCGCGGGGCGGATCGTTCACCTTCGGGCGCCCGCCCGGCGACGGCTTCCTGGTGCGCGCCCGGCTGCCGCTGCCCGCGGCGCGCCGCCCGCCCGGCGCCCCGCCCGGAACCCCGGCCGACGCCGGGACCGACGCACCGGGCGGGGCGCCGAACGAGGTTCCGAACGAGGTCGCGAACGAGGCGCCGGGCGACGCACCGGGTGAGGCTTCGGGCGGGGCGTCATCCGACGTCATGGCGCACCGTCCGTAGCACGGCGGCGGCGTTGAACCCGCCCGACCCGCGCGCCACCACCAGCGCGTGGCGCAGCGCGGCGTGCTCGCGGGGCTCGCTGACCAGGTCCAGGCCGTAGCCGCCGTCGGCGTCCAGGTTGACCGACGGCGGGATCGTGTCGTGGTGCAGCGCCAGCGCCGCCCAGGCCAGGTCGAGCGCGGCGGCGCCCGAGCCGAGCCGCCCCGTCATGGTCTTGGGCACCGTCACCGGGATGGCCCCGACCGCGTGCGCGAACACGTCGTTGATCGCCGCGGCCTCCAGCGCGTCGCGCGCCGGGTCGCCCGCCCCGTCGGCGAACACCACGTCCACGTCCTGCGGGGTGAGCCCGGCGCGTTCGATGGCCAGGCGCATGGCCCGGGCGAGCTGCCGGTGGTCCGGCGGCGGCCCGGCGGGCCGGTGCGCGTCGTGGGTGGACGCCGTGCCCGCCAGCTCGGCGTAGATCGTGGGCGCGCCGCGGCGCAGCGCCCGCTCGCGCTCCTCCACGACCAGGATCGCGCCGCCCTCCCCGGGCACCGCGCCGCTCGCCGACCGCGCGAACGGGCGGTAGGCGGTGCGCGGGTCGTGCCCGCCGCTCATCTCCCGCGTCCCGTGGCAGGTGATCGCGTACGGGGACAGCGGCGCCTCGGTGCCGCCCGCCAGCACCGCCTCGGCGCCGCGCCGGATCAGCCGGCGGGCCTGCGCCACCACGTCGATGCCGCCGGCGCCGTCGGACATGACGACGCCGCACGGCCCCTTGATGCCGTGCCGGATCGACAGCTGGCCGGTGCTTGCCGCGTAGAACCAGGCGATCGACTGGTAGGCGGTGACGTCCTGCGGGCCCTGCGCGTACAGCGCCTGGATCTCCCGCTGGCCGAACTCGTTGCCGCCCGACGCGCTGGAGGTCAGCACGCCCAGGGCGAACGGGTCGTCCTCCGCGGCCGGGTCCAGCCGCGCGTCGGCCAGCGCCATCTCGGCGGCGGCCAGCGCCATCCACGTCCACCGGTCGGTCTGCACCCGCAGCCGGTCGGGGACGAGCCGTTCGGCGTCGAACCCGGTCACCTGCCCGGCCACGTGGATCGGCAGGTCCGCGGTGTCGAACGCGGTGATCGGCGCCAGCCCGCACGTGCCGCGCAGGGTCGCCGCCCAGTGCTCGGCCACGCCGATGCCGGTCGGCGCGACCACGCCGATCCCGCTGATCACCGTCACGCGGCCGCCGTCCGCGCCGCCGGCCCCGCGGGTCCGCCCGTGGCTGAGGGTCGCGGCCGTGCGGCCGCCTCCCGCGCTCATGAGTCCGCCCGGCCGCCCGCGAGCCGGGAGAAGATCATGGCGGACTGGAAGCCGCCGAAGCCGCTGCCCGCCGACAGCGCGTGGTCCACCCGCGCCTCCCGGGCCGTGACGGGCGTGTAGTCCAGGTCGCAGTCGGGGTCCGGAGTGTGCAGGTTGGCGGTCGGCGGGATGACCCCGCGCTGGATCACCAGCGCGCACGCGGCCATCTCGATCGACCCGATCGCGCCGAGCGAGTGCCCGACCACCGACTTGATGGAGCTGATCGGCACCTGGTAGGCGGTGTGGCCCAGCGCGCGCTTGTAGGCGGCGGTCTCGTGCCGGTCGTTCATCTTGGTGCCGGACCCGTGGGCGCTGATGTACCCCAGGTCGGCGGGGTCGAGCCGGGCCTGCCGCATGGCGTCGCGGATGGCCTCGGCCAGCTCCAGGCCGTCGGGCCGCAGCCCGGTCATGTGGAAGGCGTTGGCGCGGGTGCTGTACCCGGTGATCTCGCAGTAGATCTCGGCGCCGCGGGCCCGGGCGTGCGTCAGCTCCTCCAGCAGGAGCACCGCGCAGCCCTCGCCGAGCACGAAGCCCCGCCGGTCGGCGTCGAACGGCCGGGACGCGCCCTCCGGGTCGTCGTTGTGCGGGGTGGTCGCCCGGATCGCGTCGAACGCGGCGGCCGAGAACGGCGTGACCGGCGCCTCCGACGCGCCCGCCACCATCACGTCGGCCTCGCCGTCGACGATCAGCCGGTGCGCGTGCCCGATGGCGTCGATGCCCGCGGTGCACCCGGTGGAGATCACGGCGGCGGGCCCGTGCGCGCCGTACCGCACCGCCAGCTCGCTGGCGCCGCTGGACGGCACCAGCGCCTGGTACAGGAACGGCATGACGTGCTCGGCGTCGACCACCCAGTGTCTGCCGTGGTCGCTGGCGACCACGTACTCGTCCTCCAGCGTCGCGGCGGCGCCGGTGGCCGTGCCGAGCGACACCCCCATCCGGTCGGTGTCGACGCCCCGGGGGTCCAGGCCGCTGTCGGCGACCGCCTCGTCGGCGGCCGCCATCGCCAGCTGCACGAACCGGTCGGTGCGCCGCACCTCCCGGGGCGTCAGCCCGTAGTGGGCCGGCACGAAGTCGCACTCGGCCGCCACCTGGGACCGGAAGCGCGCGGGATCGAAGAAGGTGATGCGCCGGATGGCCGGTTTGCCGTTGACGATCCGCCGCCAGAACTCCTCGCGGTCGCCGCCGCCCGGCGCCACGACGCCGATGCCCGTGACGACGGTCCGCCGCGCCCCGGCGGCGGACCGGGAACGCCTCGCCGCGCCCTTTTCGGGCCTCACGACGTCTCCCTCACGCGCGGCTTCGGGCCCGTCTTCGCGCCCGTCTTCGCGCCCGCCCGGCCCGACTTGGCCCCGGCGTTCCCCGGCCCGGCGTTCCCCGGCCGGGCTTGCGCGACGGCGGACGCGGCGGGCGCGGCGCTGCCCGCGGCGCCCGCCGGCTCGTCCTCGGTGTCGACGTGGCCGAGGTCGGGACGCGGCGCGAGCGGGCTCAGGTGGAACACCACCAGCGACTCGCGGTCGCCGCCGGTCACGCGGTGCCGCACGCCGCGCGGGATGAGCATGGCCTGCCCCGCGCCGATGGTCGTGGGCCGCCCGTCCAGCTCGACGCGCATCTCCCCGGACGTGACGAACAGGAACTCCTCCGAGTACGGGTGGTAGTGCTCGCGGGTGCGCTCGTGCGGGCCGAGGCGCATCGCCCCGCCGAACGCGAACGCCGAGCCGATGGTGCTCGGGGCCAGCAGCGTGCGCATGTCGCCGCCGCGCCGGGTGTTGGACGGCACGTCGTCCAGCCCCATCACCGTGCTGCGCCGCGCCTCCAGCCGCTCCTTGATGATCCGCATCTGCTCGACCGAGTTGCGGTTGATGTTGCCGGTCATCCACTCGTCGTCCACGGGCGCGTCCGGCTTCATGCGGAAGTGCTGCACCCAGCGCATCCGGGTGCGGTCGGGTTCGAGCTCCTCGAACGTCCAGATGATGTCCATGAACTCGAACGGGCCGGTCTCCACGCGGCGGGCCCGCACGGTGCGGGTGCGCGGGTCCCACTCCCGGCGCGACACCCACGACCAGGACGTGCCGTTCTCGTCGGGGTGCATGGTGAGCCGGAAGGTGACCGCGTGCTCCTCCTCGTCGAGCACCTCCACACTGGCGTACTCGGTGAACAGTTCCGGCCAGCCGCGCACGTCGTTGGTCCTGGTGAAGACGTACCCGGCGGGCGCGTCGATGACGATCGAGTTGTCGGTGGTACCGATCATGTCGTCCTCTCCTCTGCGGGCCCGCTCGCGGGCCGGCGCGTTGCCCCCGCGGGGCCCGGGCGGGCCCCGCGGGCCCTCAGGCCCCGGCGAGCCTGCCGTTGACCAGGTCGCGCACTCCGGCGGGACTGGTCTCGGCGGTGATGTCGTCCTCGATGTCCACGCCGTAGCGGTTCTTGATCCGGCTGGCGATCTCGAAGCGCGCCAGCGAGTCCAGGCCCAGTTCCTCGAAGGACCTGCCGTGGTCGCCGGCCGTCACGCCGGCGGACGCGCCCACCGCGCGCAGCAGCGTCAGGACGTCGTCATCGGTGAGCACCGGTGCGGACGTCGTCTTCTCGGACATCGCTGTCTCCTTTCGAACGGGTCATCTGGTCGACGAGATTCGTGTGGTGCCGTCCCGCGGCGAAGTCCGGATGCGCCAGCAACTCGCGCAGCAGCGGGACGGTGGTCGCCACGCCCGGACCGTGGACGGTGAACTCGGCGAGGGCCCGGTCGGCTCGGGCGACGGCCTGCTCCCGGGTGGGCGCCCAGACGACCAGCTTGGCGATCAGCGAGTCGTAGTGGGAGGGCACCCGGTCGCCCTGGGCGAAGCCCGAGTCGACGCGCGTCCCCGGCCCGCCGGGCGGGCGGAACACCTCCAGCACCCCGGGCGTGGGACGGAAGTCGGCGTCGGGGTCCTCTGCGTTGATCCGGCACTCGATCGCCCAGCCCGAGGGCCGCACGTCCCGCTGGGTCAGCGTGAGCCGCTCCCCCGCCGCGACGCGGATCTGCTCGCGGACCAGGTCCAGGCCGGTGATCATCTCGGTGACCGGGTGCTCGACCTGGATCCGCGCGTTCACCTCCATGAACGTGGGCCGGCCCGAGTGGTCGACGAGGAACTCCACCGTCCCGGCGCCCTCGTAGCCCAGGGCGCGGGCCGCCATGACCGCGTACTCGCCCAGCCGGGCGCGCAGGTGCGGCGACAGCCCCGGGGACGGCGCCTCCTCGATCAGCTTCTGCCGGCGCCGCTGCAGGGAGCAGTCGCGCTCGCCCAGGTGGAGCGCCGTGCCGTGCCCGTCGCACAGCAGCTGCACCTCGACGTGCCGGGCGGCGGGCACGTACCGCTCCAGGTACACCTCGCCCGACCCGAACACGGTGCGGGCGACCGCCGTGGTCTCCCGGTAGGCGCGGCGCAGCGCGGTCGGCGAGTCGGCCACCGCGATGCCGCGTCCCCCGCCGCCCGCGGCCGCCTTGACGATCACCGGGTAGCCGACGGACCGCGCCACCTCCTGGGCGTCGTCGAGGGTCGGCAGCGTGCCGTCGCTGCCGGGCAGCACCGGCAGCCCCGCGTCGGCGAGCAGGCCGCGCACCCGGGCCTTGTCGCCCGCGACCTCCATGACCTCGGGCGGCGGGCCGATGAACGCGATGCCGTGCTCGGCGCAGATCCGGGCGAAGTCGGGGTCCTCCGACAGGAACCCGTAGCCGGGGTGGATCGCGTCGGCGCCGGTGCGCAGCGCCGCCTCGATGATCGCGGGCACGTACATGTAGCTGCGCCGCGCCTGCGGCGGGCCGATCTGCACGGTCTCGTCGGCGTACGCCGCGGCGCGGCCGTCCCGGTCGGCCGTGGAGTGCACCGCGACGGTGGCGATGCCCATCTCCCGGCAGGTGCGGGCGATCCGCACGGCGATCTCGCCTCGGTTGGCGATGAGGATCTTCTGGAACACCGCGGGCCCCCGGTCAGTCCTGCCGGTGGTCGGCACGGTGGTCGGGGCGCTGGTCGGGGCGGATGCGCACCAGCGGCTGGCCGAACTCCACCGGGGCGGCGTCGGGGACGAGCACGTCCACGACCTCGCCCGAGCACGCCGCCGGGATCTCGTTCATCAGCTTCATCGCCTCGATGATCCCGACCGGCTGTCCGGCCTCCACCCGGTCGCCGACCTCCACGAACGGCGCCTCGCCCGGCGCCGGGGACCGGTAGAACGTGCCGACCAGCGGCGCGGCGCAGGTCTCCAGCTCCTCGTCGGCCTGCGCGGCGTCGACCGGCCCGGCCGGCGCGGGCACCGCGCCCCCGCCGCCCGCGGCGGCGACCTCGCCGTTCACGCCGCCCGCGGCGGGCCCCCCGGCCGGCCCCCAGGTGATCTCGAACGAGCAGTCACCGGCGCGCACCGCGAGCTGGGCCAGCGGCCCGGGCACGGTCTTGACCAGGCAGGCGACCTCCTCGCGCAGGACGCGCAGCAATCCCTCCCAGTCGGGCCGGGCCGCGGTGCCGGCCGCCCGCGCGGCGTCGCCGCCGGGCCGGCTTCTGCCCAGGCCGTTGCGGTGCCGCTCCTTGGCGGCTCCGTTCCCGGCGGCCTTGGCGGCGCCGTTCCCGTTGGGACCGCCCTTGACGGCCCCGTTCCCGGACCCGTTCCCGGCTCCGTTGCCCGACCCGTTCCCGTTTCCGGACGGGCCGGTGCCCGCGCCGTTCGGGGCCGGGTCCTGCGCCAGGTTCGTCCCATTACGGCCGTGCGTGACGTCCCCGCGGGAACGGCCCTTGACCACGCCGTTGCCGGCGGCGCGCCGCGCGTCGTCCGCCGCGGCGGGTGCGAAGTGTTCAGACATCGGCGACCACCCCCAGGTCGCGGAAGCGGGCGTGACGCCGGGCCACCAGTTCGGCCCCGTCCAGCCCGTCCAGTTCGTGCAGCGCGGCCAGCACGGCCGCCTTCAGTGCGTCGGCGGCGTCCTCGGGCGCGCGCTGGGCGCCGCCGCCGGGTTCGGGCACCACGCCGTCGACGACGCCGAGCCGCATCAGCTCGGGCGCCGTGACGCGCAGCGCCCCGGCCATCGCCGCCGCCCGGCCCGGATCCCCGCACAGGATCACCGAGCAGCTCTCCGGGCTGATCACCGAGTAGCAGGCGTGCTCCATCATCAGCACCCGGTCGGCCACGGCCAGCGCGAGCGCGCCGCCGCTGCCGCCCTCCCCGATCACGGTGGCGACGACCGGCACGGTCAGCTCGGCCATCGCGGCGATCGACTCGGCGATCGCCCACGCCTGGCCGCGCTCCTCGGCCCCCACGCCCGCCGCCGCGCCCTGCGTGTCGACCAGGGTGACGACGGGCAGGCCGAGCCGCTCGGCCAGCCGCATCAGCCGCACCGCCTTGCGGTACCCCTCGGGGTGCGGCATGCCGAAGTTGCGGGCCACCAGCCCGGCGGTGTCGTGCGCCTTCTGGTGGCCGACGACCATGACATTGCGGCCGCCGAGCCGGGCCGGGCCGCCCACGATCGCCGGGTCGTCGCCGTGCGCGCGGTCGCCGTGCAGTTCGACGAAGTCGGCGCACATCATGCCGACGTAGTCCAGCGTGGTGGGACGGTTGATGTCGCGGGCGAAGCGCACGGTCTCCCAGGCGTCGCGCTCCGGCGCGTCCGGCCGGCGCGGCGCCTCGTACCGCCCGGCGTCCGCGGCGCGCGGCGCGCACAGCGACAGGACGCGGGCGAGCACCGGGCGCAGGTTGGCGCGCGGGTCGACCCGGTCGACCATGCCGTGCTCGCGCAGGTACTCGGCGGTCTGGAAGCCCTCGGGCAGCGCCCGGCCGGTGGCCGACTCGACCACCCGCGGCCCGGCGAACCCGATCAGGGCGCGCGGCTCGGCCAGCACGATGTCGGTCAGCGTGGCGAACGACGCGGTGACCCCGCCGAACGTGGGGTCGGTCAGCACGCTCACCGTCAGCACCCCGGCGCGCGCGCAGGCGCGGACCGCCTGGGCGGTCTTGGCCATCTGCATCAGCGACAGGCAGCCCTCCTGCATGCGGGCGCCGCCGGAGGCCACGACGAGCAGCAGCGGCGTGCGGGTCGCCAGCGCCTCCTCGGCCGCCCGCGTCACCGCCTCGCCGACCGCCGAGCCCATGCTGCCGCCCATGAACGCGAAGTCCATGACGGCCACGACGACCGGAGCGCCCTGCACGGTGCCGCGTCCGCGGACGACCGCGTCGTCCAGGGAGGTGCTCTCCCTGGCCCGCGCCAGCCGCTCCGGATAGGGCATCCGGTCGTGGAAGCCCAGCGGGTCGGCGCTGCGGACGCGGTCGGGCGCGGCGGCGAACGACCCCGGGTCGAGCAGGTGGTCGAGGCGCTCGGCCGCGCGCAGGCGGTGGTGGTGCCCGCAGTCCGGGCACACGCCCAGCGATCTGGTCAGCCTCGGGACGTACACGGTCGTGCCGCAGCCCGCACACCGCACCCAGCGCCCGGCGACCTGGGCACGCCTGTCCGACGCGGCCAGGGTGCCGCCACTCATCCGTCCCCCCGCGCGGCGGTCCCGGGCGGCGCGGGCTCCCGGAGCGCGGGCCCCCGCGCGCCCTCCTCCGGCGTCCACCGGTAGAACTCCTCGGCCATGGCGTCCTTCGGGGCACGCCACGTCGCCGGGTCGTAGGCCATCACGTAGGCCTGCAGGTCGTCGCTGAGCCGCTTGAAGTCGGCGCGCCCGCGGGCGCTCTCCACCGCCGCCCGAGCGTCCCCCTCGAATTCCACGTAATGGAAATACAGTCCGTGGAACTGGTAGAGGTGACGCCGGACGACGCCCAGCGCGCGGGGCAGTTCCGACGCGTCCGAGTCGGCGAATAGCCGGGCGACGCCGTCGGCTCCGCCTGGTTTGAGACGGGCGACGATGAGGGTCCGATCAGGCACGGCGGCTCACTCCCCGATTTCTCCGAAAAACACGACGCCCATCACGTTAGAGCCGTATTTCACCCGGCGTCTTCCCACGCCGACATGAATTGCCGCGTCCCCCGCGTGGTGGTCAGCTCATCCGCTCGGCGGAGGTCATCGCGACGCCCGGGCGCAGCAATCCGCACTCGTAGGCGTGAATGACCAACTGGACGCGGTCGCGCACGCCGAGTTTCTGGTAGAGATGCTGCACGTGCGATTTCACGGTGCTTTCCCCGAGGGAGAGCAGCCGGGCGATCTCCTCGTTGCCGTAACCGCGCACCAGCAGCTTCCACACGTCGGTCTCGCGTGCGGTCAGCCCGTCCAGCGCGGCCGCCGAGGCGGGCGTGACGGTCGGGCGGCGGGCGAACTCGGCGATCAGCCGGCGGGTGACGGCCGGGGCCAGCAGGGCGTCCCCGGCGGCCACCACGCGCACCGCCTCGACGATCTTCTCGCCGGGAACGTCCTTGAGCAGGAAGCCGCTGGCCCCCGCGCGCAGCGCGCCGAACACGTGCTCGTCCTGGTCGAACATCGTGAGCATGATGATCCGCACGCCCGGCACGCCGTCGGGGCCGCACAGCCGCTCGGTGGCCTCCAGGCCGTCCAGGCCGGGCATGCGGATGTCCATCAGCACCACGCCCGGACGCGTCGCCTGGGCAAGCCGCACCGCGTCCAGCCCGTCGCACGCCTCGCCGACGATCCGGAGGCCGTCCGCCTGCGCGAGGGTGGCCCGCAGCCCCTCGCGCACCAGCGGCTGGTCGTCGGCGATCAGCACGCGCACGGGTTCCACTGCCTGCGCCTCCGTTTCAGGGCACCGCGAAGTGACGGTAAAAGCGGGGAGCGCCGCCGGACGCGAGCCCCCGGATGATGTCCGCGCGCCGGTGGCGAGATGGTCCGGCGGCTCGACACGTCGTACGGCAATGGACATATACCGCCGGACGCTCACTGAATTCCCATGCGTTCACCAAAGGCGAGCCACTTCCCCGGCGATCATCATCGAGTCGTCTTCTCCGCGGGTCATGGGAAAGGATCGCCGGCGCCCTTCTCGCCAACGCGTGCGGGCGCCGGTCCGGCGGCGCCGTCAGTGTCCGCTGAGCGCGGGCTCGGGCGGCGGCGCCATACGGGTCGTGACGGTCTCCATCATCGCCTTGCGGAAGTACTCACTGGCGCCCTCGGGCGTGCTCATGTCGCGCTTCTCGGCCAGGTGCCGCTCCAACTCCCGTTCCAGCTTCTGGATGTTGGGATCCTGGGACAGGTGCCGCATCAGCGTCGGCAGGTCCCCCTCGATCTCGATCATCCGCACCACGATGTCGTCCTTCATGAACACCGACGTGCTGATCAGCCGGGACTTGCCGTCGGCCAGCTGCCTCGGGGCCCGGTACCCCGACATCAGCTTGCGCACGGCGTCCTGGCTGCCCGGCTTGATCCGGAACATGACCGCGTGGCGTTGCATGGCGTCCCCCTCTGTCATCGGAAGCTTTCCGTGCGTCACATCCTTCGCCGGGACGGTGCGCGCTGTCTCCCGTCGGCCGGATGAACATGCGTCTCCGCCACGCGAGGGGGGACCCGCCCGCGGTGAGGAGACCGCCCGCCGCCGCGGGCACGCGGGCGGGCCGCACCGCGACCAGCTGATGGACTATCCCAGGATGTCGCTTTATGTAATCGAACATACGCTGTGCGTAGTCGAAGGGGGACATCATGGGCGAGACGCAGGTGCCGGTTCTGATCGCGGGCGGGGGCACGGTGGGGCTGGCCATGGCCGTGTTCCTCGGCCATCACGGGGTCCGCGCGCTGGTGGTGGAACGGCGCGCGGGACTGTCGGACCATCCGCGCGCCACCGGGCTCAGCGGACGCACGCTGGAGCTGATGCGCGAGGTCGGCCTGCAGCAGGCCGTGGAGAAGGAGTGCTTCGTGCCCGCCGACCGGATCTGGCGGCGCACCGTCCGCACGCTCGCCGAGCTGCGGACCGCACCCGGCGAGTTCACCGTGCCGGAGACGCATCCCATGCTGGCCGCGGGCGGGCCGTCCGACCTGCTGACGCCCGCGCCGGTCCCCGGCAGCTGCCCGCAGGACCACCTGGACGCGGTGCTGCTGCCCGCGGCGGCCGAACGCGGCGCGACGGTGACGTTCGGCACGGAGCTGACCGGCCTGCGGCAGGACGCCGACGGGGTGACGGCGACCGTGCGCGGCCCGGCGGGCGAGCGGCGGGTCCGCGCCGACTACCTGGTGGCCGCCGACGGTGTGGGCAGCACGGTGCGCGGGCTCCTCGGCATCGGCTCCGACGGCCCCGGACAGGTCGGCCGCCGCACGCTGAACATCCTCTTCCGCGCCGACCTGTCGGCCGTCGTCCCGCACGTGCCGGTGCTGACCGACATCACGCATCCGGACGCCGCGGGCCGCCTGGCCACGCTCGACGGCCAGCGGCGGTGGGCGCTGCACGTGATCGTCGGCGACGGGGAGGGGTACGACGAGGAGCGCTGCCGGTCGCTGATCCGCACCGCGGTCGGGGTGCCGGACCTGGACGTCGAGGTGCTCAACGCGCTGCCGTGGCGGCCGACCGCCCGCGTGGCGCGCCGATTCCAGGACGGCCGCGTGTTCCTGGTGGGGGACGCGGCGCACACCGTCCCGCCGCAGGGCGCGTTCGGGCTGAACTCCGGTATCGCCGACGCGCACAACCTGGCGTGGAAGCTGGCCGCCGTCCTGCGGGACCATGCCGGCGCCACGCTGCTGGACAGCTACGACGCCGAACGCCGTCCCGTCGCCGTGTTCACCATGGAGCAGGCGCTGCTGCGGCACCACAACCCGAAACTGCACTGGAACCCCAACGCGGTCGCCGAACGGGCGGCGGCGGGCGCGGCCAGCGCACCCGTCGTGCACCTGGGGTACCGGTACGCGTCGTCGGCGGTCGTCGGCGGCAGCCGGGACCTGCCGTCGCTGGAGGACATCACCGGCCTGCTCGACGGCACGCCCGGTTCGCGGATCCCGCACCGGTGGCTGCGGCTGAACGGCGCCGACACCTCCACCCTGGACCTGATCGGCTCCCGGTTCACCCTGTTCGCGGGCCCGGACGCGCCCGGCTGGACGGAGGCCGCGCCGGCCGCCGCCGCCCGCGTCGGCGTGCCGGTCAACGTTCACCGGGTCGGCTCGGCGGACCTGGCCGACCCGTCCGGAACGTGGCACGAGGACGTCGGCATCGGCGCCCGGGGCGCGCTGCTGGCCCGTCCGGACGGATTCGTCGCCTGGCGGACCGACACGTACCCGGTCGACGCCGCCGAGGCGGTCCAGGCCGTGCTGGCCCAGGTCACCGGCCGTACCGCGATGCTGCCGCGGCGCCTGGCCACGGCGTCACGCTGAGCCGGGCGTCGCGCTGAGCCGGGCGCCGGGCCGGGCCGGTGGCGGTCAGCCCGCCGGGCGGCGTTCGCCGACGGTGACCAGCAGGACGCCGACGGCGGACACGGCCATCCCGGCGGCGACGCCGGCGGTGACGTCCTGGCCCAGGATCGGCACGGCCAGCAGCGCGGTCACGGGCGGGACGAGGTAGAGCAGGCTCGTCGCCGCCCCGCCGGAGCTGCGCCGCAGCAGGACGAACAGCAGGAGCAGCGCGACGATCGAGTTGACCGTCGCCAGCCACGCCAGCGAGCCCAGCGCGGCCGCCGTCATCGGCAGGTCCAGCCCGCCGTACGCGGCCGCCAGCGGCAGGCAGGTGACCGCGGCGCCCAGCAGCTGCACGGTCGTGCCGGTGCGCAGGTCCACCGAGTGGCCGAACCGCTTCTGGTAGAGCGTGCCGACCGCCAGGCCGACCAGCGCGAGGCCGGTGAAGGCGTACCCGGTCAGCTCGCCGCCGCCCGACAGCCGTCCGCTCACCGCGACCAGCACGCCGAGCAGGCCGACCACCAGTCCGGCCCACTGCCGCGCGGTCAGCCGTTCGGCGAACAGCGGCACCGCCGCGGCGGCGACCACCAGCGGGCACGCGCTGAGGATCAGCGACGACAGGCCCGCCGGGACGCCGTGCCCGAGGCCGAGGAACACCCCGCCGAGCTGGACGGTCTGCAGCAGCACCCCGCTGACCAGCAGGTGCGCGTACACGGCGCGGCCGCGCGGCCAGGGCGCCCGCGTCACCACGGCGATCACGCCCAGCACCGCGGCCGCCAGGACGAACCGCCACGCCACCAGCGCCAGCGTCGGCCCGGCGTGCGCGCCGATGGTCCCGACGATGTAGCCGCTGCTCCAGATCGGGACGAACGCCACCGGCACCGCGGCCGCCGCCGCCCGGCCGGCCGCCCACGCGCGACGCCGCCCCTGGACGCCTCCCGCCGGACCCTCCGTGCACGCGGCCTCGGACGACACAGCCCCACCTCCCGAACCGGCCCCACCCGTGACGACAAGGGTCAACCGCCGCGCTCCGGCGGATCATCCCGGGAGCGGCCCTCGCTCGCCGCGTCGGAAGGGGCCGGGTCGGCGCCGGCCGGGTCGGCGGGGGCCGCGCCGGCGCGGGGCGGGTCGGCGGGGGCTGCGCCGACGCGGGGAGGGGCGGCGGGGGTGGGTTCCGCGGCGGGTCTCGCGGGGGCGGAGTCCGCCGGGGCCGTGTCGGCGGTGCCGGGTTCGGGTGAGGCGCGCAGCGCGGGCCAGGCGCGGTAGATGACGGCGGCCAGAGGCACGGCCAGGGCGGCGCCGGGGATCCCGGCGAGGACGCCGCCGACGGTGAGCGACACGATGATCGCCAGCGGATGCAGCCGCACCCAGCGGCCGACCACCAGCGGCTGCAGCAGGTGACCCTCGATCTGCTGCTCGACGAGCAGGATGCCGAGGAAGATCAGCGCCGCCCACAGTCCCTTGGCGCTGAAGGTGACGGCGACGGCGAGCGTGCCGCTCACCAGGATGCCGATGATGGGGATGAAGCTGCCCAGGAAGATGATCATGGCGAGCGGGGCGACCAGCGGCACGCCCAGCACCGTCAGCACGATCGCCAGCACCACCGCGTGGATGGCGGCCACCGTGACGGTGCCGTGGACGTACTGCGACAGCGTCCGCCAGGCCGCGCGGCCCGCGCGGTCCACGCGCGTGCGGTAGGAGCCGAGCCCGCCGATCAGCCAGTCCCAGATCTGGCGGCCGTCCTTGAGCAGGAAGAACAGGACGAACAGCATGAAGATGAAGGCGACGAGGAACTCGACGGTCATCCGCCCGGCCTCGACCGCGGTGCTGGCCAGCTTGCCGCGGCGCGCCTCCAGGTACTTCACGCCCTCGTCCACGTACCGCTGCAGCTGCGAGGTTTTAAGGTGCAGCGGCCCGTTGACCAGCCAGCTCTGCACCTCCCGGCCGGTCTGCTGCACCTCGGTGGCCAGCCGGGGGAACTGCGCGTTCGCCTCGATGACGATGTAGGTGCCGACCCCGCCGAGCACGACCAGCGACAGCAGCAGAGTGATCCAGGTGGCGGCCAGCGGCGGCAGCCCCCGCCGGGACAGCCACGCCGTGACCGGGTGCAGCAGCGCGCACAGCAGCAGCGCCACGATGATCGGGAGCACCACGATGGTGAGCCTGGTGCAGATCCAGACCAGCCCGTAGACCACGGCCGCGAGGACGAGCAGCCGCCAGCCGTAGCCGGCGGCCGTGACCAGCGACGGGGGCACCTGCCGTGCCCCCGTCGCGCGCGCGTCGTCGTCCCTGCGTTCCTCGTTCACGGCCCCGCCTCGACCGCCGCCGATGCCGAGAGGCGGCCGGTCCAGCCAGCAGCCTGCCCCTTGCCGCGGCCGGGAAACCCGGGACTCAGCGAACGGCCGCGTCGCCTTCTCCCACGATGGCGCGCAGTGCCGCGACGTGCGCGCGATACGCGGCGCGGCCGGCGGGGGTCAGCGAGAGCCACACCCGCTGGCGGGTGTCGCGCACGGCCTTGGTCTGCTCCACGTAACCCGCGTCCATGAGGACGGCGACGTGCTTGCTCAGCACCGAGGCGCTGACCCCCAGGCGGTCGCGGACGACACCGAACTCCACCCGTTCCGCGGGGTCCAGCAGCGCGCAGATGCGCAGCCGGTTGGGCGCGTGGATGGTGGCGTCGAACCCGTCGCCGCCGGTCATTTCGCCGTCCGGACGCGCCGGGCGTGCCGGCGCCCGTAGCCGATCGCCCAGCAGGCGAGGACCACGCCGGCGACCGCCCAGACGCCGCTCCACCGGTCGTCCAGCAGCTCGCAGGCCAGCACCGCCACGGGGAGGGGCGCGCCCAAGGCCACGCCCTGTCGCGCGGTGAGCCTGCGCGGCTCGATCCCGGCGTCATCGACCTTGGGGATGCCGACGCACAGGACCCGCACGTCCCCGGCGCTCGCGGGGCGGTGGACCGTGCAGGCCCGGGAGGTGTCCTGGGTGTGGATGTCGTACAACGGGCCGTACGCGGCGTGCCGGTCGCCGGCCGGGGCCCGCGGGTGGCTCAGCCCGGGCCCTCGGAGCAAGGCATCTGACGGTGCTCGGCGTGCGCGAGGAAGTCGTCGACCATGCGGTTGAACAGGACGGCGAGCTGCTCGCGCTGCGGCGGCGGCCATTCGGCGAGCGCGTCGTGCATCCACTGCCGTCCCACCTGGCGGATGCGGTCGGCCGCGTCGCGTCCCCGCGCGGTCAGCCCGACGCGGAAGGCGCGGTGGTCGTCGGGGTCGGGCAGGCGTTCCACGTACCCCACCTTGACCAGCCGCTGCACCTGGCGGGTGACGTGCGAGGGCTCGACCGCCAGCCGGCCGGCCACCTCGCCGAGGCGCAGCGGCTCGGTGTCGGACAGCAGCCGCAGGACCGGGACGGCCGCGCGGTCGACCGGCACCCCGGCCTCGGCCATCACCCGGCCGTGCTGGCGGCTGCGGTTGAGCAGGTAGGAGATCCGGGCCAGCGCGCGCTCGATCTCCATCACGTCGGCCGGCACCGGAGGCACCCCGGCGCACGGGGCGGGCCGGGCGGGGTCGACGGCTTGTACGGGCCGTTGCGTGGACATGCCTCCCATCCTATGAATTATTTGCTTAACTTAAGCAAGTTGTATCGCGCCCGCGGTTCGACCGCGCCCACCCCGGCGCTCTATGCCATCCGGCAGGAGGTCTCATGTCAGGCACCGGTACCAAGGGGACCGGACCGGTCAAGCTCACCGATCACGCGGAGGCGGGGACGGCGCGCGCACCGGCCGCGCTCACCCTGCTGGCGCTGGCCGTCGCGGGGATGGCCGTCTCCGTGCAGCAGACGCTGGTGCTGCCGCTGCTGCCCCGGCTGATGAACTCCTTCCAGGTGTCGGTGTCGGCGGTGACGTGGGTGTTCACGGTGTCGTTGCTGGCCGGGGCGGTCGCCACCCCGTTGCTGTCGCGGTTCGGCGACATGTACGGCAAGAAAAAGATGATCATGGTGACGCTGGGGCTGCTGGTCGCCGGGTCGGTGGTGTGCGCACTGTCGACCTCGCTCGGCGTGCTCATCGCCGGGCGGGCGCTGCAGGGCGCCTCGGCGGCGCTGATCCCGCTGGCCATCGGCACGATCCGGGACGCCTTCCCGGCCGACCGGGTCACCACCGCCATCGGGATCGTCAGCGCGACGATGGGCGTGGGCGGCACCATCGGCATGCTGTTCACCGGTGTGATCGCCGACCACACCACCAGCCACCACCCGGTGTTCTGGACGGCGGCCGCGCTCGGCGCGGGCGCGCTGGTGCTGGTCGCGGTGTGCGCCCCGGCCGGGGGCGGACGCACGGGCGGCAGGCCCGACGTCCTCGGCGCGCTCATGCTCGGTTCCTGGCTGGTCTGCCTGCTGCTCGGCATCAGCCAGGGCAACTCCTGGGGCTGGGGCTCGGGCCGGGTCGTCGGCCTGTTCATCGCGGCGGCGGTGCTGTGCGCGGCGTGGGTGGCGGTCGAGCTGACCGTCCGCGAGCCGCTGGTGCGGCTGAACCTGCTGGTCGGCCCCAGGTCGCTGTCGGCGAACCTGGCCTCGCTGGTGCTCGGCTTCTCGATGTTCGCCGCGTTCACCTTGGTCTCCAACTTCGTGCAGACGCCCGAGGAGCGGGTGGGCTACGGGCTGAGCGGCTCGGTGCTGGACGTCGGCCTGTACATGCTGCCCAGCACCTTCACCATGCTGATCTTCTCGGCGCTGGCCGGGCGGTTCGAGGCCCGGCTCGGCGCCGCGTACACACTGTCGATCGGCTCGGTGTTCGCCGCGCTCAGCTACGTGTGGCTGGCCCTGTTCAACGACTCGGTGGCCGACATGCTGGTGTTCAGCGCCGTCCAGGGCATCGGGTTCGGCATCGCGTACGCGGCGCTCGGCACCCTGGCCGTGCAGCACGTCCCGATGCACCAGAGCGGCATCGCCAGCGGCATCAACTCGCTGGTCCGCACGGCCGGGGGCAGCACGGCCAGCGCGGTGACCGCCTCGGTGCTCACCGGCAACGTGATCCGGGGCACGTCGGTGCCGAGCCTGCACGGGTACGTGCTGTGCTTCGTGCTCGCGGCGATCGGCGCGGGGTTCACCGCCGTCGTCGCGGCCCTGCACGGCCTGCGGCACGGCCGCCGCGCCACGGCGGCCGCCTGACCCGGCGGCCCGCCCGGCCCCCGGCTCGCCGGGCCGCCTAGGACGCCGCCGGGGTCGGCGAGGGTGATCCGCCGCCGCGCTGCGGGAGCAGCGGACGGCAGGTCTCCAGGGCCTTGGCCACCGTGGGGTCGGACGTCTTCACGTCCGCCACACGGGTACCCTCGGCCGCCTCGGCGCCGTTCTTGGACATGCAGTCGCGGAAGGCCGCCGGCACCTCGCCGTCCGGCGGCCCGCCGTTACCGCGCCGTCCGTTCGGCGGCGAGGGACGCAGCGAGGCGCACGCCTGGAACGCCTCCTGCTGCTCGGCCGACAGCGAGGCCATGCCACCTCCGGGGCCGCCGGTGGGCCGTCCGGACGGGGTGCCCTGCGCCCGCTGACCCGCTGGACGCTGCGGCAGGTCCACCCCCCGCTTCCGCAGGCACTCCTGGAAGGCACTGCGATCACCGGCCTGACCCCCCTGAGCGGGGGCGCCGTAGCCACCGCCGGGCATGCCCGCACGGGCCCCGCCGGCGAACAGCCCGCCGCCGACCCCGCCCGAGCCCCACCGCTCGTGCGCCAGGACGCCGCCGAGGAAGCCGGCGGCCAGCAGGACCGCGCCGACCAGCACAAGGGTGAGGGACGGGCCGGCAGCGCTGGGAGACCGCACCGGAAGCGGGAAGCGTGTCGATCGACTATTCGATCTGGACGATCCCCGGTCGCCGGGGCTCGGCAAGGACGGCCGGCCGTATTTCCCCGCCCACGCCATCGACCTGACGCATGACGAATACGTCACCCTGTCGATGGACTTCCGGGCTGAACGGGCCGCCCACCGCTGGGCCGTCTCGCTGGACTACAACGACAAACGCGGCAGTGCGCACATCTTCGTGCGCGGTATGGCCGCTAGATCCCTGAGCAGCGCGCCGGTGTTGTCGACGTGGACGGTGTGCCCCTGACCGGCCCGGCAGGAAATACCGGGTCGACTAACGGTCGAACTTTCCCGCGGAGGGATATCACGTGCGTTGATCCCGGGAGGCGGTTCGGGGCGGTGGGTGAACGGGTGGGCGCGGCGTGGTTAAGCAGGGCGCGCCGGTCGGTGAAAGTCGGGGCCGCCGTGCCGGGTGGGCCGGCGCTTAGGAACGTTCCTAGCTGGAGCGGGTGCACGGTAGCCGAAATACGAAGGTTGCTTTCGTAAATCTTTCACGCTTGCCGAGACGATCACTCGCGCTCACTCTCTTGGTCATGCTCCCGCTGATCCGTAAGGGAACCGTGGCTCTCGGAGTCGTCGCGTCCCTCGTCGCCCTGCCCGCCACCGCGGAAGCGGACACCGCCTGGACACCGGACCTGTCGGTCATCGACAGCGACGATGTCAACGTCCGTCACGACGGTCACGCCCTCCGTCTCCGCGACAACCGCACCGGACCCGCCTCCCTGGACGGTGCCGTCGCCTCGGGCCTGCTCCTCCTCGCCCCCAAGGACCTGCCGGAACCGGTCAACCGGGTGAGCGCGCAGGTGTCGGGCGCCGGAACCGTCGAGGTGCGGGCGCACCTGGGCGGCACCGCGTGGACCGAGTGGCATCCCGCCGGGCAGGTGCTGCCCGCCTCGTCCAAGCGGATCCAGGTGCGGGTGGTGCTGTCGACCGCCCCCGGCGGCGCCTCCCCCGCGGTGTCGTCCGTGCGGCTCACCGGCGAGCAGGTCGCGCAGCGCCGGGTCGCGGCCGCGGCCGCGCAGACGTACCGGATCTACGCCACCCGCGAGGGCCTGGTCGGCGGCACGACGGCCAACGGCCACGTCATCACCACCAGGGACCACTTCGTCGCGCTGCCGTCCCGCCGGGGGCTGTCGGCCAACAACGCCGGCGAGTACTCGGTGCGCGTGTGCACGACGTCGGGTTCGCGTTGCGAGTACGCGCCCGTGTGGGACGTCGGCCCCTGGAACACACGCGACGACTACTGGAACCCGTCGTCCGTCCGGCAGATGTGGACGAACCTGCCCCAGGGCAAGCCCGAGGCCCAGGCCGCCTACCAGGACGGCTACAACGGCGGCAAGGACGAGTTCGGCAGGACGGTCGCCAACCCCGCGGGCATCGACCTGGCCGACGGCACCTTCTGGGACGGGCTGCGGCTCACCGACAACTCCTGGGTGAACGTCACGTACCTGTGGACGGGCAGCGGCCCCAAGGGCGTCGTCCGCACCAACGGCACGCCCCTGAACGTGCGGTCGTCCGCCAGCACCTCCGCCGGCATCGTGGGGCTGGCGGCCAACTACGCCAACGTCGTCGTCGAGTGCCACGTCCGGGGTCAGACGGTCACCGGCACGTACGGCACCAGCGATCTGTGGAACCGCATCGGCCCAGGCCACTTCGTTCCCGACGTCTACCTCTACACCGGGTCCGACAACCCGGTGGCCCCCGCCTGCTGACGTAGTCGCCCCCGTCCGACGAGGAAACGGAGCCGTCCCATGAGAGTGCCCGCACGCTCGACCGCCGTCCTGCTCGCCGCCGCCCCCGTCCTGGCCCTGCTGCCCGCCACCCCGGCGATGGCCGCGCCCGCGTTCCAGATGCCGTTCCCCTGCGGGCAGGTGTGGTCGGGGCAGACCCGCACCAACCACAGCCCGGCCAACTCCGTGGACTTCAACCGCACCAACGACGAGGGCGACGCGGTCACCGCGTCGGCGGCGGGCACCGTCGCCCGCGTGGAGAACACCGGCAGCACCAGCTACGGGCTGTGGATCGAACTGGACCACGGCGGCGGCTGGCGCACCCGGTACGCGCACCTGTCCGGCGAGTTCGTCACGGTCGGGCAGAGCGTGGCGGCCGGGCAGCAGATCGGCACCGTGGGCACCACCGGCGGCTCCACCGGCCCGCACCTGCACTTCGAGCAGCGCCTCAACGGCGTCGACCAGAAGATCACGTTCAACGGGTCGCAGATCACCTACTGGGGCACGGCCAACTACACCAGCCGCAACACCTGCATCGGCCCGTCCGGCACGGTCAACACCTCCGGCATCGCTCTGACCGTCCGGTCCAGCGCGAGCACCAGCGGCTCGTCGATCGGCTCGGTGCCCGACGGCGGGACGGTGTTCATCTCCTGCTACCGGCGCGGCACCTCGGTCACCGGCACGTACGGCACCAGCGACATCTGGAACAAGGTCGGCGCCGGGTACATCGCCGACGCCTACGTCTACACCGGCTCCGACAACCCGGTGGCACCCGCCTGCTGACCCCGGCGCCTCGCGCCCGTAGGGTCCGCCTTCGCCGCGACGGCGGCCGGCTCACCGCCGCGATCCCCGGTGGGCCGGCCGCCGTCGTCCGCAGCGGCCGCCGATGATCAGCGGGGGCGGAAGCCGTCGAACATGAACGACAGCGTGCGGGTGCGCGTCGCCTCGTCCCACTGGCCGCGTTCGGCGGCCAGGCAGGCGGCGGTGAGCAGGGCCGGCAGGTCCGGCATGGCCAGGTCGCGGCGGAGCTGGGCGCCGCGCCCGCGGCGGTGGCGATGGCCTGGGTGCGGGGCCGGCCCGGTGTCACGTCGGTCATCGTGGGGCCGCGCAGCGTGGAGCAGCTGCGCGGGAACCTGGACGGCCTGGCGCTGGACCTGCCCGCCGAGGCCGCCGCCCGCCTGGACGAGGCGTCCCGGTCCACGACCATCTCCCCCGTCAACGGCATGAACGACCCGACCCGGTCCGCCTTCCGGCCGTGACGTCCGGGGCTAGTCGATGGTGTGGCCGCCGTTGACGGTGACGCGCTCGCCGGTGATGAAGCCGGACGCCTCGGAGGCCAGGAAGCAGACGGCGGCGGCGACGTCCTCGGGGTCGCCCATGCGGCCGAGGGGCACCTCGGCGGTGTAGGCGGCGCGGTCCTCGGCGGGGACGTCGGCGTGCCGCTCGACGGGGATCCAGCCGGGCGCGACGAGGTTGACGGTGATGCCGTGGCGGCCGAGCTCGCGCGCCCACGACCGGGTCAGCCCGATCTGCGCGCCCTTGGCGGCGACGTAGGCGGACATGCCGGGCAGCGCGCGTTCGAACATGTCCGAGCCGATCTGGATGACCCGGCCGCGTCCCCGCTCCTTCATGCCGGGCAGCACCGCCTGCAGCAGCAGGGTCGGGCTCTTGACGAAGAACCGCAGCTGGTCCAGGTGGGCCTCCCAGGTGAGGTCCTCCACGGCGACCTCCGGCTGGGGACCGGTGGCGTTGACGACCAGCACCTCCACCGGGCCCAGGCGTTCGGCGACCCGTTCCACCAGGCCGGACACCTCGGCCTCGTCGGTGACGTCGGCGGCGAACGCCTCGGCGGCGCCGCCCGCCGCGCGGATGTCCCCGACCACCCGCCGGGCCTGCTCGGCGCCGGACCGGTAGCAGACCGCGACGGCCCACCCGTCGGCCGCCAGCCGCCGCGCGATGACGGCGCCCAGCCCGCGCGACGCCCCGGTGACCAGCGCGACACCCTGCCGCCCGTCCTGTTCCCCAGCCACGAGCACTCCCCACCCGTCGTCGATCACGTTCGCGGGGCCGACGATAGCCCAGGGACGGACGTCCGTTGCCGGAAGCGGACGAACGGCTGATAACGTGACCGGTCGAGCGCGCGACGGAGCGAAGTCCGGTGTGATTCCGGCGCTGTCCCGCAACTGTGATGGCCGTGCCCCGCACGGCCGAGCCAGGTCGCCTCCCGCGCGCGGATGACGTCGACCCTCGCGGAAGGGCGGCCCGTCGCGGGCGGCCCCTCCGCCCCCCTGGAGGCTCCGTTGAGACCGCTACGTGCCCTGGGCGCGGCCGCCCTGACCGTCGCGCTGACGCTGACCGCGGCGTGCGGCGGCGCGAACGACGACACATCGTCCGGCCGGGACGGCGGGGACGGCGCCGCGATCACCGTCCAGGCGGCCAACGGCACCGTCACGCTGCCCGGCGTGCCCAAGCGGATCGTGTCGCTGTCGCCCACGCACACCGAGACGCTGTTCGCCATCGGGGCAGGCCCGCAGGTGGTGGCGGCCGACGAGTACTCCGACCACCCGGCGAACGCGCCGAAGACCAAGCTGTCGGGGTTCAAACCGAACGCCGAGGCCATCATCGGGTACAAGCCCGACCTGGTGGTGCTGTCGGACGACATGGACGGCATCGTCAAGGCGCTGGAGAAGGTCAAGGTGCCGGTGCTGCTGGAGCCCGCCGCCACCCGCATCGAGGACGCCTACGACGAGATCATGGACCTGGGCACGGCCACCGGCCGCGCCGAGCAGGCCCGCAGGCTCACCGACGACATGCGCCGCCGGATCCAGCAGACGGTGGACTCCGCCAAGAAGGCCGCCGCCCCCGGCGGCGAGCCGCTCACCTATTACCACGAGCTGGACGAGCAGCTGCACACGGTGACGTCCAAGACGTTCGTCGGGCAGGTGTACGGGCTGTTCGGCCTGCGCAACATCGCCGACGACGCGCAGTCGTCGGCGGGCGCCTACCCGCAGCTGTCGCGCGAGCACCTGCTCAAGAGCGACCCCGACCTGGTGTTCCTGGCCGACACCAAGTGCTGCGGGCAGAGCGCCGCCACGGTGGGCGAGCGTCCCGGCTGGGCCGGGCTGGGCGCGGTGAAGCGCAAGAACGTCGTGGAGCTGGACGACTCCATCGCCTCCCGCTGGGGTCCGCGGCTGCCGGAGTTCGTGAAGGTCATCGGGGACGCCGTGCAGAAGTCGTCGGCGGCGCAGTGAAGCCGTCGCTTCGGTGAGGACGCAGGAGGCGGCGCGGCTGCGTCCCGTGCCGCTGGCGGTGACCGTGCTGGTGCTGCTGGCGGCGATGCTGGCCGCGCTGCTCATCGGGCCCGCCGGCCTGCCGGTCGCCGGGGTGCTGAAGGCGCTGGCCGACCGGCTGCCGTTCGTGCACGTCGACTCGGGGCTGGCCGCCGTCGACCAGAACGTGCTGTTCGAGCTGCGGCTGCCCCGGGTGCTGCTGGGCGCGGTGGTGGGCGGGCTGCTGGCCGTCGCCGGGGCGGGCTACCAGGGCGTGTTCCGCAACCCGCTGGCCGACCCGTACCTGCTGGGCGCCGCGGCCGGGGCGGGCGTCGGCGCCACGCTGGTGATCGTCGTGCTGTCGGACCGGCCGACGCTGGCGGTGCCGCTGGCGTCGTTCGCCGGGGCGGTCGGCGGGGTCGCGCTGGCATACGGGCTGGGCAGCACGGCCGGACGCGGCGGCGGGTCCGGCACCGCGACTCTGGTGCTGGCGGGCGTGGCGGTGTCGTCGTTCCTGGCGTCGGTGCAGGCGTTCCTGCAGCAGGCCAAGGCGGAGGAGCTGCAGCGGATCTACTCGTGGATCCTGGGCGGGCTGGGGTTGGCCGACTGGCCGACCCTGGCGATGATCGCGCCGTACGCGGCGGTGGCGGTGGTGACACTGCTGCTGCACGGGCGGCTGCTGGACGTGCTGAGCGTCGGCGACGAGGAGGCCGCCTCGCTGGGGCTGTCGGCGGCGCGGGTGCGGCTGACCGTGCTGGCCGCCGCGTCGCTGGCCACCGCGTGCGCGGTGGCGGTCAGCGGGCTGGTCGGGTTCGTCGGCGTCGTGGTGCCGCACGTGGTGCGGCGGCTGGCGGGCGGCTCGTACCGGATCGTGCTGCCGCTGTCGCTGCTGGGCGGCGCGGCGTTCCTGACCGTCGCCGATCTGGTGGGCCGCACGATCGTGGCGCCGGGCGAGCTTCCGCTCGGCGTGGTCACCGCGTTCGTCGGCGGCCCGTTCTTCGTGCTGGTGCTGCGCGCCGTCCGCGGGCGGGCGGACACGTGAGCGTCTCGGTGCGCGACCTGGACGTCGACCTGGAGGGGCGGCCCGTGCTGCGGGGCGTGTCGCTGGAGGTGCCCGCCGGGGCGTGGACGGCGATCATCGGTCCGAACGGCGCGGGCAAGTCCACGCTGCTGCGGGCGGTGCTGGGGCTGGTGCGGCCGCGCGGCGGCACGGTGAGCGTCGCCGGCGCGGACCCGTGGTCGCTCAAGCCGCGACGCCGCGCCCGCCTGGTGGCCTACGCGCCGCAGAACCCGAACCTGCCGCCGGGGATGACGGTGTTCGACTACACGCTGCTGGGCCGCTCCCCCTACATCCCGCATCTGGGCCGCGAGAGCGCCCGCGACCGGGCGGTGGCGGCGCAGGTGCTGGAACGGCTCGACCTGACCGGCCTGGCGGCGCGTCCCCTGGACCGGTTGTCGGGCGGGGAGCGGCAGCGGGTGGTGCTGGCGCGGGCGCTGGCCCAGCAGGCGCCGGTGCTGCTGCTGGACGAGCCGACGACCGCGCTGGACATCGGCCACCAGCAGCAGGTGATGGACCTGGTGGAGCGGCTGCGGCTGGACGACGGGCTGACCGTGCTCACCACGATCCACGACCTGACGCTGGCCGGGCAGTACGCCGACGCGCTGGTGCTGCTGTCGGACGGCCGGGTCGCGGCGTCCGGCCCGCCCGGCGAGGTGCTCACCGGCGAGACGGTCGGCGCGCACTTCGGTGCCCGGGTGCACGTCGCACGGGGCCCGGACGGCCGTCCCGTGCTGTCCCTGGAGCGCTCCTCCGGTGAGGACCGATGAGGCTGGAGACGCACTGGCGGGAGGAGGACGGCGCGCGCCTGGCGGCGACGGTGTGGCGGACGGGGGCGGGCCTGCGGGCGATCTCCTCGGCGCTCCTCGGCGGCGGGATCGGGCCGGTCGGGTGGGTGCTCAACGCGCAGGTGCCCGGCGGGTACGCGCGCCTGGATCCGCAGGCGCACCTGCGTGAGCTGGCGGACGCCTACGGGTTGCGGGGACGCGGCGTCGCCATGATGACCGCCGCGCCCGTGGGCCGCACCGTCCAGGCCGAGGACGAGGGCGTGGCGGTGTCCGCGACGGTGGGGCTGCGCGTCCCGACGTGGGCGGCCGCGCCCGCGGACGCCGCCGACCCCGAACTGGCGCCCGTCCACCTGGACGGGACCGTCCCCGGGACGATCAACATCGTGGTCGCGGTACCCGTGCCGCTGGGCGACGCCGCCCTGGTCAACGCGGTCGTCACCGCCACCGAGGCCAAGACGCAGGCGCTGCTGGAGGCGGGCTACTCCTGCACCGGCACCGCGTCGGACGCGATCTGCGTGGCCGCGCCCGTGGTGCCGGGGTCCGGCGGTGAGGAACCGTTCGCGGGGCCGCGTTCGACGTGGGGGGCGCGCGTCGCCCGCGCCGTGCACGCCGCCGTGCACGCGGGGGCCGTCGACTACACGGCGCGGCTGCGCGAACGGGGCTGAACCGCGGCCGGTCGCACAAGGCGGCCGGCCGCCGCGCCGTCCCGGTACGGCGCGGCGGCCGGTCTGACAGGGCCAGTGCTCTGCGGTAGGGGCCTCACCTCCTCCTCGTCGTTCAGCCCGCGTGGGGAAGCCGGAATCCGTTCAGGGAGTGCAGCCCGGTGGGCGGTTCCGGCTCGGCGGCGGGTCGGGTGCCGTTGACCGGGCGGCCGCCGGCGGTTCGGCCGGCGGGGGCGTCCGGGACGGCGGAGCCGGTCAGCGCGTCGATCTGGCGGCGGGCGCGTTCGGCCTCGGCGCGGGCCGCGTCGCGTTCGCCGGTCAGCGCGGTCAGCGCGGCGCGCAGCTCGTCGACGGTGCGCGACAGCTGCCAGTTCTGCTGCTCGCACTCGTGCAGGCGCGCCTGCATCTGGTCGCGGTCGGCCACGGCCTGCCCGCGTTTGGTCTCGGCCTCGTGGAGGGCGGCGCGCAGGTCGTCGGCGGCGCGGCGGGCGGCGGCGGCCTCGATCCGCTGGCCCTCCACGATCGTCTCCGAGTCCGACAGCCGCGAGTGCAGGGTGACCAGCTCGGCGCGGGCCGACTCCAGCGCCGCCAGCAGCTCGCTCTCGCGCTCGACGACGCGGTCGCGTTCGTGCTCGGCGGCGAGCCCGGCGGCGGCGGACCGCTCGGCGGCCTCGCGGGCCTCGGCGGCCTCGCGGCGCGCGGCGTCGCGTTCGGCGGCGACGCGGTCGGTCTCCTCGCGGGCGGCGGCGGCCTCGCGTTCGGCGGCCTCCATCCGCTCCTGGGCGGCGGCGGCCTGCCGCCAGGCGGCCTCGGCCTGCCGCTGGGAGGCGTCGCGTTCCTTCTGCGCGACCGCGATGCGGGCGGCGGCCTCGGCGTCGGCGTCGGCGATGCGCCGTTCCACCCCGGCGACGCTCAGCTCGGAGGCCAGCGAACCGGCCAGCCGCCCGACGGCCTCCTCCATCCGTTCGACGATCTCCCAGGCCCAGGCGACCTGCCCGGTCAGCCCCGGGGTGTCGCGGCCGCGTTCGCGGCGCCGGCGGGCCTCGGCGGCGCACGCCCCGTCGCCGTCCTGGCAGTAGCGCACCGACCAGGTGCCGGGCACCGGCTGCGGGACGGGCCTGCCGCAGTTGGCGCACGGCCACACCTCGATGGAGTTCGCCGCCCGCGCCGCCGTCCGCGCGGGTGACCGTCCGGCGCGTTCGGACCAGTCGGCGCCGGCCACCTTGACGTCGGTCGGCGTCTCCGGCCGGGCGTCGTCGTCCGGGGACGTCGACGCGTGCGCCGCCCTGCGACGACCGTCAGCCGAACCGTTACCGAGGGGCGCCACCTTCTGGTCCGTCATGCCCAGTCGTACGCACCGCCCGCCCGCGCCGTTCAACGCCCACCGGAACGACTTCCCAGGGCCGCTAGGAGACCTGGTGGAGGGCGGCGCGCGCCATCGCGTACAGCAGGTCGCCCATCGCGGAGCGGTCCACGGCCGCGGCGCTGTAGGGGGTGGAGTTGAGCAGGCCGAAGCAGGCGTGCACGGCGGCGCGTGCGCGGTCCTCGGGGGGCGGGGCGTCGGGACGCATGCGGCGCAGCACGCCGACCCACTCCTCCACGTACGCGCGCTGCAGGCGGCGGATCTGGTGGCGCTGCGGCTCGGGCACGTTGTCCAGCTCGCGTTCGTGGACGGTGATCAGCGCCGGGTTGTCGAGGGCGAACGCGATGTGCCAGCGCAGCAGGGCGTCCAGGGCCCGGGCGGGGTCGGGGTCGGCGGCGCGCCGCGCGCCCTCGGCCCGCAGCCGCTCGCTGATGTCGAGCAGCATCTCGGCCAGCACCGCCTCCTTGCCGCGGAAGTGCCGGTAGAGGGCGGGGCCGGTGAGCCCGACCGCCCGGCCGACGTCGCCGATGGAGGCGCCGTGGAAGCCGCGCCGGGCGAACAGTTCGGCGGCCGCGGCCAGGATCTCCGCCCGGCGCGGGGAGGTCACCGTCGCCCGGCCGCCCGCGGGGCGCACGGGTTCCGAGGTCATGAGGGAAGTGTAGGGGGGTGGACGTCCGATGTTAATGAGTATTAACATCGGCGTTGTTAACGGTCATTAACACGACGAGGACGCGACTGATGGCCGGACCTGTGCTGCCCACCCGCGCCGACCCGGCGGACCCGGCGTTCAAGGCCAACGCCGAGCACAACGCGGCGCTGGCTGCCGAGCTGCGCGACCGCATCGACCGGGCCGGGCGCGGCGGTCCCGAGCGCGCCCGCGAACGGCACGTGGCGCGCGGCAAGCTGCTGCCGCGCGACCGGGTGGACGCCCTGCTCGACCCGGGATCGCCGTTCCTGGAACTGTCGCCGCTGGCCGCCCACGGCATGTACGACGACGAGGCTCCCGGCGCGGGAATCATCACCGGGGTCGGGCGGATCTCGGGCCGCGAGTGCGTGGTCGTCGCCAACGACGCCACCGTCAAGGGCGGCACCTACTACCCGATGACGGTCAAGAAGCACCTGCGGGCGCAGGAGGTGGCGCTGCACAACCGGCTGCCCTGCGTCTACCTGGTCGACTCGGGCGGCGCGTTCCTGCCCCGCCAGGACGAGGTGTTCCCCGACCGCGAGCACTTCGGCCGGATCTTCTACAACCAGGCGACCATGTCGGCGCGGAGCATCCCGCAGATCGCCGCCGTGCTCGGCTCGTGCACCGCGGGCGGCGCGTACGTCCCGGCGATGAGCGACGAGGCGGTGATCGTCCGCGGCCAGGGCACGATCTTCCTGGGCGGCCCGCCGCTGGTGAAGGCCGCGACCGGCGAGGTCGTCACCGCCGAGGAGCTGGGCGGCGGGGAGCTGCACGCCCGCACCTCCGGCGTGACCGACCACCTGGCCGAGGACGACGCGCACGCGCTGGCGATCGTCCGCGACATCGTGGCGACGCTCGGCCCGCGCGAGCCGCGCCCCTGGGACGTGACGCGGCCCGAGCCGCCCGCCGCCGACCCCGGCGAGCTGTACGGGGTCGTGCCGCCCGACCCGCGCACCCCCTACGACGTGCGCGAGGTGATCGCGCGGATCGTGGACGGCAGCCGGTTCCAGGAGTTCAAGAAGGAGTACGGCACCACGCTGGTGACCGGCTTCGCCCGCGTCCACGGCCATCCGGTCGGCGTCGTGGCCAACAACGGCATCCTGTTCGGCGAGTCGGCGCTCAAGGGCGCGCACTTCATCGAGCTGTGCGACCGCCGCTCGGTGCCGCTGCTGTTCCTGCAGAACATCACCGGGTTCATGGTGGGCCGGCAGTACGAGTCGGGCGGCATCGCCAAGCACGGCGCCAAGATGGTCACCGCCGTGGCGTGCGCCCGCGTCCCCAAGTTCACCGTCGTGATCGGCGGGTCGTTCGGCGCGGGCAACTACGCGATGTGCGGCCGGGCGTACTCCCCCCGCTTCCTGTGGATGTGGCCGAACGCGCGGATCTCGGTGATGGGCGGGGAGCAGGCCGCCAGCGTGCTGGCCACCGTCCGCCGCGACCAGCTGGAGGCGCGCGGCGAGCGGTGGCCGGACGAGGCGGAGGAGAAGTTCAAGGCGCCGATCCGCGAGCAGTACGAGGAGCAGGGCAACCCGTACTACTCCACGGCGCGGCTGTGGGACGACGGCGTGATCGACCCGCTGGACACCCGCCGGGTGCTGGGCCTCGCGCTGTCCGCGGCGGCGAACGCGCCGCTGGAACCCGTCGGCTACGGCGTCTTCCGGATGTGAGGCCGTGATGTTCGAGAGCGTTCTGGTGGCCAACCGCGGCGAGATCGCGGTCCGGGTGTTCCGCACGCTGCGGCGGCTGGGCGTCCGCTCGGTCGCCGTGCACACCGACGCCGACGCGGGCGCGCGGCACGTCCGGGAGGCGGACGAGGCGGTGCGCATCCCGTCGTATCTGGACGTGGACGCGGTGGTCGCGGCGGCCCGCGCGGCCGGCGCCGAGGCCGTGCATCCCGGGTACGGCTTCCTGGCCGAGAACGCCGGGTTCGCCCGCGCCTGCGCGGCCGCCGGGCTGGTGTTCGTCGGCCCGCCCGCCGCGGCGATCGAGGCGATGGGCGACAAGATCCGCGCCAAGCGCACCGTCGCGGCGGCGGGGGTCCCGGTCGTGCCGGGCCGGGACGAGCCGGGCCTGTCGGACGAGGAACTCGTCGACGCCGCGCTGGACGTGGGCCTGCCCGTGCTGCTCAAGCCGTCGGCGGGCGGCGGCGGCAAGGGCATGCGGCTCGTCCGCGACGCGCCCGACCTGCCCGACGCAATCGCCGCCGCCCGCCGCGAGGCCCGCGCGGCGTTCGGCGACGACACCCTCCTGGTGGAGCGGTTCGTCGGCAACCCCCGGCACATCGAGATCCAGGTGTTCGCCGACGCCCACGGAAACGCCGTCCACCTGGGCGAGCGCGAGTGCAGCCTGCAACGCCGGCACCAGAAGATCGTGGAGGAGGCGCCGTCCCCGCTGCTGGACGCGGCCACCCGCGAACGCATGGGCGCGGCGGCCGTCGCGGCGGCCGAGGCCGTCGGCTACACCGGCGCCGGGACGGTGGAGTACATCGTGTCGGCCGACCGTCCCGGCGAGTTCTTCTTCATGGAGATGAACACCCGCCTGCAGGTCGAGCACCCCGTCACCGAACTGGTCACCGGCCTCGACCTGGTGGAACTGCAGCTGCGCGTCGCCGCCGGGGAGCCGCTCCCCCTCACCCAGGACGACGTGAGCCTGAACGGACACGCCGTCGAGGCGCGCGTCTACGCCGAGGACCCGGCGCGCGGCTTCCTGCCCACGGGCGGCCGGGTGCTGCTCCTGGACGAGCCGTCGGGCACGCGCGTCGACTCGGGCCTGGAGGAGGGCGACGAGGTCGGCGGCTCGTACGACCCGATGCTCGCCAAGGTGATCGCCTGGGGCGCCGACCGCGCCGCCGCCCTGCAGGGCCTGGACCGCGCCCTCGCGTCGTACACGCTGCTCGGCGTCCCCACCAACGTGGCGTTCCTGCGGGCGCTGCTCAGGCACCCGGACGTGGCGGCGGGCCGCCTCGACACGGGACTGGTCGAACGTTCGCTGACCGACCTGACGGCGGGCGGCTCCGTTCCCGGCGAGGTCCTGGCCGCCGCCGCGCTGGAACGCATGCTCGCCCTGGAACCGCGCGACGACGCCGACCCGTGGGCGATCCCGGACGGCTGGCGTCCCGGCGCCCCCGCCTGGACCCCGTGGATCATCACCCCGTCCGGCGGCGACCCCGTGGAGGTGCGCGTCCAGGGCCGCGCCCATGACGCACTCGTCTCGATCGACGAGGCCGCGCCCGTCCGCGCGTCCCTGAAACGCGACGGCCGGACGCTGACGCTCGCCTACGGCGACCGCACGCTGACGTACCGGCACGCCCGTGACGGCGACACGCTCTGGCTGGGCCGCGACGGGCACGCGTGGGCGCTGACCGAGCACGTGCGCGCCGAGGCCGGGAGCGGCGCGTCGGCGGCCGGGGACGGCGTCGTCCGCAGCCCGATGCCCGGCACCGTCCTGGCCGTCAAGGCGAGCGAGGGCGAGCGGGTCGACGCGGGCCAGCCGCTGCTGGTGGTGGAGGCGATGAAGATGGAGCACACCGTGACCGCGCCGGTCGCCGGCACGGTGACGAACCTGCCGGTCCGCGCGGGCGCGCAGGTCGCCTTGGACGCGGTGCTGGCCGTCATCGAGGAGGCATGACGATGCGGGTGCCGCTGGACGGCCTGCCCGACCGGGTCACGATCTACGAGGTCGGACCGCGCGACGGGCTGCAGAACGAGAAGACGATCGTCCCGGCGGAGGTCAAGGCCGAGTTCGTCACGCGGCTCGCCGACGCCGGCCTGCGCACGATCGAGACGACCAGCTTCGTCCACCCCAAGTGGGTGCCGCAGCTGGCCGACGCCGAGGAGCTGCTGGGCGCCCTGCCCCCGTCCCCCGGGGTGCGCCGCCCCGTCCTGGTGCCCAACGAGCGGGGCCTGGAGCGGGCGCTGCGCAACGGTGTCACCGAGATAGCGATCTTCGGCAGCGCCACCGAGTCGTTCGCCCGGCGCAACCTCAACCGCACCGTCGACGAGTCGATCGCGATGTTCGCGCCCGTCGTCGAGCGCGCCCTCGCCGAGGGCCTGTGGGTGCGCGCCTACGTGTCGATGGCGTGCGGCGACCCGTGGGAGGGCGACGTGCCGATCGACCAGGTGGTGCGCGTCGCGACCCGCATGATGGACCTCGGCTGCGCGCAGCTCAGCATCGGCGACACCATCGGCGTCGGCACGCCCGGCCAGGTCACCGCGCTGATCGAGGCCCTGGTCGCCGCGGGGATCGGCGTCGACCGGCTCGCGGTGCACTTCCATGACACCTACGGCCAGGCCCTGGCCAACACGCTGGCCGCCCTGCGGGCCGGTGTCACCACGGTGGACGCCTCCGCCGGCGGCATCGGCGGCTGCCCGTTCGCCGAGAGCGCCACCGGCAACCTGGCCACCGAGGACCTGGTGTGGATGCTGCACGGCCTCGGCATCGACACCGGCGTCGACCTGGACGCCCTCGCCGCCACCAGCCGCTGGATGGCCGAGCGCCTCGGCCGTCCCAGTCCCTCCCGCGTCGTCGAGGCCCTGTCACCCAAGGAGCAGTAATGATCGACTTCACGCTCACCGACGAGCAGGAGGAACTGCGCCGCACCGTCGAGCGGTTCGCCCGCGAGTCCGTCGCGCCGGTGATCGGCGACCTGTACGAGCGGGGCGAGTTCCCGTACGAGATCGTCGCCGCGATGGGCAAGATGGGCCTGTTCGGCCTGCCGTTCCCCGAGGAGTACGGCGGCATGGGCGGCGACTACTTCACCCTCTGCCTCGCCCTTGAGGAACTGGCCCGCGTCGACTCCTCGGTGGCCATCACCCTGGAGGCCGGGGTGTCCCTGGGCGCCATGCCCATCTACCGTTTCGGCTCCCAGGCGCAGAAGGAGCGGTGGCTGCCGGTGCTGACGTCCGGCGAGAAGCTCGCGGCCTTCGGGCTGACCGAACCGGGCGGCGGCTCCGACGTCCCCGGCGGCATGCGCACCACCGCCCGCCTGGACGGCGACCACTGGGTGCTCAACGGGTCCAAGTCGTTCATCACCAACTCCGGCACCGACATCACCGCGTTCGTCACCGTCACCGCGCTGACCGGCGAGAACGAGATCTCGACGATCATCGTCCCGAACGGCACGCCCGGCTTCACCGTCGGCCGCAAGTACTCCAAGGTCGGCTGGTCGGCGTCCGACACCCGCGAACTGGCGTTCGACGACGTCCGGGTGCCCGCCGAGAACCTGGTCGGCGAGCGCGGCCGCGGCTACGCCCAGTTCCTGCGCATCCTGGACGAGGGCCGCATCGCCATCGCCGCGCTGTCGGTCGGCCTGGCCCAGGGCTGCGTGGACGAGTGCCTGCGCTACGTCCGCGAACGCGTCGCCTTCGGCCGTGAGATCGGCCGCTACCAGGCCGTCCAGTTCAAGATCGCCGACATGGAGACCCGCGCGCACACCGCCCGCCTGGCCTACTACGCCGCCGCGGCCCGCATGCTGGCGGGGCGGCCGTTCAAGAAGGAGGCGTCCATCGCCAAGCTGGTCGCCTCCAACGCCGCCATGGACAACGCGCGCGACGCCACCCAGATCTTCGGCGGCTACGGCTTCATGAACGAGTACGCCGTGGGCCGCTTCTACCGGGACGCGAAGATCCTCGAAGTGGGCGAGGGCACCTCCGAGGTCCAGCGCATGCTCATCGCCCGCTCCCTGGGCCTGCCGCCCGCCGCCTGACGCCCGGCGGCCCCGTTCGGTCTTTCCACGCGCCGCGACCAGGCAGGATGTGTCAGAGGACCCCGGTGCAGTCACGTTCTCCGGTCCAGGGCCGCATGGGGGGTGAAGCATGGGCGAGCCTACGGCACGGGAGGCCGGCCTCGGCGTGGGCGCGGTGGCACGGCGCCTGGGCGTGGCCGCCTCCACCCTGCGCACCTGGGACCGCCGCTACGGCATCGGTCCCAGCGGACGCAGCCCGGGCGGTCACCGGCGCTACACGCCGGCGGACCTGGCACGGCTGGAGGTCATGCGGCGGCTGATCCTGGCCGGCGCCCCGCCGGGTGAGGCCGCGCGGGCCGCCCTGGGGGCGCCTCCCGGTGAGCCAGCGCCGCCGCGCGCGCACGGCGCGGGCGGCCACCGCCTGCCGCTGACGGGGACGGGAGCGCCCGCCGAACGCGGCGGCGAGCGGACCGCGCGGGTGCGGGGCCTGGCGCGGGCGGTGACGGCGATGGACGAGGGCGCGATGAGCGCCGCCGTCCGGTCCGCGTTGCGCCGGGACGGTGTGGTGCGCGCGTGGGACGAGCTGCTCGTCCCGGTCCTGGTCGGGATCGGCCGCAAGCACGCGGCGACCGGCGCCTGCGTGGAGATGGAGCACCTGCTGTCGGAGGTGGTGCTGCGCTGCCTGGCCGAGGTGCCCGCGCGGCGGCCGCCCGACGGCCGCGCCGCCCTGCTCGCGTGCGCCCCCGACGAGCAGCACAGCCTGCCGGTGCACGCGCTGGCCGCCGCGCTCGCCGAGGCGGGCGCCCCGGCCGTCGCGCTCGGCGCGCGCGTACCGGCGGCGGCGCTGTACGCCGCGATCGACCGGGTGGGCCCGCACGCGGTGTTCGTCTGGTCGCAGACCCGCGCGACCGGGGACCCCGCCTGGCTGGCGGACCTGCCGAGGACGCGTCCGCCGCTGCGGGCCCTGGCGGGCGGTCCGGGCTGGGCGCGGCACCGGTTGCCGCGCACCGTCGGGTTCGTGACCACCCTCGCCGAGGCGGTCGCCGAACTCACCGCAACGTCCTACTGATCCGGTTTTGTACGCCTTTTACCGATTTGCGGTTGTTTGCGGGGCGCCCCTCCGACTATGAACAAGTTTTGAAGCGATTCGTCGGAGATGGTGCCCATGTTCCCGGCAGCACGGACGTCCTGCGACACGGACGCCGCCCAACGGCGCGAGAGCGTGCCGGCACAGCCGCGGCCACGGCTCGCGGTGTCCGGCTGCCTGCTCGGCGCCGCCGTCCGTTACAACGGCGGCGACAGCCGCGACCGGTTCCTCACCGGCCCGCTGTCCCTCCACGTCGACTGGGTACCAATCTGCCCGGAGATGGAGATCGGCCTGGGCGCGCCGCGCGCCCCGGTGCGCCTGCGCACGGACGGCGCGCTCGTCGCCAGGGACGGGACCGCCGACCACACCGCGGCCATGGTGCGGCTCGCGCGCGACCGCGTTCCCGAGCTGGACCGGCTCGACGGCTACGTGCTCAAGTCGCGTTCCCCCAGCTGCGGGCTGTTCGGGCTGCCGCGCTACGCGCCCGGCCGTCCGGGAGAACCCCCCGGCGGCTGGCCGGCGGACCGCCGCGGCCGCGGCCTGTTCGCCGCCCTCGTCGCCGAGGCGCTCCCGGGCCTGCCCGCCGAGGAGGACGGCCGGCTCAACGACCCGCTGCTGCGCGAGCACTTCCTCGAACGCGTCTTCGCCCAGGCCCGGCTGCGTGAGTTCTTCGCCGGCGACTGGCGCGCCCGCGACCTCGTGGCCTTCCACAGCAGGCACAAGATGCAGTTCCTCGCGCACGACCCCGCCGCCTACCGCCAGACGGGACGGATCGTCGCGCAGGCCGGGGCCCGCGACCCCACCGAACTGGAGGCCGAGTACCGCCGCGCGTTTACCACCGCGCTCGCCGCCCGCACCACCCCCGGCCGCCACGTCAACGCGCTCCTGCACCTGCTGGGCTTCCTCAGCGACCGCCTCGACCCCACACGCCGCCACGACATCCTCACCGCGATCGACTCGTACCGCCGCGGTGAGGCGCGCGTCGTCCCGACCGCCCTGCTGCGCCACCACGCGGCGGGCGAAGAGCTCGGCTTCCTGTCCCGGCAGACCTACTTCGCCCCCTTCCCCGCCGAGCTCCTCCTCCCTCACCACCTGTGATCGACGATGACGGCCGCCCCGGATCCCGCGCAGCTGTTCGACGTGCTCCCCGTCCCCGCCGCCGTGCTGTCGCCCGACGCGGTGTTCGTCACCGTGAACCGCGCCTACCAGCGGATGTCGGGGCGCTCCCGCGACGAGCTGGTCGGGCGGAGCCTGTTCACGATCTTCCTCGGCGGGTCCTCCGGGCACGGCGCCGGCGAGCTGCGGGCCTCGCTGGACCGGGTGCTGGCCGAGGGACGGACCGACGTCATGGCGACGCGGTGCTTCGCCCTGGAGGCCCCCGGACGGCCGGGAGTCCTCCAGGAGCGGTACTGGAGCACCCTCAACGCGCCGATGCTCAGCCCGGACGGCGAGGTCACCGGCATCGTCCACTGCGTGGCGGAGATCACCCCCCGGTCCGGCGCCCCGGCGGCCGCGGACGGGCGGGCGGCCGAGACCGAACCGCGGGCCCCGGCCCGTGAGCCGCACGAACTCAACGCGGGTCTGCGCCACGCCTACACCGAGGAACGGCGGACCGTCCGGGCGCTGCGGCAGGCGATGGAGCGGCAGCGGCAGGCCGTCAGCGACACCTCCCACGACCTGCGGGCCCCGATCACCGGCCTGCTGACGCGGCTGGAGGCGGCCCTCGCCGACCCCGCGGCCGATCCCCGCGAGGCTCTGCGCGCGGCCCTGCGCGACGTCGAAAGGCTCGGCGACATCGTCGCCGACCTGCTCGAACTCGCCCGGCTCGACGGGGACGTCCAGCTTCCCGCCGAACCCGTCGACCTGGCCCGCCTGGTCGAGACCGACCTCGCCCACCGCACGCCCGTGATCGTCCTCAACGTCCGCCTGCAGCCCGGAGTCGTGGTGAACGGCTCCTCGGTCCGGCTGGCCCGCCTGCTGGGCAACCTGATGGCCAACGCCGAACGCCACGCCGGCTCCCGGGTCGAGGTGACGGTCGCCGCCGACGGCGACCATGCCGTCCTGCAGGTCAGCGATGACGGGCCGGGGATCCCCGCGCCGGAACGCGAGGAGGTCTTCCGCCGCTTCTACCGGCGCCACGACGCCCGCCACCGCGATCCCGCGGGCACGGGCCTGGGCCTGCCGATCGCCCGTGAGATCGCCCGCGCCCACGGCGGTTCCCTGAACATCGCCGACACCGCGAGCGGAACCCGCATGGTGCTGCGCCTGCCGCTGCACGCCTCGTCCACGGCACAGGCGGCCGCCGAGGTCCCGCCCCAGGACGCGAAGACGAACGCCGCCCCGCCCCGAGAACACGACGGGGACGCCTAGAACACCGGCGGCCTCCCCCACCGCACCGGCCGCCGGGCGCCCGGCCGGACACGAATCGGGCGGAACGGTGACGGGCGAAGTGGCTCTCGATCGCGGCGGGTTGCCGGGATACTGGTGCCTTCAAGTGAATTGGGGGTGCCGTGTCCGTCGAAGGGGTCGCGCTGGGCGTCGGCAGGTCGGTGGTGCAGCTCGCCGTGGGGCGCCTGGTGGCCGGACGCGCCGACCGCAAGGCGCAGGGGCAGGACCTGGTCGATCTGATCAGGCTCGGTTTTCCCGACGAGATCCGGCGGCGCCGGGCGCGGCGACAGTTCGAGGAGATCGCCGACTCGGTCGGCGAACGGCTGATGACGTACTGCCGCCAGGAGTTCGGCGGCCTCACCGACGGCGACCGGGAGGCGGTCCTGCACCAGGTGGTGCTGACGCTGGAGCGCGCCGACCTGTCGGACGAGGCGCTGCTGTCCGTCGACGCCGATCCGGTGCGGCTCGCCCGCGCGTTGCGCGCCACGCTGCCCGCCCGACAGGCCGGGTTCCAGCTCGGCGAGGCGGGCGCCCGCCTGTACGAGGTGGTGCTGGACGAGTGCTGCGACTGCCTGGCGCGCATCATCGTCCACCTGCCGCAGTTCGGGCCGCGCGCGTCGGCCGAGACGCTGGCAAGGCTCTCCGGGCTGGCCGACCAGGTGACCGCCGTCCTGGCCCGGCTTCCCGCACGCTCCCTCGTCGCGCCGGAGGGCGAGTCCGACGACGAGGAGTTCACGCGCCGCTACCTGGCCTCGATCAGCGAGAGCCTGGACACGCTGGAGCTGTTCGGTGTCCGTTTCGAGCGTTTCAGCCGCCCGCAGACGAAGCTGAGCATCGCGTACATCAGCCTGAACGTCCTGCGGGAGGACAACGCGGACCGGCGCAAGGCCGACCATGGCGCGGTGCCGGTGAGCGAGTGGCGGATCGACGACCGGGAGGCCGGTGCCGTCCGCGTCGAATCGGCGCTGGGCGAGCACCGCCTGATGCTCGTCCGCGGGGAGGCGGGCGGCGGGAAGAGCACGCTGCTGCGCTGGCTCGCCGTCACCGCCGCACGCGGCGAGTTCTCCGGCGACCTGGCGTCCTGGAACGGCTGCGTCCCGTTCCTCATCAAGCTGCGCAGCTATTCGGGTGCGCGCCTGCCCCGGCCGGAGGAGTTCGTGGACGGCGTCGCCGGTCATCTGGCCGGGCTGATGCCGCGCGGCTGGGTGCACCGGCGGCTGCTGTCGGGCCGGGCCCTGCTGCTGGTGGACGGGGTGGACGAGGTCACCGCGAACCAGCGTCACGACGTGCGGCAGTGGCTGCGCGATCTGGTCGGCCAGTTCCCGGGCGTGCGGGTGGTGGTCACGTCCCGCCCGGCGGCGGCCGGTTCCGCATGGCTGCGCGCCGAGGGGTTCGCGACCGCGTTCATGGAGCCGCTCGGCCCCGCCGACCTGCGGGCCCTGATCGAGCACTGGCACGACGCCGTCCGCCACTGCGCCGACCTGCCCTGTGAGCCGGAGCGCCTGCCGGGCTACGAGGCGCGGCTGCTCGCCCGTCTCGAAGCGGCCCCGCACCTTCGCACACTCGGTTCCAGTCCCCTGCTGGCCGCGATGCTGTGCGCGCTCAACCTCGACCGCGAGACACTTCCCCGCGACCGGATGGGGCTGTACGCGGCGGCGCTCGACCTCCTGCTGGAGACCCGCGACGCCAAGCGCGGCATCCCGAGCGCCCAGACCATCGACCTCGAACGCGACCAGAAGATCCGCATCCTGCAGGAACTGGCCTGGCACCTGTCGACCAGCGGGCGCGTCGAGCTGCCGAAGCCGATGGTCGAACGCGTCATCGCCGAACGGCTGCGGACGATGCCGCGCGTGCGGGCGCAGGCCGCCGACGTCCTCGATCTGCTCCTCCAGCGAAGCGGCGTCCTGCGCGAACCGGTTCCGGGCCGGATCGACTTCGTGCACCGCACCGTTCAGGAGTACCTCACCGCCAAGCAGGCCGCCGACCTCGGCGACATGGACCTGCTGATCCGCAACGCCCACCGCGACCAGTGGCGCGAAACCGTCATCATGGCCGCCGGACACGCCAACGAGCCGCTGCGCCGCGAACTGATCGGCGGCATCCTCGAACGCGTCGAGGCCGAGCCGCGACGCGCCCGCTTCCTGAAACTGCTGGCCGTGTCGTGCCTGGAGACGCTTCCCTCGGTCCCCGACGACCTGCGCGCCGCGCTCGACCGCTGCATCGACGCCCTCGTCCCGCCCCGCAACCTGGCCGCCGCCCGCTCCCTCGCCACGGCCGGCGAACCCGTCCTCGCCCGCCTCCCCGAGACCCTGGACGGCCTCTCCGAAGCCTCCGCCAGGGCCACCGTCCGCGCCGCCGCCCTCATCAACGGCCCGGAAGCCCTGGACGTCCTGGCGAGATACGCAACCGATCAACGTACCCGGGTGCAGGTCGAACTCAACGAGTCCTGGGACTACTTCGACGTGGCCGAGTACGCCGAACGCGTACTGGCCCATATGCCCCCCGGTGGAGAGCTCTACCGGGTGAACTCGGCCAGGCGATTGGCCACCCTGGGCATTATCGCTCCGCTCGCCCAGCTCTACGTCAACGTGGAGGAGGTGCCCGACTTCGGCTTCCTTGATGGCCACGCCCATTCGCTGAGAACGCTCAACCTCTGGTTCCGCCGACCGGGAACGGATTTGTCCCGTCTATCCGAACTGCCGGCCCTCCGGGATCTCACGCTGACGTCACCCGGACTGCCCGATCTCCGTTTCCTGAGCGCGATGCCGCCGCTGGAGAGAATCTGGCTGGGAAAGTGCTCGGAGATCGACGACTTCTCCCCCCTGGAGCGCCACACCGACCTGCGAGAACTCTCCTTGGCGGGCGGCCGCCGACTGACGACCCTGGAAGTGCTGCCCCCGTTGGACAAGGTGGTCGCCCTCGGTCTCAACGGCACCGGGCTCACCAAGGGCCTCTCCGAGGTCGCCACAACGGCGCCACATGTCCGCTCTTTGTACGTGGGGGAATGCTCGTGGGTGAACGACCTTGCGGAACTCGACGGCCTTCCACTGCGACATCTCAGCCTGTACCGCTGCACAGAGGTGAAGGACCTGTCTCCCCTCTCCGCTTTCACCACGCTCGACAGACTCGATCTAGAGGGGACGAATGTCCACGATCTGTCCCCGCTGGCGGGACTCACCAACCTCAGCGTCCTGTGGTTGGAGCACTGCCACAAGGTGACCGACCTGACTCCCCTGGCGTCTCTTCCGAATCTCTCCAGGCTTCACATCAAAGGAATCGCACCCGGGACCGACCTTTCGCCGCTGGCTGGGAACCGTAAGCTCACCGTTTACATCACTCCGGGGCAGGACGTCCGCGGCGCGAAGGCACTGGGGCGTCGACTCAAGACCCTCTGATCTGGCCGCCTCTCCGCTCCTGCGGGCGCACCGGACCGAAAGCACGCGACAGTCAGTGAGCCGCGCCTGAATGCACAGACGTCGCGCTGGGAGGTCCGCCGCGGGTCAGGGCGTTGCAGGGCCGGAAACCGCCGCCGGCGACAGAGGGGCAGTCCGCGCGTCAGGCGGAGGCCGCAGAGCGGGCCGGGCGCGCGGCGCGCCGCGCGGGCGGACGGGCGGTCAGAGGGAGATGGCCTGGGATTCCATGTCGGCGACCGTCCACTCCTCGACCTCGTCCAGGTGGACGGCGGCGGCCTCCTGGGCGGCGGCGACGTCGCGGGCGGCCATGGCGTCGAGGATCTGCAGGTGGCGGCGGGTGGATCCCTCGGCGCGCCGGGGCCCGGTCGCGCCGAGGACGCGCAGCCAGGCGACGAACGGCTCGACCGAGGCGCGGGCGCGGACCAGGCGCTCGTTGCCGGTGGCGGCCACGATCTCGCGGTGGATCCGCATGGCGCTGGCGAAGAACGGGTCGAAGTCGCCCTTGCCGACCGCCTCGGCCGCCTCGACGGCCTCGGCGCGCAGGTCGGCGATCTGGCCGGCGGGCATGCGGGTGGCGGCGATGCCGGTGGCCACCCACTCGATGCCCTTGCGCAGCTGGCAGACCTCGTGGACGTCGTTGACGCCGGGCCGGGCCACGAACGTGCCCGAGCGGGGGCGGGTCTCGATGAGCTGGTCGTGTTCCAGGCGGGCCAGCGCGTCCCGTACCGGGGTGCGGGACACGCCGAACTCGTCGGCCACCGCCTGCGGATCCAGCCGGGAGCCGGGCGCGTACACGCCGGTGATGATCCGGTCGCAGAGGATCCGGTAGAGCTGACCGGCGATGGACTCGACGACCAGCGACTGCGTGTCGGATGGACGCGGGGCCACGGCTGACTCCCTGCTGGTGTGAGATGTCTGATCCATCAGGTTAGCCGCCCGGTCGCGGCGACGGCCGAGCAGGCCCATTATTTGACATGTGGTGTCTGATATATTAGTGGTCACGTAGAACGTGCACCACCTGCCCCCGGGGAGACCGCACCGTGACGTCCAGCACGCCCTTCCATCCCTCCGACGGCGATCCCGTCCCGCCCGCGCTGCGCGGCTTCGCACGGGCCCACGCCGACCTCGTCGAGCTGCACGAGGACCCCGCCCACCTGGTCGCGCGGCACCGCGCGCCGGGCCGGCGCGTGGGACTGGTGTCGGGCGGCGGGTCCGGTCACGAGCCGATGCACGCCGGGTTCCTCGGCCTCGGCATGCTCGACGCGGTCGCGCCCGGCAAGGTGTTCGCCTCCCCGCACAACCGGCAGATCCTGGAGGCCAGCCGGAAGGCGGCCGGGCCCGGCGGCGTGATCCACGTGGTGAAGAACTACACCGGCGACCGCATCAACTTCGGCATCGCCGCCGAGCGGCTTCGGCTGGAGGGCGTCGAGGTCCGCCGCGTGCTGGTGGACGACGACCTGGCCACCGAGTCCGCCGAGACCGCGACCGGACGGCGCGGCACCGGCGCCACCGTCGTGGTGGAGAAGCTCCTCGGCGCCGCCGCCGACGACGGGCTCGGCATCGACGAGCTGGCCGAGCTGGGCGCGGCCTTCGCCGGCGCGTCCCGCAGCCTGGCCGTGGCGTCCCGGGCGCAGACCTCCATGCACACCGGCAGGCCGTCGTTCGAGCTGGCCGAGGGCGAGCTGGAGTACGGGGTCGGCATCCACGGCGAGCGCGCCGCCCGGTCGATCCCCCGGCCGTCCACCGAGGAGCTGGTGGCCCGGATGCTGGACGAGGTGATCGCGGGCCTCCCGGCGGGGCCGGACGAGGTCGTCGCCGTCGTCAACGGCCTGGGCGGCACCACGCTGCTGGAGCTGTACGGGCTGCACGAGCTGGTCGCCGGCGGCCTGGAGCGGCGCGGGATCGCGCTGACCGGTTCGCTGGTCGGCACGTTCGTCCCCGCCCTGGACATGGCCGGGTTCTCCATCACGCTGACCCGGATGCGGCCCGAGTGGAAGACCTGGTGGGCCGCCCCCGCCATCACGCCCGCCTTCCCCCGCCCGACCACCGAGGAGACCGTCTGATGCCCGCCACCGACGTCGACCAGGAGGCCGTGCTGCGCCGCTACGCCGCCGCGGCCGAGGACGCGCACGCCGAGCTCACCGCGCTCGACCGGCACAGCGGCGACGGCGACTTCGGCGACAACCTGCGGGGCGGGCTGCGCGACGCGGTCGCCGCGTTCGAACGGTCCGGCGGGTCGGCGTTCACCGTGCTCGGCACGGTGTTCCTGGACGAGGTCGGCGGCACCAGCGGCCCGCTGCTCGGCCTGCTGTTCACCGAGATCGCCCGCGCGCTGGAGTCCGGCGCGGGCGTGGCGGCCTGGGCGGAGGGCGCCGCGGCCGGGCTGGCCGCCATCCAGCGCGTCGGCGAGGCGAAGGTCGGCGACCGCACGCTGGTGGACGCCCTGGCGCCCGCCGTCGACGCGCTGCGCGAGGGCGGGGACGACGCGTTCGCCGCCGCCGCGCGGGCCGCCGCCGACGGCGCCGCCCGCACCGCGGAGCTGCGCGCCCGCATGGGCCGGGCCAGTTACATCGGCGACCGCGTCAAGGGAGAGCCCGACCCGGGAGCGGTCGGGGTCGCGCTGCTGTTCTGGGCCGTCGCCACCGCCGCCGACCCCTCCGCGGACGTGCCCGCTCCGGTCCGCTCCCTGTAACGGGCACCCCCCACGACAGGAAGCCCTCCCGTACCAGCGTCGCCGTCACGTCCACCCTCGACGCGCTCACCCGCGACTGCCGGACGGCGCGGCCGTGCGCGGCCCGGCGGGCCGCCGCGTCCGCGCCGCTGGAGCGGCTCAGTCGCCCCGGGACGGGTCGGGCCGCACCAGCCCGTGGTCGTAGGCGAACACGACGGCCTGGATGCGGTCGCGCAGGTCCAGCTTGGCGAGGATGCGTTTGACGTGCGTCTTGGTCGTGGCCTCGCCGACGTGCAGGGCGCGGGAGATCTCGCCGTTGGACAGGCCGCGGGCGACCAGCAGCAGCACCTGGCGCTCGCGGTCGGTGAGCCGGTCCAGGCGCCGCCTGGTGTGCGCGTCCGGCGGAGCCAGGGACGTGCGGGCGAACTCGTCCAGCAGCCGCCGGGTCACCGACGGGCCGAGCAGCCCCTCCCCCGCCGCGACCGTCCGGACGCCCTCGATCAGCGTCTCCGGCGGGGAGCGCTTGAGCAGGAACCCGCTGGCCCCGGCGCGGACGGCGGCGAAGACGTACTCGTCCAGCTCGAAGGTGGTCAGCACCAGGACGTGCGGCCGCGGCCCCCGCGCGGTGATCTCCCGGGTGGCGGTCACGCCGTCCATGATCGGCATGCGCACGTCCATCAGCACCACGTCGGGCGCCAGGTCCCGCGCCATCCGCACGGCCCGGGTGCCGTCGGACGCCTCGCCCGCGACGGTGATGTCGGGCTGGGTCTGCAGCATCATCCGCAGCCCGCCGCGCATGAGCTCCTCGTCGTCGGCGAGCAGGACCCTGATCACGCGGCACGCCCCTCGGACGGGGCGGGGACGCGGACGTCGACCCGCCAGCCGCCGCCCGCCGCCGGCCCCGCCCGGCACGTCCCGCCGAGCCGTTCCACGCGGTCGCGCATGCCGGTCAGGCCGCGTCCGGGGACGTGCGGCCCGCCGGTCGGCGGGGCGGCGGTTCCGTCGTCGGTCACCGCCAGCACGACGTCCTCCCCGTCGCGGGACAGGCTGATCCGCACGGTCGCGGCGGACGCGTGCCGGACGACGTTGGTCAGCGCCTCCTGCGCGGCGCGGTAGACGGCGCGCCGGACGGGCTCGGCGAGCCCCGCGACGTCGCCGTCGACCGACAGCTCGGCCGTCAGCCCGCCGGGCAGCCCGTCGACGAGGCGCCGCAGCGAGTCCGCCAGGCCGGGGGGCGGGCCCGCGTCGCCGAGCAGCCCGAGGACCTGGTCGAGGCCGGCTGGGCGAACCTGCGGCCGGCGATCGCAGCGAACCAGACGACCGCGGCGACCCGTACCACCGGCGGGCCGTGGAACACCGAAGCGGTGACGTCGGAGTCGCCGATCGGGATGGTCGCCGACGTGTAGGCGACCAGGACGTCGACCGCGACCCAGCGCCACCTGCGGTCGGCGCCGCGGTCCGGCCGCAGGCGGCCGGCGGGCCGCGGCGCGGGCAGCGGGGACCGCCGCATCGCGGACCTGGAGGCGATCCGGCGGCGGATCGGCGCGCGGCGGATGATCCTGGTGGGCGGTTCGTGGGGCGCCACGCTCGGCGCCGCCTACATGGCCGGGCATCCCGGTCGCGTCGCCCGGTCGGTGTTCGTCTCCCCCGGCGCGCTGTGGGCGCCGGAGTGGGAGAAGACCGGCGAGGGCGAGCTGTGGGACCGGCTGACCCCGGCCCAGCGCGCCGCGATGGACGCGCTGGAGGCCCGTCCGAAGCTCATGGCGTGGTCGCTGCTCGTGGAGGCGAACCCGCGCGCCGCGCACGCGCTGCTGCCGGACGAGGAGATCGACCCGCTGTTCGACCGGCTGCTGGCCACGGTCGGATCGGCCGCGACGTGCCACCCCGGGCGTCCCTTCACCGAACCGTCGTCCCGCTCCGGCTTCTACGCCAACCAGATGACCTCGGCCGACGCGCTCACCGTCCCCGACCCCCGGCCCGCCCTGCGCCGCGACCCCACGCCGGTGCTGGTCCTGCGCGGCGAGTGCGACTACAAGAGGTGGGAGATCGCCCGCGAGTACCGGGACACCCTGCCCGGCGCGAAGCTGCTGTACGTGCGCGGCGCGGGCCACGTCATCGAGGCCGAGCAGCCCGCGCTCTACCGCGCGGCGGTCACCTCGTTCCTCACCGGCGGGCCCCTGCCGCTCGCGCCGCACACCGGCCGCTGACCACGGGTCACCGCCCCGCCACCACCCCCTCAGGCGGCACCGATGAGTTCTCGCTTCGCGGCGGGTCCGTACCGGTGTCCGAGGAGCCTGAGGGGGGTGTCGGCTATGTCACATCCGCATGGCGGCGCAGGTCACGGCGCGTTGCGGGAGGAGATGGCCGACGTGCACAGAAATGTCAGACCCCGACGGAATACTCCCGGACAGGCGGGGGTTTAATCGTTCGCGAAAGTGTCAGTCGCTGCAGTATTTTGCTGCGGCATCCCCAGCCCCGTCATGATCCCCTCGTGCCCGCATGCCCGGGCCCACATGATTGGAATACCGTCTTGACCGCTCCCGCGTCTTCGCAGACGAAGGCCGATCCGCCGGACTCGGCGTCCGCTGGAGGGCTCGACCGCGGCGTGCTCGCGGTGGCCATGGTCGTCGTCCTCGGCGCGATCATGTCCATCCTGGACGTGACCGTCGTCAACGTCGCGCTCAAACATCTGTCCGAGGACTTCGACTCGCCGCTCGCCACCATCCAGTGGGTGGCCACCGGCTACACGCTCGCGCTGGCCACGGTCATCCCGGTGACCGGCTGGGCCTCGGCTCGGTTCGGCACCAAGCGCCTGTACATGCTGTCGATCGCGCTGTTCGTCGGCGGGTCGGCGCTGGCGGGCACGGCCTGGAGCGCCGAGTCCCTGATCGCCTTCCGGGTGCTGCAGGGCCTGGGCGGCGGCATGATCATGCCCGCCGGCATGACGATCCTCACCCAGGCCGCCGGCCCGCAGCGGGTCGGCCAGGTGATGAGCATCGTCGGCATCCCGATGCTGCTCGGCCCGATCACCGGCCCCATTCTGGGCGGCTGGCTGGTCGACGACGTCTCCTGGCGCTGGATCTTCTACATCAACGTGCCGATCGGCGCGGTGGCGCTGATCATGGCCGCGCGCATCCTCAAGCGCGACGAGCCGCGTCCCGCCGAGCGGCTGGACTTCCTCGGGCTGCTGCTGCTGTCGCCGGGTCTGGCCGCGCTGATCTACGGGCTGGCCACCGGCGCGGAGAAGTCCGACTTCGGCCGTCCGGGCGTGCTGATCCCCACCGTCGTCGGGGCGGTGCTGACGCTCGGCTTCGTCTTCCACGCGCTGGGCCGCCACAACGGCAACCCGCTGATCGACCTGCGGCTGTTCCGGCGCCGTTCGGTGGCCACCGCGTCCGGCACGCTCGTGCTGTTCGCCTGCGCCTTCTTCGGCGCCATGCTGATCCTGCCGCTGTACTACCAGTCGGTGCGCGGCGAGAGCGCGTTCGCCGCGGGCCTGCTGCTGGCCCCGCAGGGCCTGGGCGCCATGGTGACGATGCCGATCGGCGGCAAGCTCACCGACCGCGTGGGTCCCGGGCGGGTCGTGTGGATCGGCCTCACCGTCGTGGTGCTGGGCGTCGCGGGCTTCGCCTCGCAGCTCACCGCCGACGCCTCGTACTGGGCGCTGGGCGCCGCGCTGTTCGTCATGGGTCTCGGCATGGGCCTGACGATGATGCCGACCATGTCGGCCGCCATGCAGACCCTGCAGCACGACGAGGTGCCGCGGGCCAGCACCGCGCTGAACATCATCCAGCAGGTGGCGGGCTCGATCGGCACCGCGTTCATCGCGGTCCTGCTGGCCTCCCAGCTCAAGGACCGCGGGCTGCCCACCGGCGGCGCCGCGGCCGAGGCCCCCGCCGGGGCGCCGCAGCCGCCGCCCGAGGTCATGGCCCCGATCCTCGCCAAGATGGCCGACGCCTTCCAGACCACCTACTGGTGGTCGCTGGCGCTGCTGGTGCTGGCCTTCATCCCCGCGCTGCTGCTGCCGCGCAAGAAGCCGGACGGCGCCGTCGACGCTCCCATGCCGATGCACTGAGCACCCCTCACAGCCGAACGCCCCGTCCCGAGGTCCTGCGACCTTCGGGGCGGGGCGTTCGCCGCTCTGAGCCCCCCTCAGCCCGCCGCGAGGGGCGAACGCGGCACGACACCGGGCGCAAGACCGCGATCTCCATGGTCAGCGCTCGGCGCGGGCGGCTTCGGCGCGGGACACGAGGGTCGCGGTTCAGGGGCGCGGCCGGGAGTCGGAGTCCTTCCAGTATTCCTCCTTGAGCAGGCGCTTGTAGAGCTTGCCGGTGGCATGGCGGGGCAGTTCGGCGCGGAAGTCGACCGAGCGCGGGCACTTGTAGTGGGCCAGGCGGTCGCGGCAGTAGGCGATCAGCTCGGCCTCCAGGCCGGGGCCCGCGTCGTCCATGGACACCGGCTGCACGACGGCCTTGACGGACTCGCCCATCTCGGCGTCCGGGACGCCGATGACCGCCACGTCGGCGACCTTGGGATGGACGGCCAGGACGTTCTCGGCCTCCTGCGGGTAGATGTTCACCCCGCCGCTGATGATCATGTACGAGCGGCGGTCGGTCAGGTAGAGGAAGCCGTCGTCGTCCACGTAGCCGACGTCGCCGAGCGTCGTCCAGCCGCGCCCCCTCGGGTCGCGGGACGCGGCGGTCTTGTCGGCGTCGCCGTGGTACTCGAACTCGGGGCCGGCGCCGAAGTAGAGGGTGCCGGGCGTGCCGGGCGGCACCTCGTCGCCGTTCTCGTCGCAGACATGGATCTCTCCCAGAAGGGGTCTTCCGACCGTCCCCTTGTGGGCGAGCCAGTCCTGGGAGTTGGCGTAGACGAAGCAGTTGCCCTCGGTCCCGGCGTAGTACTCGTGCAGGATCGGGCCCCACCACTCGATCATCTGTTCCTTGACCGGGACGGGGCAGGGCGCGGCGGCGTGCACGGCGCAGCGCAGCGTCGACAGGTCGTAACGGGCGCGGACCTGCGGCGGCAGCTTGAGCATCCGGATGAAGTGGGTGGGCACCCACTGGCTGTGCGTCACCCCGTGCTTGTCGATGGCCGCGAGGGCCTGCTCGGGGTCGAACTTCTCCATCACCACGACGGTGGCGCCGAACCGCTGGAAGGTCAGGCTGTAGCGCAGCGGCGCGGCGTGGTAGAGCGGCGCCGGGGACAGGTACACCGAGTCGCTGTCGGGCTGGAACAGCAGGGAGATCAGCTGGTAGAGGGCGCCGGGCGTGCCCATCGGGTCCAGCCGCAGCTGCGGTTTGACGCCCTTGGGCCGGCCGGTCGTGCCCGACGAGTACAGCATGTCGACGCCTTCGCACTCGTCCGGGATGGGGGTCGGCGGATGGGCCGCGACCCGCTCCTCGTAGGACTCGAAGCCCGGCGCGACGCCGTCCAGCATCAGCCGCAGCCGCACCCGGGGCGTGCGCTCGGTGACGGCCGCCGCGGTGCCGGCCAGGGCCCGTGAGGAGACGAAGACCTTCGCCCCGCAGTTGTCGACGATGTAGGCCAGCTCGTCGGCCTGCAGCCGCGAACTGACGGCGGTGTAGTAGAGCCCGGAACGCTGCGCCGCCCAGGCCACGGCCAGGAACAGCGGGTGGTTCTCGAGCATGAAGGCGACGTGGTCGCCGGGGCGCAGCCCCTCTGCACGGAGGAGCTGCGCGAGCCGGTTCGACTCCTCGTCGAGTTCCCGGTACGTGACGATCCGCCCGGAGCCCGCCATGATCACGGCGGGCCTGCCGGGGGTTCGCTCGGCGATCTGGCCCAGGTGCATGCGTCAGCACGCTACCTGGCGGAACACCGAAATGGAACGGGATTCGGTTTACTGACGGTCCCGACCGGACCGGCGGTTCAGACCAGCATGTGGTCGAAGTCGCCGTCCTTGGCACCGCCCACGAACGCCTCGACCTCCTCCCGCGTGTAGACGAGGATCGGTCCGTTCGGATACCGGGAGTTGCGCACCGCGATCTCCCCTGTGGGGAGTTCGGCCAACTCGACGCAGTTGCCGCTCGGGTTGCTGCGGCGGCTCTTCTGCCAGACGAGTCCGTGCCGCCAGAGGTCCGACAGCTCGTCGCCGTACATGCGTGCCCCCTTGTCAGGCCGTCTCGCCTCCCTCGCGGGAGGCTGCGATCTCGCCCCACCCCTGTAGTCATGGTACGAGATGCACGTGCATTCGTTCTTGCATTGGTTCATGCAGACGGTCTTGCATCTGCACGACATGGGGAGCAAGATAGCGAACGCCGCGCACTGCACACCCGCTCGCCACTGGGGTCTGACAATGATCGTTGACCAGGCAGACGACGTCGCCGCTCCGCCCGCGCACGGGGGGAGGCGGACCTGGCGGCCCGCGACCGCCGGGCGCGCGCTGTGGCCGGACGCCGGCCCGACGGCGCTGGTCCCGCCGGCCACACCGGGGCTGGCCGGCCACTGGCCGACCCCGCCCTCGGGCCGTCCCCGCACCGCCCGCCGGGTCCTGCCCGCCGACGCCGCCTCACCGAAGGCGGCGCGCGAGTTCACGCTGGCCACGCTGGAGGACTGGGGGCTGGCCGACGCCGCCGAGGACGTCCTGGTCGCCGTGTCGGAGCTGGTCACCAACGCGTTCCGGCACGGCCTGACGGGCCTGCTGCGCCCGGCGCCGCCGTGTCCCATCCAGCTCGTGCTGCTGGGCCACCCGCGGCGCCTGGTCGTGGCCGTCACCGACCCGGGCACCCAGGTCCCCGAGCAGGCCGAGCCCGACCCGGACCGCTTCGGCGAGGCGGGCCGCGGCCTGGTGGTGGTCGGCGCGGTCAGCGACGCGTGGGGCTGGGCGCCCCTGTCCACAGGCGGCAAGGCCGTTTGGGCGGCCTTCGACCTACGCCCCGCCTCCACCGACCGCTGACGGAGCCCTCACCGGCCCTCTGGCAGGGGCACCCGGTACGCACGCCCTGACCAACGGCTGCCCGCCTCCAGGCGCCACCTGTCCGGAACGGGCGGGCGCCGTCGCCTGCACGACGAGCCCACCTGGCCTGGGACGGCTGGTCCGGCCGGCAGCTCACCTGCCACGTCCCCGAAACCGCTCGCTGCTCACGGGACGCTGCCCCGCAGTGAAGTCGGCGCGGGTCGCGAACCCGGCGTCCCGGTCTGGCGTCTGGAGCGCCGCCCGGACGGCGGGAGGGCGCCGAATGCGTGTGGCGCGGGAGGGGCTGGGGCGCCGCCAGGAGATGCGGCGTTCGGCCTTGCGGTCACGGGACGGCGGGTGCGCTCGGCGGCGCTCCCGGCCGTGACCGGGAGGCGCGCCGCGGCCGTGAGCGGTGAGCCGAGCCGCCGGCTGACCCCCCGCAGCGGCGGGGCGCCGCACCCGGCGGAAGGCGACCTGGGCTCCGCTGGCAGGTCGTGGACGCGGCGTCCCCGCGCTGGTCGGGCGGGACCACGGGCGGTGGTGACGGCACGTCCGTCGTGTCGGTGGCACGCTCCAGAAGAAGCGCGCGAGGTGTTGCGCCGGTGGGCGCGGTCGCCTCAAGGCCGGGCGGCGTGGAGGGTCCGAGCGGGGGGCCGTCCTTTCGGGTGGGTCAGGGTCGCGTTGCTCAGGGGTTCGAATGTGGTGTCCCCCTGGGGGGACGGCGGGTCAGTTGACCCGTTGCGGCTGTTCCAGGGCGCTGAGGAAGTCCTGGGCCCAGCGGTCGACGTCGTGTTCGAGGACGCGCTTGCGCATCGCGCGCATGCGGCGGGCCTGTTCCGCCGGGTCGGCGTTCATCGCGGCCAGCATCGTGTTCTTGAGCCCGTCGATGTCGTACGGGTTGACCTGGAAGGCCCGCTTGAGCTCGGCGGCCGCGCCGGCGAACTCGCTGAGGACCAGGGCGCCGCGCAGGTCGTCGCGGCAGGCGACGTACTCCTTGGCGACCAGGTTCATGCCGTCCCGCAGCGGGGTGACCACCATGACGTCGGCGGCCAGGTAGAGGGCGGCCAGCTCGGCGCGGTCGTAGGAGGTGTGCAGGTAGTGCACGACGGGGAAGCCCAGTTCCCCGTAGTCGCCGTTGATGCGGCCGACCTGCTGCTCGATCTGGTCGCGCAGCAGCTGGTACTGCTCGACCCGCTCCCGGCTGGGCGTGGCGATCTGCACGAACACCGCCTGGCCCGGCTTGAGGTGGCCGTCCTCGAACAGCTCGCCGAACGCCTGCAGGCGCTGGGCGATGCCCTTGGTGTAGTCGAGCCGGTCGACGCCGAGCAGGATGGTGGGGTCGCCGAGGTCGGCGCGGATCTCCTCGGCCCGCTCGCGCACGCTGGGCTGGGCGATGAGCGACTTGAGCTCGCCCACGTCGACAGAGATGGGGAACGCGCGCGCCCGCACGACGCGCTCCTCCCACAGCACGTCCTGGCGGAAGTGCCGGGCGTCAAGCAGGCGGCGGCACAGCCGGACGAAGTTGGCCGCCGCGCCGGGCAGCTGGAAGCCGACCAGGTCGGCGCCCAGCAGGCCCTCCAGGATCTGCCGCCGCCACGGCATCTGCCAGAACAGCTCCAGCGGCGGGAACGGGATGTGCAGGAAGAAGCCGATCCGCACGTCGGGACGGCGGCGCCGCAGCATGGCCGGGACGAGCTGCAGCTGGTAGTCCTGCACCCAGACCACGGCGTTCTCCGCGGCCACCTCGGCCGCCGCGTCGGCGAACCGTTCGTTGACGCGCACGTAGGCGTCCCACATCTCGCGCGAGTACACCGGCGGGGCCACCACGTCGTGGTAGAGCGGCCACAGCGTGGCGTTGGAGAACCCCTCGTAGTAGAGCTCGACGTCCCGCCTGGTCTGCTTGACCGGCCACAGGGACATGCCGTCCTCCTCGAACGGCTCCAGCTCCTCGTCGGGCGCGCCCGCCCATCCGATCCACGTGCCGTGACGCCGGCGCATCACCGGTGCGATGGCGCTGACGAGGCCCCCCGGGCTCCGCCGCCAGGACGCCGTCCCGTCCTCGCCGACCACCCGGTCCACCGGCAGCCGATTGGCCACCACCACGAACTCACTACCGTGCGTCACCAACGCACCGCCTTCCCAGGAATCTTGACGATCACATGCCCAGAAACGGGCATCTGGAACTTCTCGTCATTCTGCCGTGATCCATATGACATCGACATGACAGGGCGGTCGACGTAACCAGTCGGTACATATCGGTACAGATAGTGGTATGCCGGGACCTGGCAACTCTTCCGGCCGCTTTCACGCGGACGTCCCGCAGCGGGCGTTCGTCCCCGCCCGAAACGAGGCCCGGTCAGTGGGTGCGGGTGACCTCGCCGGAGCGGGCGGAGGCGATGTGGTGGTACGCGGGGTCGGCGGGGGTCAGCGCGGCGGCGGCGAGCCGGGCGTGCACCTGACGCAGCGCGTCCGCCCGGGCGCGGCGCTGGTCCTCGTTGACGCCGAACGCGGCGATGCCGGACGGCGTGTGGTCGACCCGGATCGTCGTGGGGGCGCCGGGGTCGCGCGTGCAGAGCAGGCCGATGGTCAGAGCGCCGGGGTCGGCGGTGGCGTCGGGGACGTCCGGCAGGACCGTCACCCGCGCGAGGGCCCTTCCCTTGGCGTGCAGGCCGTTGTCCGTTTTCAGGGCCGCCCAGGCGCCGGGGCCGCCCTCGCCTGCCGTGATCCCCAGGACGGCGTGCGGGCGGGGAGCGTCGAGCCGGCCGTCGAGGGGTGTGACACGCCAGCCGGGGCGGGCGGCGGCCTGGTAGTGCCGGGCGAGCCACAGCGCGTCGTCCGACACGGCGTCGATGAAGAGGACGACGTCGTTGGGGTCGTAACGGTCCCAGCCCGCCAGCCGCGCGGACAGGGCGTCCTGGAGGGCGGCCGACCGGGCGGCGAGGGCGGCGGCTTCGGAGTGCCACTCCAGCTCGCGCGCCGCCGTCAGGTCGTCGCGCGTGCTCCGCAGGTGGACGGCCGTCTCGTACAGCGGACGCAGGTGGTCCCGGCGGCGTCGCAGCAGGCGGGCGAGCCCGTGGTCGCGGTGGACGGCGGGGTCGCACAGGCGGGCGTCCAGCGCCGCGTACTCGGCGATGATCTCCCGCTCGTCCACGCCTCCATGATGCCGGGCGCCGGGCCGGCGGAAGGACCCGGCGCCCGTGCGGGACCGTCAGGTGCGGGCGGGCTCGCGGCCGGACGCCTCGCGGCGGCCGAAGACGACGGCGTCGACGCCGAAGCGGCCGCCGCCGGCCAGGGCGAGCAGCAGGCAGGTGGCGCCGAGTGCGAGGACGAGCTCGTAGCCCCCGTCACCGGCGAACAGGCCCTTGTCGGCGTGCGCGTACCAGAACGCGCCGGCCATGTCGACCGCCAGCAGCACGCCGGCGACCGGGACGAGCACCCCGAGGACGAGCGCGGCGCCGCCGAGCAGCTCCACCCACGTGGCGAACGCGGCCGACAGCGACGGGAACGGGATGCCGAGGCCCTCGAACATCGCGGTGACGCCCGAATGCCCGGTCTCGGTGAGCTTCTGCCAGCCGTGCGCGATGAAGATCACGCCGATGGCCAGGCGGCCCACCAGCAGACCCGCGTCGGGCAGGTAGGGGAAGCGGCGAGCGGGGTTCATGCTCTCCTCCTGCGAGATAGGCGGCCGCCGCACGCGCCGGACGGCGGCGCATACGGCGGCGGAAATAGTTCAACTCTCAACCGACGCTAGCAACATTTAGTTCAAATCCAAACCAACTATGATGGTGATGTGACAGGCACCTCACCCCTCGATCCCCGGCAGATGCACGCCTGGCTGGGCTTCCTGACCGCCTCGCACCTGCTGGAACACGAGATCGAACGCCAGCTCAAGCGCGACGGCGGGCTGTCGCACGCGGAGTTCGAGGTGCTGGTCCGGCTGGACTGGGCCGAGGGGCACCGGATGCGCATGTCCGACCTGGCCCGCGAGGTGATGGTCTCCAAGAGCAGGCTGACCTACCAGGTGTCGGGGCTGGAGAAGGCCGGGCTGGTGCGGCGCCGGCCGTGCGACGCCGACCGCCGCGCGGTGTGGGCGGAGCTGACCGACGAGGGCGCCGCCGCGCTGGCCCGGGTCCGGCCCGGCCACCGGGCGGTGGTGCGCGAACTGCTCATCGAGGAGCTGTCGGACGACGAGCTGGAGGTGCTCGGCGAGGCCCTGAACCGCGTGGCCGACCGGCTGCGCGAACGGGCCCGGCAGCGCAAGCGGTAGCGCGGTGGACGACTTCGGCGGCATCGTCCGCACCTCGCCGCTGCGCGTGGCGCGTCCGTCGTGCGCGCGCGACGTGGCCGACGCGGTGCAGCAAGCCGAAGCGGACGGCCTGGCGGTGGCGGCGCGCGGGTGCGGGCATTCCACGGCGGGCGAGTCGCAGGCCCCGGGCGGCGTCGTGATCGACATGCGCGGCATGCGGGCCGCCCACGAGGTGGGCCGCGGGCACGTCACCGTGGACGCGGGCGCGACGTGGCGGGAGGTGCTGGACGCGACGCTGCCGCACGGGCTCACGCCGCCGGTGCTCACCGACCACCTCGACCTGACGGTGGGCGGGACGCTGTCGGCGGGCGGTGTGGGCGGGGCGTCCCATGTGCACGGGACGCAGGCCGCCAACGTGCTGGAGCTGGAGGTCGTCACCCGGCAGGGCGAGATCGCGGTCTGCTCGGCGTCGCGCCGTCGCGGGCTGTTCGACGCGGTGCGGGCGGGCATGGGCCGGTACGGCGTCATCACGCAGGCCACGCTGCGGCTGGTCGCGGCGCCCGAACGGGTGCTGGTGTGCACGGTGCCGTGCCGGGACGCGGGCGAGCTCGTCGGCCTCCAGCGCCGCGTCCGGGCCGATCACGTCTCCGGCCAGGCCAAGCCCGCCGAGGCGGGGTGGCGGTTCGAGGCCAAGGCCGTGGTGTACGACGGGACGCGTCCGCCCGAGGGCGTGGAGCCGTCCGAGGTGGAGCGCCTGGCCTACCGCGACTTCGCCGACCGGATGCGGCCCGACGTGGCGGAGCTGGTCCGGCTGGGCGAGTGGGCGCGGCCGCATCCGTGGGCGATGGTGTTCCTGCCCGCCGCCCGCGCGGCGGAGCTGATCGGCGAGGTGCTCGCCGGGACGACGGCCGGCGATCTGGGGCTCAGCGGCGTCGTGCTCGTCAAGGCCCTCAGGATCGGCCGCGTGCCGATGCTGCGCTCCCCCGCCGACCCGGTGCTGTTCGGCATGCTGCGCACCGCCTCGCCCGGCTGCCGGACGGCCGCGGAGATGACGGCCGCCAACCGCCGCCTCCACGAGCGGGCCACCGCCGCCGGCGGCACCCCCTACCCCGCCGCCTGATCAGCCGTGTTCCTCCGCCCGGCCTTCCCGAGCCGCCTGCCCGTCCCGGACCGGGTGGGCGGACTGGAAGGCCAGGCGGTCGTCGGCGCGGGCGGCGATGCGGTCGAGCACGTCGTCGAGCTTGAGGAACGTCTCCCAGGCCTGCTCGCCCGAGGCGGCGGCGAGCCGGTCGACGACGCGTTGCTCCAGGTCGGGGACGCGCTTGGCCTTCCAGACCTTGTCCGCGAGGCTGACGAGCAGGTCCTCGATCGTGACGCCGTCGCCGTCCCAGGCGGCGTGGGTGCGGGCGAACCGCGCCAGCCTCTCCTCCACGCCGTGCGCGCGCAGCAAGTCGTGGCCCGCCGGCTCGTGCCGGGCGCCGGGGCCGGACAGCTCGGCGGGATGCAGCACCTTGCCGATGTCGTGCGTCGCCGCGCCGAACAGCACCGCCTCCGCGTCGACCGCGACGTCCGGGTACGTCGCGGCGACCCAGTCGACCAGCTCGCCGGCCGCCTCGTGCACGGCGCGCAGGTGGGCGGCCAGCCGGGGCGGGGCGTTCAGCTCGGCCAGCAGGCGGGCGGCGTCGACGGGCAGCGGCGGCGGCCCGGGTGCCGTCAGCGCGCGTCGCAGGGCGGCCGAGGTCACGCCTGGGCCAGTGCGATGACCTCGGCGCCCGGCAGCGCGGCCAGGGCCTTGCCGGGCACCAGCAGCTTGGACCCGCGGATGCCGCTGCCGACGACGGCCCGCGGGAGCGCGGCGGCCGCCTCGTCCACCAGCACCGGCCAGTCGCCGGGGACGCCGAACGGCGTGATGCCGCCGTACTCCATGCCGGTGAGGGAGGTCGCCTCGTCCATGGGGGCGAACGACACCTTGCGCGCGCCCAGGTGCCTGCGCACCGCGCCGTTGACGTCGGCGCGGTCGGTGGCCCGCACCATGCACGCGGCGTAGCGGACCTCGCCGCCCCGCTTGGCGGCGACGATCACGCAGTTGACGCTGGCCTCCAGCGGCACGTCGTAGTGCGCGCAGAACTCGGCGGTGTCGGCCAGGGCCGGGTCGATCGGCGCGACGTACGCCTCCGGCACGTCGCGCACGGCCGCGACGACCGGCTCGGCGAGCAGGCCGGCCCGTTCGGCCGCGGGCACCCAGTCCAGCTTTCCCAGCATCGTTTCGTCTCCCCCTGTGTCGTTTCGCGTCCCAACAATGCCATGCCCGGCCGCCGTCGCGGGGCGGGCGTCAGGAGCCGAGGTAGCGCAGGACGGCCAGGACGCGGCGGCTGTAGCCGGCGGCCTGGGACAGGTCGAGCTTGTCGAAGATGGCGTTGACGTGCTTTTCGACCGCGCTCTGCGACACGTGCAGGTGCGCGGCGATGGAGGCGTTGGTGTGCCCCTGGGCCATGTGGTCGAGCACGTCGCGTTCGCGGGGCGTCAGGCGGCTCAGCGGATCGGCGTGCGAGCTGCGCATCACCAGCCGGCGGACCACCTCGGGGTCGAACGCGGCGCCGCCCGCGCCGACCCGCTCCAGCGCGTCCAGGAACTCGTCGACCTGCGCCACCCGGTCCTTGAGCAGGTAGCCCACCCCGGTGGCGTCGGCGGTGATCAGCTCGGTGGCGTAGCGCTTCTCCACGTACTGCGACAGCACCAGCACGCCGATGCCGGGACGGCGGCGGCGGATCTCCAGCGCCGCGCGCAGTCCCTCGTCGGTGTGGGTGGGCGGCATCCGCACGTCCACCACGACCACGTCCGGCGGCTCGGCGTCCACCGCGTCCAGCAGCGCCTGCCCGTCGCCGACGGCGGCCGGCACCTCGTGCCCCTCCTCGGCCAGCAGCCGGACCAGGCCCTCGCGCAGCAGCGTGGAGTCCTCCGCCAGGATCACCCGCACGGCAGCGCCGCCCGGATCACGGTGGGGCCGCCGGACGGGCTGTCGACGGCGAACGCGCCGTCCAGCGCGGCGACCCGGCGCGCCAGCCCGGCCAGCCCGGTGCCCGCCGGGTCGGCTCCCCCGGCGCCGTCGTCCTCCACCCGCACGAAGATCATTCCGTTGCTCCCTGTCTCGGCGGCGTCGTCCCGCAGCGTCCGCATGGCCCCGGCGGCGCCGGCGGCCCCGCCGACGACTCCGCCGACGGCTTCGTCGGTGACCCCGCCGGTGTCGCCGTCGGCGACGCGGACGGTGACGCGGGACGCGCCCGAGTGCTTGGCCGCGTTGGTGACCGCCTCGCACACCACGAAGTAGGCGGCGGTCTCCACCGCGTGCGGCGGGCGTCCCGCCACGTCGTAGTCGATGGTCACCGGGACGGACGAGCGTTCGGCCACCGTCTCCAGAGCCGCCCGCAGCCCCTCCCGGTCGAGGGCCGCGGGGTAGACCCGCCAGGCGACCTCCCGCAGGTCGCCGAGGGCGCGCTGCGACTCCTCGTGCGCCTGGCGCAGCAGCTCGCGCGCCCGTTCGGCGTCCCCGGCCCGCCGCGCGCGGCCGATCAGCATGCCCAGGGCCACCAGGCGCTGCTGCACGCCGTCGTGCAGGTCGCGTTCGATGCGGCGGCGCTCGTCGTCGACCGCCTCCACCACGGCGGCCCGGCTGACCGCCAGCTGCGCGATGCGCCTCTCGTACTGCTCCAGCGGGCTCGGCCCCAGGCAGCGCCGCGCCACGCCCCGTTCCAGCACGGCCACCCCTATCAGCCCCTGGACGGCCAGGAACAGCAGCACGGCCGCCATCACGAGCATGTAGGCGACGATCCCCGGCTCCGGGGGAATGTGGTCCAGGTAGTCGCCGGAGACGCTCCAGCTGAAGATGAGCGCGGTCATGGCTCCCGCGCCGTACGTGGTCAGCGTCAGGATGATGCCGCCGAGCAGGCCGACCGGGACGCGCAGCAGCAGGTACACCAGGGCGCGCACCGGCTCGTACCCGGCGGGCTGCTCATGGCCGAGGAACACCGTCAGCCGCCGCCGTTCCAGCCCGGTCAGCGCCGTCGCCGCGCCGGTCACCACGCGGGGCACCGGCCGCCGTCCCCGGGAGAACGCCAGCGCGCACACCACCAGTGGCCCGGCCACGGCCAGCAGCACCAGCTCCACGACCGCCGACACCGCGCCCAGGCACAGCCCCGCCAGTGTCCGCGCGGACATCCGCAGCAGACGCGGGAAGGGGCCGCGACGCCGCTGCGGTGGCGGCGGCGCGGCCCCGTCCACGTCCACGCCCGCCCGGTCAGCCGACGTGCTCACCCTGGGAGCTGCGGGTCCGCCGGTGCGCCCCCGGCGGCTGGCCACCCTTGCCGCGCCCCTTCACGATGCGCACGATGAGGAAGACCACCACCGCCAGCCCGGCGAGCCCGACGACGACCTTGGAGTAGGTGCCGACGTACTCCTCCACCAGGTGCCAGTTGTCGCCGAGCTGGTAGCCGGCCAGCACGAAGATGGTGTTCCAGATGGCGCTGCCCGCCGCGGTGTAGAGCAGGAACGACGTCATCGGCATGCGCTCCACGCCCGCGGGCACGGAGATGAAGCTGCGGAACAGCGGGATGAACCGGCCGAAGAACACCGCCTTGCCGCCGTGCCGGGCGAACCACGCCTCGGTGCGGTCCAGGTCCTCCAGCTTCATCAGCGGCATCCGCGCCACCAGGCGGCGGATGCGGTCGCGGCCGATCAGGGCGCCGATCCAGTACAGCGCCAGCGCGCCGACCACCGAGCCGACCGTCGTCCAGATCAGCGCGGCGACCAGGCTCATGTCACCGCGCGCCGCGGTGAACCCGGCCAGCGGCAGGATCACCTCGCTGGGCAGCGGGGGGAAGAGGTTCTCCAGGGCGATGGCCGCGCCCGCGCCGACGGCGCCCATCCGCTCCATCAGGTCGGTGGCCCAGCCCGCGATGCCGCCGGTCGGCTCGGCGGCGCCGCCCGCGTCCGCCCGGCCTGCGGCGAGCGCCAAGTGCGTGATTGCGATCATGTCCCAAAGGCTACGGATGCCGGAGTGTGCCCCGCCATGGAAACGACCGCCCGGCTCACCGGCCGTGTGCCGCACCCTGACGCCTGCGGAAAACCACAGGATACCCGCAAAGGCCGGGACGCGGCCGTGATCGGACCGAACCGGGTCAGGTCAGGGCGGCGGACGCGTCGCCGCGGCGGGACGCCAGGTGCGCGCCGCGCTCCCACTCGTCCTCGAACGCCAGCACGGTCGCCATGACCGGGCCGCCGGCCGGCGCGTCCTCCCGCGTGATCACCACGTGGCACAGGCCGCCGCGTTCGGCCAGGTAGACGGCCTGCTCGGCGTCGCGTTCGTAGAGCCGGACGCCGTGGAAGCGGGCGATCACCTCGTCGAACCGGACGGTCTGCCTGCGCATGCGCGCCTCCCCCTCACGCCCTCCACGCCGTCCCGGGCGCCGGGCGGGCGGCGTCCGCCGGGACGCGGGCGCGCACGGCCCGGGCCGGGCACCGACATTCCCTCATCCCCGTGTTGCGGGCTCGTGTCGGCCGGATGAAGGCTCACCGAACGGGACGCCGCGCGGTCCCGTCGTCGGACGGCAGCGGGTCGACCTCCGGCGGCGTCGCGATCGCCGGCGGCCCGGAGCCCGGCGTCCCCGCGGTGCCCGCCGACACCGGGAACCACAGCACGAACGTGCTGCCGGCGCCGGAGGCGGAGAACAGCCGCACGTGGCCGTTGTGCGCCTCCACGATGCTGCGCACGATCGCCAGGCCCAGGCCGGTGCGGCGGTCCCGGTCGCGGGAGCGGCGCGTCTCGGGGCCGCGCCAGAACCGGTCGAACACCCGGTGCTGCTCCTCGGCGCGGATGCCGGGCCCGGCGTCGCGGACCGCGATCCACTGCCAGCCGCCCATCCGGTCGGCGGCGACCGTGATGGTCGACCCGGCGGGCGCCAGCCGCACCGCGTTGGACAGCAGGTTGCCCACCGCGCGGCGCAGCGCGTCGTGGTCGCCGATCACCGTCAGCCCGCGCCGCAGCCGCCGCTCGACGGTCATCCCGCGCGCCGCCGCCAGCGCGTCGAACTCCTCGGCCGCCTCCCGCGCGGCCAGGCCCAGGTCCACGTCGTTGTCGTCGAAGGCCGGAGCCGAACGGCGCGCGGTGGCCAGCAGGTCCTCCACCAGGCGGGTCATGCGGGTGGTGGCGCGGTCGACCACCTGCACGGCGCGGCGCCGGTCCTCGGCCTCGGCGTCGGCGTCGCTGAGCACGGTGTCCAGGTTGGCCCGGATGATCGCCAGCGGGCTGCGCAGCTCGTGCGAGGCGTCGTCGATGAGCCGGCGCTGCGCGTGGAACGCCGCGTCCAGCCGGTCCAGCATGGAGTCGATGGTGTCGGCCAGGTAGCGCAGCTCGTCGCGCGGCCCGGACAGGCGGATGCGCCGCGACAGGTCGGTCGCCTGGATCTCCTCGGCGGCGCGGGCGATCGCCCCGACGGGTTTGAGCGCCCGGCCCGACAGCACCCAGCCGATGCCCAGGCTGGCCACGAACAGCCCGCCCAGCGTCAGCAGCGAGTAGTGCTTGAGGGTCTGCTGGGTCTCGTAGTTGACGGCCTGCTCGACCTGCTGCACCTTGACGACCTCGACCTGCCCGAGGCGCTGCTGGCTGCCGTCCGGCATCTGGACGACCTTCTCGGCGTTGAAGGTCTTGGTGATCGGCTGGGCGTCGGTGCTGCGCGCCACGGCCCAGTAGACGCCGCCCAGCACCACGGCGGTCAGGGCGAACAGCAGCGTGGAGTACAGGACCGTCAGGCGGAACCGGATCGACTGCATCGGCCCCGGCAGCCGCCAGCCCGCGGGCGGGCGGGGCCGCCACCGGCGCGGCGGCGGGCTCTCCAGGTGCTCGGCGCGGTCGAAGCCTTCGGCGGGGCCTTCGGTGGGGCCTTCGGGGGTGGTCATGACGGCCTCGCTGGGGTGGTGGCGGCGTCGCTCTCGCGCAGGCGGTAGCCGTGCCGCACGACGGTCTCGATCAGCTGCTCCTCGTCGGAGGCGGCGAGCTTGCGGCGCAGCGTGCCGACGGTGACGCGCACGGTGTTGGTGAACGGGTCGGCGTTCTCGTCCCAGACGTGCTCCAGCAGTTCCTCGGCCGACACCACCTGCCCGGGACGGCTCATCAGGTACCGCAGGACGGCGAACTCCTTGGGCGTCAGCTGCAGGCGGCGCTCGCCGCGGAACGCCTCCCGCCGCCCGGTGTCCAGGCGCAGGTCGCCAACGGTCCACACCGCCGACCCGCCGCCGGAGTCGCGGCGCAGCAGGGCCCGCACGCGCGCCAGCAGCTCGGGGAACGCGAACGGCTTGACCAGGTAGTCGTCGGCGCCCTCGTCCAGGCCGCGCACCCGGTCGGCCAGCCGGTCGCGCGCGGTCAGCATGAGGATGCGCAGGTCCGGGCCGCTCTGCCCGTCCAGCTCGCCGCTGCGGATCCGGCCGCACAGGTCGAACCCGTCGCCGTCGGGCAGGTTGAGGTCCAGGATCATCAGGTCGTAGGCGGCGGCGTAGAGCTTGTGCGTCGCCGTCTCGACGTCGGGGGCGACGTCGACCGCGTAGTCGGCGCGGACCAGCCCGTACCGCAGCGCCTCGACGAGGTCCTCCTCGTCCTCGACCACCAGCACCCGCATCCGATGCGCCCTCTTCCCGAGCCGAGGGGCCGGGTACGGCCCCGTTCCACCATGACGGCCGCCACGGCGGCCACCTACCTCGACAGCCGCCTCGACGGCCACCTCGACGGTATGACGTGTCAGCGGATGAGCCGCTGCGCGCCGTCCACGGCGCGATCCGCGGGGATCGCGAAGCCGATGCCGCCGACCTGCCCGCGCGCGATCGCGGTGTTCACCCCGACGACCTCACCGCGCGCGTTGACCAGCGGGCCGCCGGAGTTGCCCGGGTTGATCGACGCGTCGGTCTGCAGCGCGCTGCGCCGCCCGCTGTCACCGAGGCTCACCTCGCGGCTCAGCGCGCTGACGATGCCGCTGGTGACGGTGCCCTGCAGGCCGAGCGGCGAGCCGAGCGCCAGCACCGGGTCGCCCACCCGCACGTCGGCCGAGCGGCCGAACGTCAGCGGCGGGGGGCTGTCCCCGGCCGGGATCGCCAGGACGGCCAGGTCGTTGGCGGGGTCGGCGCCCACCACGCGCGCCCCCAAGCGACGCCGGTCGGCCAGCACCACGGTGACCTCGCCCGCCCCCTCCACGACGTGCGCGTTGGTCAGGACGTGACCGCCCCGGTCGATCACGAATCCGGACCCGGTGCCGCGCGAGCGCGCCGACCGGGTCTCCACCGACACCACGCTCGGCTGCACCCGCGCCGCCACGTCGCTGAGGTCCCCGGCCCCGCCGTTGACCGGCCCGGCGGTGGACCGGGCGATCGGCGCGGCGGCGGCCCGGTCGCCGGTCAGCCGTCCGGCGGCGGCGCCGGCCGCTCCCCCGGCCAGCAGGCCCGCCACCACCGCGACCACGACGGCGCGGCCCGGCCCCCGCCGGTTCGGGCCGCTCCCGCCGGGCCCGCCGGGGTCGTCCTGCCGCGTCCACGGGGCGGGCGGCGCCGGGACGCGGAACGGGTCGCCGCCCTGGGGCCAGGCGGGGGCGGGCGGGGCGGGCAGGAAGTCGGGGCCGCGCGGCTCGCCCAGCCCGAACCGGGCGTCCCCGTGCGCTTGGTGACTCATCAGGCTCCTTCGATGCTCAGGGCGGGCTCACGGCGGGATCCGGCGGGCTCACGGCGGGATCCGGCGGGCTCACGGCAGGCGGGAGAACCACAGCAGGGACCCGGCGGACACGGCGACCGACAGCAGCAGCCCGGCGGCGACGAACCACGCCCAGATCTCGCGCTGCTCGACGCGGTAGCCGATGCTGCTGCCGATGTCCTCGTAGACGCGGCGCAGCTCGCCGCCGGACGCGGCCTCGTAGTAGCGGCCGCCGGTCTCCTGCGCCAGGCGTTCCAGCGCGGGCCCGTCCACCGGCACCGGGACGGCCGTGCCGTTCTGGTACATCACGCCCTCGGCGGTGCCGTAGGCGATCGTGGACACCGGGATCCCGGCCCCCAGGGCGCGCTGCGCGGCGTCCCTGGGGCTGCGTCCGGCGGTGTTGGTGCCGTCGGACAGCAGCACGACGCGTCCCGGCGGGGGCTGCCCGCCGAACTGCGCCCCGAACCCGGCGATCGCGTCCAGCGAGACGATCACGCCCTCGCCGATCGCGGTGCGCGGGCCCAGCGTCAGCCGGTCGATGCCGGCGAGCATGGCCCGCCGGTCGGTGGTCGGCGGGACCAGCACCGACGCCGTCCCGGAGAAGGCGACCAGGCCGACGTTGAAGCGCGCGGGCAGCCGCTCGACGAAGGTGCGGGCGGCCTGCCTGGCGGCGGTCAGCCGGTCCGGCTGGACGTCGGTGGCCTCCATGGAGTGCGACACGTCGACCGCCACCATGATCGTCGCCTGCTCGCGCGGCACCCGCACGTCCGCGGCCGGACGCGCGAACCCGGTGACGAACAGCCCCAGCATCAGCAGGAACGCCGCCGCGGGCAGGTGCCGCCGCCAGCCCGGCCGGGTCGGCGCCACCCTGTCCAGCAGCGCCAGGTTGGTGAAGCGCACCGCGTACCTGCCGCGCCGCACCTGCGTCACCACGTACGCGGCGATCAGCACGGGCAGCGCCAGCAGCAGGAGCAGCCGCAGTGGTTCCAGGAAGCTCACGCCGCACCCCCTCCCGGGGCCGGCGGCGCCCCGGACGCCGGGCCCGCCGCGGGCGGCGGGGCGGCGGCCGCGGCCGTCCTGCGCTGGGTCAGCACGTGCCGGACCAGGTCGCGGACCCAGTCGCCGTCGGTGCGCAGCCGCAGGTGCGCCGCGCCCGCCGCGCGCAGGCCCGCCGCGATCTCCGCGCGCTGCCGGGCGGCGGCCGCCGCGTACCGTTCGCGCAGGCGGCCGCTGGCCGTGGGGATCTCGCGGCGCCGTCCCGTCTCGGGGTCGACGACGGTGAGCATCCCCACGTCCGGCAGCGTCAGCTCGCGCGGGTCGACGACCTCGACGGCCAGCAGCTGGTGCCGGGCGGCCAGCAGCCGCAGCGGACGCTGCCACGACGCCACCGGGTCCAGGAAGTCGGAGACCGCGACGACCAGGCCGCGGCGCGCGGCGCCGGTGCGGCGCAGCAGGCCGGCGGCCGCGCCGAGGGAGGCGGAGGCGCTCCCGTCGCCTCCGCGCCCGGGAGCGCCGCGCGGGACCGCCAGCAGCGTGCGCAGCAGGCCGAGCAGGTGCGGCCGCCCGGTGCGCGCCGGGACGTGCAGCGGGCCGTCGTCGCGCACGATCTGGGCGCCGATCCGGTTGCCGGCCCGCTCGGTGAGGAACGCGACCGCGGCCACCGCGAACACCGCCAGGTCGCGCTTCTCCAGGCGTCCGGTGCCGAAGTCCATGCTGGCGGTGGCGTCCACCAGCGCCCAGGTCTCCAGCTCGCGGTCGGCGACGCGGTCGCGCACGTGCGGGACGGTGGAGCGCGCGGTCAGGTTCCAGTCCATCGTGCGGACGTCGTCGCCGGGCACGTACTCGCGTCCCTCGGCGGGCTCTGACCCCGGTCCGGGCAGCAGTCCCAGATGGTCGCCCTGCAGCAGCCCGTCCAGGCGCCGCGTGACGGTCAGCTCCAGGCGGCGCAGGGCGTGCTCGGGGGCCAGTTCCCGCAGGGCGGGGGTGGGGTTCATGCGGCCCTGCGCTCCTCTCCCTGCGGGCCGGTCTCCTCGGGGGCGACGCGCGGCGCGGGCACGGCCGCCACGATCCGGTCGACGATCGACCGCACGCCCACCCCGTCGGCCAGCGCGTCGAACGACGGCACCAGCCGGTGGGCGAGGACGTCGCCGGCCAGGTCGCGCACGTCGCCGGGCAGGACGTACTCGCGGCCGCGCAGCAGGGACAGCGCCCGTCCGGCCGCGACCAGCCCGAGGGAGGCGCGCGGCCCCGCCCCGTAGGCCAGCAGGCCCGCGACCTCGGGGACGCCGTGGCCGACCGGGTCGCGGGTCGCCGCCACCAGCCGCACGGCGTACCGCGCCACCTCGTCGTGCACGAAGACGCCGGTGGCGGCCTCGCGCAGCGCGGTGACCTCGCCGGTGTCCAGGATGCGGTCCGGCTCGGGCGGCCGCACGCCCATCCGGTACACGATCGCCAGTTCCTGCGCCTCGGTCGGATAGCCGACGTCGATCTTCAGCAGGAACCGGTCGCGCTGCGCCTCGGGCAGCCGGTAGACGCCCTCGGACTCGATCGGGTTCTGGGTGGCCAGCACCAGGAACGGGCGCGGCACCGGGAACGTGCGGCCCGCGATGCTGACCTGGCGTTCGGCCATCACCTCCAGCAGCGCCGACTGCACCTTGGCCGGGGCCCGGTTGATCTCGTCGACCAGCACCACGTTGGCCATCACCGGGCCGAGTTCGATGTCGAAGCTCTCGGTGGAGGGCCGGTAGATGCGGGTGCCGACGATGTCGGCGGGCACCAGGTCGGGGGTGAACTGCAGGCGGGCGAACGACCCGCCGACGACGGTGGCCAGCGTCTGCGCGGCCAGCGTCTTGGCCACGCCCGGCACGCCCTCCAGCAGGCAGTGGCCCCCGGCCAGGACCGCGACGAGCATCCGTTCGATCATCCGGTCCTGGCCGACGATCACACGCTTGACCTCGAACAGCGCCCGTTCGGCCAGCGCGCTGGCCGGCGGCCGGACCCGGGCGGCGTCGATGCCGCCGGCGCGGCCGCCCGGCGCGGCGTCCCCGCGGAGGCCGCCGGTCGCGACGCGATCGTCCGTCCAGAGGTCTCCGCGCTCGCGCGCCGTCCCGGCGGGGGGCTCGGGCGGCGTGCCCGGCGTGCCGTGCTCCTCCGGCCGGCTCATTGCGTGCCGGCGGCCTGGTTCGGGCTCTGCCCGTGGCGCCACGGGCAGTCCTTGCCCGGCTGCCCGGCGTCCTGGGCCTGGTAGTCGACGATCCGCAGCTCGGTGCGGCCCGGTTGCGGCCCGGTGTCGGCCAGCGCCGCGCTTCCGGCGACGAGCGTTCCGGCCCCCGCCAGCCCGGCCGCCGCGATCACGATCTTGGTACGTCCGCTGAGACTCATGCTCGCCGTCCCCTCGCTCTCCGCTCGGTGGTGTCCGGCCGCCTCCGGCCGGACGGCACACGACGATCACAGCAAGCCGGGGCGAAAACGAACTTAAGGACGCCGCGGCGCCGCGGCCCCCGCAGGCGCCCGAAACCCCCCACCGGCGAGAGATGCGTCACGCTGCCGGGCGCCCGCCCGCAGGGCGCCGGGCACGCCGAATCCGCAGGCCGCCGCGGGCGCGCGTGACGGGACCGGGGCGCCGGGCGGCGGCACCCGCCCGATCCCGCCGAAGATTCTTTTCTGATCGACTTTTCCGTTAACTGCCTTTCTTGTAGCGTTCGCAGCGTTTTGTAAACCGCTTTCCTGATCTTGGTCCCCCGCCACAAGATCGCGAAAGGAGATCGCGATGCCCACGGCGACAGGCCTGGCCGCGGCCGCGCTCCTCGGCCTGCTGACGCTGCTGGCCGCCGCGTGGCTCGCGACCGGGCGCTCCCCCCGGCTGTCCGCCGCCACGGCCGGGCCCGCCGACACGCCCGGAGGCGCCGCCGGCGCCCCGGACGCCGGCGACGGCTCGGCCGACCATCCCGAGTCCCTCACCGCCGTCCTCAACCAGGACAGCGAGGAGTACCTGGCGTGGCTGGCCGACCACCTGTGGCCCGGCGACGAGTACCTGGACCTGGAGCAGGAGTGGCGCGTCGAGCTCGGCGCCGGCGAGCTGCCCGAGCCGTACGAGTCGCCGCTGTGCCCGCAGTGCCGCCTGCGCCGCGAGGACGTGTGGCCGTGCCCGCACTGCGGCAGGCTGCTGCACCCCACCTGCGGCCACGGCATGCGCCGCCGCCGGGTCGAGCGCCCGTACCGCGCCCAGGGCGCCGGGTCGGAGGCCGTCGTCGGCGAGTGGATCTGCACCGGCTGCCGCTCGGTGGTGGGCCTGGACGTGGCGGGCGGCGACGAGGCCGGGGGCGGCGAGGCGGGCGACCTGCTCACCTGAGCCCCTCGCTAAACGCCAGGAAGGTAAAGATTCCGCCATCCGCTTGCGAGTTTCGGTCGACGGTCTGCAAACTCGAGGTATGTCCTAATTCTCAGGACATCCGTGGAGGTATCCCGTGACCGCTCAGCGACTGCCGGCCTGTGTCCACCAGCCGCCCTGTCCAGGGCCGGACAGCGTCGACCACGACGCCGCCCGCATCGTGGCCAGCCACCCCGAGCAGGGTTGGAGCCTCCTGTGCAACGGCATCGTCCTCTTCGAGGACACCGGCGAGCTGCTGCCCGACGGGCGTGTGATCGCACCGCACCGTCCCACCCCGCACCTGCGCCGCGCCGCTGCGACAGCGACGGTCTCCTGAGGTGAGCGCCCCGCCGCCCGGCACCGGCGGCGCACGGCTCATCGACCAGAACTCCCCGAGGTGAGGCGCGTACCGCCCGCCTCCCCGCACCACCCCACCCGCCATCGCGGGGCATGTCCCATCTGACGTGCGGGCCTCGGCCGCCCTGCGGCCGAGGCCCGCACGTGTTTTCTTCCGGGACGGACCAACGGCCGCCGCGCTGCCGCGCGGCGCGTTGAGCTGCTGGAACACGCCCCGCGCGTACACTTTCACGCGTCGCCGGGCCGCCCCGGCGACGCGCCGTCACGGCATGTCGTCTCCCCGCCGCCCGATCCGGTCTTGTAGCGTTCAGTTGTTTTGCTCCTTACGCAAGGTTCTTCGCGGAAGGGCGGCGCGGCGTGTTCGTGGTCCTCGTCCTGGTCTCCCTGACCTGCCTGCTGTGGGCCGGCCGGTGGGTGCGCCCTGCCGCGCGTCCTGGCATCCCCCTGATCTCGCCGGGCGGCCTCGGCGGGCCCGACGGGGCGGGCGGGTACCCCGAGTCGATGACGGCCGTCCTCGACCCCGCCGACGAGGAGTACCTGGCCTGGCTGGCCGACCACCTGTGGCCCGAGGACGAGTATCTCGACGTCGAACTCGGGATGGGCGACGGCGAAGAGGAGCCCGGGGGCGGCCTGCGCCGGTGACCCCCGGGCGGGATCCCGCGTTCGACGGCCGGCGACGCACGGCGAACCGTTCCATACGGGAGAATCGTCGCCATGCGGTTCGGCGTTCTGGGGACGGTGGAGGCGCGTCTGGACGACGGGCGTGCCGTGGCCGTCGGGGGCCCACGTGTGCGCGCGCTTCTGGCCCTGCTGCTGATAGACGCGGGCCGCGTCGTCCCCACCGAACGGCTCATCGACGGCCTGTACGGGGAGGATCCCCCGGCCGGGGCGGCGAACGCGCTGCAGTCCCAGGTGTCGCGTCTGCGCCGGGCCTTGGGCGACGCGGAGCTTGTCGAGGGCACCGCCTCGGGTTACCGCCTGGCCGTCTCGCCGGACAGTGTGGACGCCCACCGCTTCGAGCGTCTCGCCCGTGAGGGACGCGACGCCCTGGCCAACGGCGACCACACCCGCGCCACGGCGTCGCTGCGTGAGGCCCTGAGCCTGTGGCGGGGCCCCGCCCTGGCGGACGTGCCGTTGCCAGGCGGTCAGGCCGCACGCCTGGAGGAGTCGCGGATCGCCGCCATAGAAGACCACGCCGAAGCCGCACTCGCGCTGGGGGAGAACGCATCCCTGCTGTCCTCCCTGCAGGAGGTGGTGGACGCCCACCCGCTGCGCGAACGCGCCCGGGGGCTGCTGATGCGCGCCCTGTACGGCAGCGGACGGCAGGCCGAGGCGCTCACCGTCTATGAGGACGGGCGGCGGATCATCGCGGACGAACTGGGAGCCGACCCGTCCGCCGAACTGTCGGACCTGCACCTGTCGATGCTGCGCGGCGACCTGGACCGGCCGCGCCCCGCTCCCCCCGACCACGCCTCGCTGCCCGCGCAGCTGACCAGCTTCGTGGGGCGCGAGGAGGAGCTGCGGCAGGTGGGCAAGCTGCTCGCCGAGGCGCGGCTGGTGACGCTGCTGGGGCCGGGCGGCGCCGGCAAGACGCGGCTGGCGGTGGAGGCGGCGGCACGCGACCAGGGCCCGGTGTGCTTCGTCGACCTGGCCCCGCTGGGCGCCGGGGCGGAGGTGCCGAAGGCGCTGCTGGGCGCGCTCGGCCTGCGGGAGAACCCGGTACGGCCGGAGGCGCCGGGCGAGCCGTCCGGGCATCCCGACCCGGTGGGACGGCTCGTCGCCGCGCTGACCGGCCGCCGCATGCTGCTCGTCCTGGACAACTGCGAGCACGTGATCGAGGACGCGGCGCGGATCGCGCACCGGCTGCTGAGCGCCTGCCCGGACCTGCGCGTCCTGGCCACCAGCCGGGAGGCGCTGGGCGTCACCGGCGAGTCGCTGCGGCCGGTGCCGCCGCTGCCGGTGCCGCCCGCCGAGCTGCCCCCCGAGCAGGCCCTGCGCTACCCGGCGGTCCGGCTGTTCACCGACCGCGCCGCCGCCGTGCGGCCCGGGTTCACGGTCGACGACGCCACCCTCCCCGCGGTGCTGCGGATCTGCGCCGCGCTGGACGGGCTGCCGCTGGCGATCGAGCTGGCCGCGGCGCGGCTGCGCTCCCTGCCGGTCGCCGAGGTCGCCGCACGGCTGGACGACCGGTTCCGGCTGCTGTCGCGCGGCAGCCGCGCCGCCGCGCCCCGGCACCAGACGCTGCGCGCCGTCGTCGAGTGGAGCTGGGACCTGCTCGACGAGGAGGAGCGGCGGCTGGCCCGCCGCGTGACCGTGTTCGCCGGCGGGTTCTCCCCCGCGGCGGTGGCCCGGATCTGCGACCTGCCCGAACCCGACGCCGACGAACTGCTGATCGGCCTGGCCGACAAGTCGCTGCTGCAGCCCGAGCCGGCCCCGGCGGGCGTCCGCGAGGGCACCCGGTACCGCATGCTCGACACCGTCCGGGCGTTCTGCGCCGAACGGCTGGAGGAGGCGGGCGAGCACGACCGGGTGCGCCGCGCCCACGCCGAGTACTTCCTGGAGCTGGTGCTGACCGCCGACCCGCACCTGCGCGGTCCCGCGCAGCTGGAGTGGCTGGAGCGGCTGGCCGCCGAGCACGGCAACCTGCACGCGGCGCTGCGGCGCTGCGTGCACGCCGACCCGCCGCTGGCGCTGCGGCTGGTCGCGGCGCTGTCGTGGTACTGGTGGCTGCGCGGCCGCGTCGAGGGCGCCGCGCTGGCCGCCGAGCTGCTGCGCGTGATCGGCCACGAACCGCCGGACGGCCTGGAGGAGGAGTTCGTGGCCTGCGTCGCCAACGCGGTGTCGGGCGGGTCGGTGGTGATCGGCGGGGACGCGCGCCCGCTGCTGGACGCGGCGTCGTCCGCGCTGCGGCGTCTGGACCGCGAGCTGCGGTATCCGGCCACGCTGGTGCTGTGGGGGCTGACCATCGGCCCGATGGACGACGACCCCACGGCGTACGACAAGCTGATCGGCTCCGCTCCGTGGACGACGGCGCTGATGCACATGAGCGAGGCGTTCGTGCGGCAGTTCCGCTCGGAGACGTCCGCGGCCGAGGCCGAGTGCGAGGCCGCGCTCACGGGATTCCGAGCGGTGGGCGACCGGTGGGGCATCGCCAACACCCTGGACCAGCTGGCCCAGCTGACCGCGTGGCGGGGCGACCGCGACCGCGCCCGGCGGCTGCTGGACGAGGCCCTCACCATGATCGAACCGCTCGGCGCCATGGAGGACACCGCCGACCTGCTGTGCAGCCGGGGCTTGATGTCCCTGCAGGACGGGGACCTGGCCGCCGCCCAGGCCGACTTCACCACGGCCGTCGGGCTGGCCCGCCGGTCGGGCGTCCCCGACAAGGTCGCCGCCGCGTACAACAGGCTCGGCGACGTGGCGCGGCTGCGCGGCGACCTGGCCGAGGCCCGCAGGCGGTACGAGGCGGCGATGCACGCCTTCGGCAGCGAACGGTTCCTCGCGCTGGCCACGCGGTCGGCGGCGCACGTCGGGCTCGGCTGGGTGGCCACCGCCGAGGGCGACCTGGACACCGCGCGGCGGCTGCACCGCCGGGCGCTGGACATGTCGTTCGACCACCCCATCTTCCTGCACCGCGCGGAGGCCGTCGTGGGGCTGGCGGGCGTCGCGCTGCGGGAGGGCGACGCCGAGCGCGCCGCCTTCCTGCTGGGCGCCGCGGCCGCGCTGCGGAGCGGCCACCCCGACGGCACGCCCGACGCCTCACAGGTCACCGCGCGGGTGCGCGCGCTGCTCGGCGACGCCGCCTTCACGTCCGCCCACCACCGCGGCGCGGCCCTGCCCCCGGACGAGGCCCTCGCCGCCGCCCGCGCCTAGCGTCTCCCGGCGGCCGCGCACCGCCCCGGCCACGCACCGTCCCGGCCGCGCACCGTCCCGGTCAGCGGGCGGTGCGCCGACGGTCAGCGGCGGGCCCGACGCTGCCGTGCATGAACACCTCAGCCATCCCGCCCCACCGCAAATGGGGCACGTTCGTCATCGGGTGCCTGCTCATGGTGGTGCCCGGCATCGACCTGACGGCGCTCAACCTGGCCGTCCCCCACATCACCGCCGACCTGGACCCGTCGGCCACGCAGATCCTGTGGATCGCCGACATCTACGGCTTCGCGCTGGCCGGGCTGCTGATCACGATGGGCGCCGTCGGCGACCGCGTCGGGCACCGCAACCTGCTGCTGACCGGCGTCGCCCTGTTCGCCGCCGCGTCCGCGCTGACCGCCTACGCCTGGAGCGCCGAGCTGCTGGTCGCGGCGCGCGCCCTGCTCGGCGTGGCCGGGGCCACGCTGATGCCGTCCGCGCTGGCGCTGATCCGCCGCGTGTTCACCGAGCCCAAGGAGCGCACCATGGCGGTCGGCGCGTTCATGGGGTCCGGCGCGCTGGCGGTCGGGCTCGGCCCGGTGCTCGGCGGCGGCCTGCTGGAGCACTTCTGGTGGGGCGCGGTCTTCCTGATCAACGTGCCGATCATGGCGGTGATCCTGGTGGCCGGGGCCGTGCTGCTGCCCGGCTCGCACGGGCCCGGACACGGCCGGGTGGACGCGCTGAGCGTGCCGCTGTCGGCCGCCGGGGTCCTCGGCATGGTCTACGCGATCAAGGAGGCGGCGGTGCACGGGCTGGACGTCGCGCAGGTGCGCGTGGGCGTCGCGGTCGGGGTCGCCGGGCTGGCGCTGTTCCTGTGGCGGCAGACGCGGCTGGCGCACCCGATGATCGACGTGCGGCTGTTCCGCCGGGTCACCTTCACCGGCTCGGTGGCGATCAACATGTTCGCGATGTTCGGCCTGGTCGCCCAGTCGCTGATCTTCTCGCTGTACTTCCAGCTGGTGCTGGGCTGGTCGCCGCTGTGGGCGGGACTGGCCGGGCTGCCCGGCGCGGTGGGCGCCGCGGTGGGCGGCGCCGCGCTGGCCGCGCCGCTGATCTCCGCCGTCGGCCGGGCCCGGACCGTGACGATCGGCATGGTCGTCAGCGGCGTGTCGTACGCCACGTTCATCGGGTTCGGCACCGACCCGTCGTACCCGCTCATGGTGGTCCCGATGCTGCTGGGCGGCCTGGGCATGGGCATGGCGATGACCGTCACCGGCGACACGGTGCTGGCCTCGGTGCCCCGGCGGCGCGCGGGCTCCGCGTCGGCGATCGCCGAGACCGCCACCGAACTCGGCGGCGCCCTGGGCATGGCGGTCCTCGGCAGCGTGGTGACCGCCGTCTACCGGCACAGCCTGGACCTGCCGTCCGGCCTGCCCGCGGGCGCCGAGCACGCCGCCCGCGAGTCCCTGGCCTCCGCCGCGGGCACCGCCGCGGGCCTGCCGCCGGACCTGGCCGCGCGGCTCCTGGACGCCACACGGGTCGCCTACGTCGACGGCATGCACGCCGCCATGCTGGCCAGCGCCGCGGTGATGGCGTGCGTCGCGGTGACCGCGCTGTTCACCCTGCGTTCCGTGCCCAAGGTCATCCCGGACGAGGCGCACGACGACACGCCCGTCCCGGCGGCCATCTGAACGGCGGACGGCCCCGCCCAGACGGGGGGCGTCCGCCGTCTCGGGCGAGCCTCAGAGCTTCTCCTGCGACCAGGTGATGCGGGGGCCCAGCAGCGAATGCAGGATCTTCATCGCCTCGGCGGGCTCGGTGCACGGCGGCTTGCCCTGGACGCGGACGGCCGCCTGCCGACGGACGCCCTGGTCGTCGGTCCAGGCGCAGTCCACGCTGAGCGTCCACTTGTCGCCCTTGGCCCACATCGCGGCACGGGTGACGTCCTTGGCGCCCAGCAGCCAGTTCCCGTCGCGTTCCAGCAGCTCGGCCGGGCTGGAGCGCAGCATGTGCTCGGTGCGCTGGTGCCATGCCGTCTGCGACATCCCGCCGCGCATGACCTCGGTGCCGGACAGGCGGACGAACAGCAGCCCCACGTCGAGCACCAGCGCGTCGTAGTACTCGCCGTCCTGCTCCACCGCGTACAGGACCCCGAGCAGGTCGATCGACGCGCGGTCGGGCCGTGGCGGGCGGTAGGCGAGGTCGACCCCGGCCTGCCGCAGCCAGGACCGCAGTCCCGGCACGTGCCGCGGGCCGATCTGCTCGGGCACGACACGGGACATGTCGATCTCCGTGCCGTCGTGGGCGACGGGCCGGGCGGGCGCCCCCGACCAGGAGAACCGGTACCGCACGCTGCCCGCCGCCAGCAGCGCCGAGGTGAACAGGCCGATCACGTGCCCGCGCAGCACCGCCGCGTGCGCCTCCCCGACCCGGTCGGGCGGCAGTTCGGGCAGGTCGCGGCACAGCTCGGCGGCCAGCGCGGGGCCGCCGCCGCGTTCCAGCAGGTCGAGCACCGTCCCGAGGGTGGGCGCCGGGCCCGGCGCGCCCGTCACCCGCTCGACCTGCTCCAGCAGCCGCGTGCCCTCCTCCGCCGCCTCCAGCGCGGCGGACCGGCACACCAGCTCGGCCCAGTCCAGCACGGTGGCCTCGTCGCCGAACATGGCCTGGCGCATGGCGTGCGCGGCGCGGTGCGGGTCGGTGAGCAGCGCCGTCGCCAGCCGCTGGTCGGGGCGCAGGCCCTGCGGCTCGGGGCAGCGTCCGATCGCCTCCAGCCGTTCGGCGAGCGTGGGATGGGAGTCGTAGGGGTCGCGCTCCTCGGGCTGGCGCAGCACCTCGGCCATCTCGCCGCGGCGGCTCGGCTCGGCCAGCAGCGCCCGGAAACCGCCGAACAGGTCGGCCGGGGCCAGGCCGTACCGCACGCCCGCGCCCGCGAACCGGTCGAGGAAGAACGACCAGGCGGCGGCGGTGGCACGCACCTGCTGCAACGCGGTGGCCGCGGCCGCGCGCCCCGCGATCTGCACCATGAACCGGTCGGCCTCGATCTCCTGCCGGCGCCGCACCCCCTGCGAGACCCGGAAGTAGAGCTTGGCGTAGGCCTCGAACACCCGCCGCGCGAACGACGAGCCGGACAGGGCCTCGACGGTGTGCGCCAGCGACACCGCGCCCCGGTACGTCAGCCCGCCGAGCCGGGTGTGCCGCCCGCTGTAGTGGCCCAGTTCATGGCCGAGCACCGCGCGCATCTGGTCGATGGTGAGGGTCTCCAGCAGCGGCACCCCGGTGAGCATGTACCGGCGGCGCCCCCGCAGCCCCAGCCAGCGCGTGTCCTCGCTGACGGCCGCGTTCACCTCGGGGACGAACAGCACCTCGTCCGGCGGACGCGTGCCCACCCGCGCGGCCAGGTCGTCGATCACGTTCCACAGCACGGGCTCGTCCGCCCGGGTCACCGGGACCCCGGCCGGCCGCTCCGCCCGCTGGCGCACCGCCCGCACCATCGCCCCGAGCAGCGGGACCGACACCGCCAGCATCACCAGCGTCAGCTTGATCGTGCCCGCGTTCGGATACCGGACGGTCAGCACCGCCGCCGCCACCGCGAGCCCCAGGAACACCAACGCCAGCAGGTAGTACCCCGCCAGCAACGCCACCGCCACCACGGCCCGAACCACGATCGTCACGCCGACCTCACCGCGCACATCCCCTGACCTCGAAGAATCCGCTCATGATCCCGCCGCCCCCGGACCGGGTCAAACCATCCCCCTTCTCGTGACCACACGGTCACCGAAAGCGCCCTCCGGCGTTCCGGGAAGGCCCGGCCGCCCGGAGCGCGAAGGCCGCCTCCCGGCGCGGCCGAGCTAGGAGCGGCAGGAGGTCATCGCAGCCACTCCCCCGCGAACATGGCGGTGACCGTGCGGCCGGAGTCGTCGCCGTACCAACCCCAGCTCGTCGCCAGGTGGGAGACGGTCCGCAGGCCGCGCCCGCTCTCGGCGAGCTCGTCGACGTCCCGGACGGTGGGCTCCCCGGGGCCGCCCTGGTCGGTGACGGCCACGGCCACACCGCTGCAACGGCCGAGGACCTCGACGGTGAACAAGCCGTCCCCCTGCCCCGACTTGGTGTGCCGCAACGCGTTGACGACGAGTTCGTCCACGGCCAGCAGCACCTCGTCGAGTGCGGGGAATCCGGTCAGCAGGCAGGAGGTGAACCGCCGTGCGGCGCGGGCCTGTTCGGCGTCACCGGGAAAGGACCGGAGCCAGTAGAGGGCGGTCGGGGGTGTCGTCAGAAGCATCGGATACCTCGGGGTCGGAGATCTGGCGTGACCTCTCGGAAGGGCAGCGCCATTTCATGCTCACACCAGAACCCGCGACAGTCCGTCAGTGCGGCTGTCGAATCACCGCGACGGCCTCGTCATCACCACGTATCGCGGAAAATTCTCATCCCGGGCGTCTGGCGGCGGGCACCACCGGGCGGCGGGGGCGAAAGTTTCCCCGCAAGAACGCATGACAAAGTCGCCGGCCGCAGCCGAACAGACTGTCGGCACCTTTCGCACGCGGCCCCCGAGCCCCATCCGACCATCGCCGTCCGGGGCCGTCGCGCGGCGCACGCCACCGCACCGCCGGTCGCCCAGCCGGCCGAGGAGCGGGGCCGGCGCCGTGGACGTGCCGGGCCCCTCACCCTGCACGGTCATCCGGTGACCGGCCGCCCGCCGGGGAACGGATTGGAAAAGTGATATCAGTTTGATAGCTTGGTGCCATACCGAGAGGAGCCGGATGATGAAGGTCGACGGGGGTGCCGCCGGGCTGGCGGAGCTGCCCAAGGTGGACGTCGCCGAGCGGGAGGCGCGCAACCTCAGCGGATGGCCCATGCTGCTGCTGGCGCTGGGGCTGATCGTGTTGGCCGCGGTGGCGGTCGGGCTCGGGGTCGTGGCGGGAGGCTCGGCGATCGCGGTCGGGCTCGTGACCGGCAGCGTGCTGCTGGTGGCCGGGGTGGTGGTGGCGGCGGGGCTGACGCCGGTGGCGCCGAACGAGGCCCGGGTGCTGCAGGTGCTCGGGCGCTACACCGGGACGGTCCGGACCGACGGGCTGCGCTGGGTGAATCCGATCAGTGAGCGCAAGCGGGTGTCGACGCGCATCCGCAACCACGAGACGGACCGGGCGAAGGTCAACGACCTGGACGGCAACCCGATCGAGATCTCCGCGGTGGTGGTGTGGCAGGTCGAGGACACCGCGCGCGCGGTGTTCGCAGTGGACGACTTCGTGGAGTTCGTGGCGTTCCAGACCGAGGCCGGGCTGCGGCACATCGCGGGCAGCTTCCCCTACGACGCGCACGACCGGCTGTCGCTGCGCGACAACGCCGACGAGATCACCGCCAAGCTGTCGGAGGAGCTGACGCTGCGGGTCGCCGCGGCCGGGGTGCGGATCGTCGAGTCGCGGATCACCGGGCTGGCGTACGCGCCGGAGATCGCGCAGGCCATGCTGCGCCGCCAGCAGGCGGGCGCCGTGGTGGCGGCGCGGCAGCGGATCGTCGAGGGCGCGGTCGGCATGGTGCAGCTGGCGCTCGACCGGCTGGACGAGGAGAACGTGGTCGAACTGGACGAGGAACGCAAGGCAGCGATGGTCAGCAACCTGCTGGTCGTGCTGTGCGCCGATCGCGACGCGCAGCCGATCGTCAACGCCGGCTCGCTCTACCAGTGACGGACCGCAAGAAGATCCTTTTGCGGCTGGATCCGGCCGTGCACGACGCGCTGGCCCGCTGGGCGTCCGACGAGCTGCGCAGCACCAATGCCCAGATCGAGTTCCTGCTGCGCAAGGCGCTGGCCGACGCGGGGCGCATGCCCCGCGGGGCCGCGCGGATGCGGCGGCCGGGCCGGCCGCGCAAGGACGGCGACGACACCGGGCGGAAGGACGAGGACTAGGTCATGGTGAAGGTGCCCGAATCACTGCCGGCCAGGATGTACCTGCTGGCCTACGACCTGAGGCGGGGCCGCATGCCGTACAACGGCGGCCGCCTGGGCTACGTGCTGCGCGGCGCGGCCCTGGCCGAGCTGTACCTGGACGGGCGGCTCGTCGAGGAGCGCCGCGGGCCCCGGCCCGGCACGCCGGGCGAGGACCCGTACGGCCTGGTGGAGCAGATCGCGGCGTCGCGGCCGCGGTCGTGGCACTACTGGGTGCGCAAGGACAGCCGCGCGATGGTGCGCAGGGTGCGCGAGGAGCTGGCCGCCGACGGCTGGATCCGCGTGCGCCGGCACCGGGTGCTGGGGGTGTTCCCCGCGCACCGGGTGGAGGTGAAGGACCCGCGGGTGGTCAAGACGCTGTGGGGCGGGGCGTCCTCGGCGCTGCGCGGCAGGCCCATCGCGCACGTCAACAGCTATGACGCGGCGGCGGTGGCGCTGGCGGCGGCGGGTGAGCTGAACACGGTGCTGCCCGGCCCGGAGCGGCGCCGCCACAAGCGGCGCATCACCGAGTTGAGCGCGCGGACCGGGCCGGCGGCCGGGGCCGTGCGGAGGGTGGTCCGCGCGGACCAGGCCGCCGGCGGCGGATGACCGCTGGATCAGGGTCGGATCAGGGACACCTGCCTGGCGCAGGAGTTGGAGAGGCGTCACCCGAGGGGGACGCCTCTCGATCATTCGACGACCAGTTCCACGGGGATGTTGCCGCGGGTGGCGTTGGAGTACGGGCAGACCTGGTGGGCCTTGTCGACCAGCGCGCGTCCCGCCTCGCCCTGCAGCTCGTCGGGCAGTTCCACGCGCAGCACGACGCTCAGGCCGAAGCCGGACTGCACGTCGCCGCCGATGCCGACCTCGGCGGTGACGGAGACGTCGCGCACGTCCTGGCCGGTGCCGCGGGCCACGGCGCCGAGCGCGCTGGCGAAGCAGGCGGCGTATCCGGCGGCGAACAGCTGCTCGGGGTTGGTGCCGCGGCCGGTGCCGCCCATCTCGGCCGGCAGGGCGAGGGCCAGGTCGAGCCGGCCGTCGGAGCTGACGGCGCGGCCGTCCCGCCCGTTGGCGGTGGCGACGGCGGTGTACTGGGCGTCCATGACCTCTCCTTTAATTGGATGCAATTCGATTGTACGCAATCGAACTCTAGGATGGAACGCATGGACAGTGCAACGCCGCGCGACCTGCCCGCCGAGGAGGCCATGCGGCTCGACCGCCAGGTGTGCTTCGCCGTGCACGCGACCTCGCGCGCGTTCGACGCGGTGTACCGGCCGCTGCTGCGCGACCTCGGCCTGACCTACCCGCAGTACCTGGCGATGCTGGTGCTGTGGGAGCACGGCTCGCTGACCGTCAAGGAGCTGGGGCTGGCGCTGCGGCTGGACTCCGGCACGCTTTCGCCCCTGCTCAAGCGGCTGGAGTCGGCGGGCCTGGTGCGGCGCGAGCGCAGCGCCCGCGACGAGCGGCAGGTGACGGTGTCGCTGACCGGCCCCGGACGGGAACTGCGGCGGCGGGCCGCGGCGGTGCCCTTCCGCATCATGGCGGCGACCGGCCTGGACGAGCAGGAGCTGGTCGCGCTGCGCCGCTCCCTGGAACGCGTCACCGCCGCCCTGGACGCCGCGTCCGGCCGCGGCTGAGCGCCCCGGCGGCCCGCGCGCCGGGCGGCCGGAAAAACGATCGCCGGTGGCCGGGCGAGGGCGCTAGCGTGCCGGGGCATGGAACCCCATGGCCGCTTTCTCAACGTCGTCGACGTGGAGGCCACCTGCTGGGAGGGCCGTCCCCCGGGCGGGCAGGTCAGCGAGATCATCGAGATCGGGCTGTGCGTGGTGGACCTGGAGACCCGCGAGCGGGTCGAGCGGCACCGCGTGCTCGTGCGGCCCGAGCGCTCGTCGGTCAGCGCGTTCTGCACCGAGCTGACCGGGCTGACCCAGGAGGAGGTGGACGGCGGGATCGGGTTCGCGGAGGCGTGCGCGCTGCTCGAACGCGAGCACCGCGCGCATTCGCGGGCCTGGGCGAGCTGGGGCGACTACGACCGCAAGCAGTTCGAGCGCCAGTGCGCCGCCGCCGGGGTGCGCTACCCGTTCGGCCGCCGCCACACCAACGCCAAGGCGACCTACTCGGCGGCGCACGGCCTGCCGCGCAGGCTCGGCATGGCCGGGGCGCTGCGGCACGCGGGCATCCCCCTGGAGGGCCGCCACCACAGCGGGGTCGACGACGCGTGGAACATCGGCGCCCTCGTCCTGAACATCGTCGCCAGGGGCGCCTGGCCAGGCTGAACGCCCGCCGCGCGGCACATTCCACGCGCGAGCCATGATTCGGGACGCCTGTCACGGGCAGGGGTGCCCCCAGGAGAACAGCCGTCCGACGGAGTCGACATGGAGATCAGCCTTGATCTTCGCTTGCCGCGGGACGCCGCGAGCGTTCCCGCGGCGCGACGCCTGCTCGACTCGTCCCTGTGCGCGCTCGGGGTGGACGCGGCGATCCGCGGCGACATCGAGCTGATGCTCACCGAGGCCTGCACCAACGCGATCCGGCACGCGGGCAAGGGCGAGGAGTACACCGTGCGGGTGGGCATCCTGGACGAGCGCTGTGTGATCAAGGTGATCGACTCGGGCCCCGGATACGGCGCGGGCCACGGCGAGGCGCCCGGCCCGCTGTCCGAGCACGGCCGCGGGATGCTGCTCATGCGGGCCCTGGCCGACGGGGTGCGGTTCGGGTCGGCCTCCCGGCAGGGCGCCCTGGTGGCGCTGGAGAAGCACCTGCGCTACGGGCGCGACTCGCTGGGCAGCAGGCTCGCCGACCGCGCGGCGGACGGTCCGTGGCCGGGAAGTAGTGTTCGTGTCATGAGCGAGGCCGACCCGGAACTGCAGGAGTTCGCGACCAGGCTGTTCGAGCTGGCGCGCGCGGGACGGACGGAGGAGCTGGTCGCCTACGTCGACGCCGGGGTGCCGGTGAACCTCACCAACGACAAGGGCGACACGCTGCTCATGCTGGCCGCCTACCACGGCCACGCCGAGACCGTCCGCGCCCTGGTGGCCCGGGGCGCCGATCCCGAACGGGCCAACGACCGCGGCCAGCGTCCGCTGGCGGGGGCGGTGTTCAAGCAGGAGGCCGAGGTGGTGCGGGCGCTGCTGGAGGGTGGCGCCGACCCGCGCGCCGGGCGTCCGTCGGCGATCGAGACCGCGCGGATGTTCGACCTGACCGAGTATCTCGCCTGGTTCGACGAGGCCACCGCCACCTGACCGGCGCCGCGCGCGGGCGGGCCGGCGAGGTCGCGCAGGCCGGCGAAAGGGTGCGCGAGCCGGCGAAGGGGCGCGCGGGCTGACGAAAGTCAGGGGGCGGGGCTGCCGTTCGGGCGTGCCGCGCGGGCGCCCGTCCCGCCAGGCTGGGCGAATGCGATCAAGGACTTTCCGGCGGCTCGGCCTGCTGACGGCCGTGGCCGCCCTGCCCCTGTCCCTCACCGTCGCGTGCGGGACCAGCGCCACGGCCGCGCGGACGTCGGCCGCCGCCCCGGCCGGCTTCGACCTGCCCCGCCCGACCGGCCGCCACGCCGTCGGCACCACCGAGCTGCACCTGGTCGACCACGGCCGTCCCGACCCGTGGGTGCAGGGCCGCACGCGCGAACTGATGATCAGCGTCTGGTATCCGTCGGGCGGCGGCGGGACGGTCGCGCCGTACCTGCGTCCGGGGGTGGCCAGGGCGCTGGCGGGAGAGACCGTGCTCGGCATGTTCCCGCCCGGCAGCGTGGACTGGGCGGGCGCCCGCACGCACGCCTTCGAGTCCGCCGCGCCCGACCTGCGGCTCGGCGGCCGCCCGGTGGTGCTCTACTCCCCCGGCTTCGGGACGCTGCGCGGGCTCGGCACGGCCGTGGTCGAGGAGCTGGTCAGCCGGGGGTACGTGGTCGTCACGATGGACCACACCTACGAGGCGGCGCTGGTGGAGTTCCCCGGGGGCCGGGTGGAGGCCGCGCGGCTGCCCGAGCAGGGGCCGGAACGCCTGAAGACCGCCATGGCCACGCGCGTCGCCGACACCCGGTTCGTCATGGACGCCCTTGAGGAGCTGGCGGCGGGCCGCAACCCCGACGCCGAGGGGCGCGCGCTGCCCCGGGGCCTCGGCCGCATGCTCGACCTGTCGCGGATCGGCATGTTCGGGCACTCGGCGGGCGGCATCCAGGCGGCCGAGACGATGGTCGGCGACCGCCGGCTGGACGCCGGGATCGACATGGACGGCACCCTGCAGTACGCCGAGGGCGACCTCATCGAGGCCGCGCGCAAGGGGGTGGACCGGCCGTTCCTGCTGATGGGCGCGGCCACCGGCGGAGAGCCGCAGACGCACCGCACCTCCCCGTCCTGGGGCGCGTTCTGGGACCGCTCGACCGGCTGGAAGCGCGACCTGAACGTCCCGGAGGGCTCCCACTACACCTACACCGACCTGCAGGACATCCTTCCGGACGTCGACCCGTCCGTACACGTCCCCGCAGACGTGCGGCGCGACTTCATCGGCACCGTCGACCCCGCCCGGATCATGACGTCGCAGCGCGCCTACATCACGGCGTTCTTCGACCGTCACCTGCTGGGGCGACCCGGGCGCCTGCTGGACGGGCCGTCCCCCCGCCACCCCGACGTCCGCTTCGTCCCCTGACCCGCGTCACCTCCTGATCGGCTCCGTGCGGGGACGGGCACCGGCCCGTCCCCGCACGGAGGCGTCACGGCTGCCCGGGAGGGGCGGTGAGGAGGTCGCCGGGGTGGTCGGTGTCCAGGAGGACGCGGCGCATGGGGAAGGGGATCTCGATGCCCTCGGCGCGGAAGCGGCGGTGCAGGCGCTTGACGAACTCGTGCTTGATGCGGAACTGCTCGCCGAACTCGTCGATGCGCAGGATCACGTTGAAGGCGATGCGCGAGTCGCCGAAGGTGTGGAAGCGTACCAGCGTCTCGGCGTCCTTGACGCCGCCCTCCACCTCGGCCATGACCTCCTGGCCGACCTCGACGACGACCTTCTCGACCTGCTCCAGGTCGCTGCCGTAGGCGACGCTGCACCCGATGATCAGGCTCATGTCCTGGGCGGGGCGGTGGTAGTTGGTGAGGATCGTGTCGGAGAACCGCTGGTTGGGGATGACCTCGATGTTGTCCGACAGGGTGCGGATCGAGGTGTTGCGCCAGTTGATGTCGACGACGTAGCCCTCCTGGCCGCTGCTGAGCCTGATGTAGTCGCCCGGCTCGATGGTCTTGGACGCCAGCACGTGCACGCCCGCGAACAGGTTGGCCAGGGTGTCCTGCAGCGCCAGCGCCACGGCCAGGCCGCCGACGCCCAGGGCGCCCAGCACCGGGGTGATCGACACGCCCAGGGTCTGCAGCATCACCAGCATGCCGACGCCCAGCACCACCACCCGGGTGATGTTGGCGAAGATCGTCACGTTGGCGGCCGTGCCCTGCCGGCCGAGGGCGATCGAGGCGACGACGCCCGCGCACATCCGCGCCAGGGCCAGCGCGACGACCAGCACGGTCACCGCCGTCAGCACCCGGCCGGTGATGTCCAGGGTGCGCGGGGTGATGTGCAGCACGTTGGCCGCCAGCCACGCGCCGCCCAGCACCGCCAGGGGCAGCGCCAGGTCGTGCAGCAGCCGGGCGACCAGGTCGTCCCAGGCCCACCGGGTGTCCCCGGCCCGCCGGGTCAGCCGTCCCGACAGCATGCGCAGGACGATGGCGACCACGACGGCGACCGCCATGATCACGGCGGCGGCGATGACCGAGCCCCACTCCAGTGAGTCAGGCATAGCGCGCGTTCTCTCCCTCTGGTGGACGGACGTCCGGCGGACCGGCCGGACCGGATGGACCTGCGAAATGACCGGTGCGTGGCAAATGTGCGACATGTCGCACCGATCCCGATAAGGGCTGATCGTAGTGAAGTGCCGGAGCCGGCGGGGGCCTCTCGGCGGGAAGGACCGGCTGACCCGCGGTTACGATCGGTCGGATGGTGAATCTGGGAGTGGTGCGCCGGCTGGGGGTCTCGGCGCTCGGACTGCCCAACGGCCCCCACCGCGTCACGGTCCGCCGCGACCTGCCCGCCCCGGCCGCCGACGGGGTCACGCTGCTGGCCGACCACTACGCCCCCGAGGGCGTCGACCGCCCGCCCACGATCCTGGTCCGCTCCCCCTACGGGCGGCGCGGGCCGTTCGGGCTGATGTGCGGTCAGACGTTCGCCTCGCACGGGTTCCAGGCCGTGGTGCAGAGCGTGCGCGGCGGGTTCGGCTCCGGCGGGGTGTTCGAGCCGCTGGACGAGCGCGAGGACGGCCTGGCCACGGTCGAGTGGCTCAAGCGCCAGCCCTGGTTCGGGGGGACGTTCGCCATGCACGGCCCCAGCTACCTGGGGTACGTCCAGTGGGCGGTCGCCGCCGAGGCCGGGCCGCAGCTGCGCGCCCTGTCGATGCAGGTCACCGCGTCGCAGTTCCGCGACGCGATCAACCTGGGCGGCGGTTTCGCGCTGGAGTCGACGCTGATGTGGGTGGACCTGACCGCGCGGCTGAGCAGCCCGCTGTCGGGCCTGACCGCCGGGTTCCTGTCGCCGCGCCGGGCCCGCCGCGCGGCGCTGTCCGGCCGTCCCCTCGCCGAGCTGGACACCCTGGCCACCGGGGCGCCGCAGCGGTTCTTCCAGGACCTGCTGGTGCACGGCCCCGACACCCCGTTCTGGGACCGGCGCGACTTCAGCCCCACGGTCTCGCGGGTCGCCGCGCCGGTGAACATGACCGGCGGCTGGTACGACATCTTCCTGCCCTGGCAGCTGAAGGACTACGCGGCGCTGCGCGCGGCCGGGCGGCGCCCCTACCTGACCATCGGCCCGTGGACGCACGCCGACCAGCGGATGATGCGCGGATCGATCACCGAGGCGCTCGACTGGTTCCGCGCCCACCTGCTGGACGACCCGTCCGGCCTGCGCGAGCAGCCGGTGCGGCTGTACGTGACCGGGGCGGACGAGTGGCGGGAGTTCCCCGAATGGCCGGTGCCGGGCATGCGGGCCCGCCGCTGGCACCTGCGGCCCGGCGCGGCGCTGGCGCCGGACGGCCCGCCGGAGTCGCCGCCCGACCGGTACCGGTACGACCCCGCGCACCCGACCCCGTTCCTCGGCGGCCCGACGCTGCTGGGCGGCGCCGACCCCGTCACCGACCAGCGGCGCCTGGAACGGCGCCGCGACGTGCTCACCTACACCTCACCCGCGCTCGACGACGACCTGGAGATCATCGGGCCGGTCACCGCCGACCTGTTCGTCCGGTCCGACCGCGCCCACACCGACATCGTGGTGCGGCTGTGCGACGTGGCCCCGGACGGCACGTCGCTCAACCTGTGCGAGGGGATGCGGCGGCTGGTGCCGGGCACGCCCGAGCCGGACGGCGACGGGGTGCGCCGGGTGGCGGTGGAGCTGTGGCCCGCCGGCCATCGCTTCCGCCGCGGCCACAGCGTCCGCGTGCAGGTGTGCAGCGGCGCCTACCCGCGCGTGGCGCGCAATCCGGGCACGGGCGAGCCGATCGGCACCGCCACCCGCATGCTGCCCGCCCACCAGGAGATCTTCCACGACCCGGACCACCCGTCCGCGATCGTCCTGCCCGAGCTGCCCGGCTGACCCGGGGCGCCCGCGCTCAGGTGCCGGGGGCCAGCCGCGCGCCGTCGGCGACGACGGCGGTGTGCGGAGGCTGGGGACAGTCCCCGCCCAGGCCCTTCGGCGTGACGGTGACCTTCCGGTCGAACAGCTTCCCACCGTCGCCGTCGCGCAGCACGACGGCGACCTCGACCGGCTCGGACGGCAGGCCCTTGAGGTCGAAGAAGGCATTGGCGTCGCCGGTCGGGCTCGCCGACGCGCCGCAACTGCCGTCGGGCGGCCCGCTGGGGCAGTCCTGCGGCACCGCGACGGTGGACGGCATGAGCTCCAGGTCCCCGCTGTTCCGGCACCGCCCGTCCCAGCAGACCGTGACCGTGGCGCTCTCGGCCCTTCCCGCCAGCGGCGCCTTCACCCTGAGCGCGACGCCCTCGCGCACCAGGATCGCCGGGCAGGCGACCTCGCCCCCGCCCGGGGCGCAGCCCGCCAGCCCGCCCAGCGCCGCCATCGCGGTGACGATCAACGCACTCGGCCGCATGCGGTTCTGACGCGGCGCGGCCCGCCGTGGTTGCACGGTCGCGCGGCCGGCGCCGGCCACCGGCCCCACGGGACGGTCAGGAGGCGGCGGCGCGGCGGCGGAGGGCGGCGAGGGCGCGGTCGGCATGGACGTTCATGCGGATCTCGCTCTTGACGATCTCCAGGACGCGGCGGTCGGTGTCGATCACGAACGTCTGCCGCCTGGTCGGCGCGAGCGCGAGGCCGCGCCGGACGCCGAAGCGGGCCCGCACCGCGCCGTCGGTGTCCGACAGCAGCGGGTAGCCGAAGGTGTGCTTGTCGGCGAACGCCCTCTGCTTGTCCACGGGGTCGCCGCTGACGCCGACCGGGCGCGCGCCCAGCTCGGCGAACTCGGCGGCCACGTCGCGGAAGTGGCACGCCTCGGCCGTGCAGCCCGCGGTCATCGCGGCCGGGTAGAAGAACAGCACGACGGGGCCGTCCGCCAGCAGGCCGCTGAGGGTGCGGGGCCGTCCCGTCTCGTCCGGAAGCTCGAAGTCGTCCACCACGTCGCCGACGTTCATGGCGACGACGCTATCCGGCGGCGGGCTCCAGCGGCAGACCCGGCCCCGGCCGGAACGCGGAGAACATCGCGTGGAGGGAGACGCGCGGCGCGGACGCCGCGGCGGCGGTGTCGGCGCGGCGCAGCAGCGCGGCGATGGCCGGTTCGGACCAGACGTCGCGGGCGCCCGGGCAGGCCCGCAGGTAGGCGGCGACCTGGCCGGTCCTCCAGCCGTGGGCGTCGCGCAGGCCGCGCGCCAGCATGGTCAGGTACGGGGCGGACGGGGCGTTCAGCACGGCCCGTCCCGCGCCGTGCGGCGCGGTGAAGGTGAGCATCGGGTGCCCGTCCCGCTCGCCGACCTTGAGGACGGTCTCGTAGTGCCCGGGGCCGACCCGCTGCCGCCCGGTGGCCAGCGCCTGCGACAGGTCGGGGTTCTCACCGGCCTCGCGCCGCATCTCCTGGGCCATCACGTCGCAGAACTGCTCGCGGGTCACCAGGTAGGCGCGGGCGGCCGTGCGCCCCGGCAGCTCGGCGTCGTAGAACGCCATGCCGCCGCCCCACGTCAGCGAGTTGAAGGCGAAGTAGACGCCGCCGGGCAGGGTCACCGGTCGTTCGTCGCGCGCGGGCCGGGCGTCCCGGCAGCCGGTGTAGTGGCGCATCGCCCCCTCGGGGCGCCCACCGGCCAGGTAGCAGGCGAACCGGTCCCGTGCCAGGTTGGACCCGTAGGCCACGTACCAGACGAGATCTGCATACACAGTGGTCCAGTATTACCGCCGATCTCCCGTGCTTTGAACCTTCCACGCCAGGTCAGAGGCCATCCGCGCCCGGGGCGCGGCCCCGGATGTCACATGATTCCCCCATGTCCCCCATGGGATCTGTTTCGTGCGTCACGCGGATCGGAGGTTTGATCCTGGCGCGCGACGGAAAAGGACCATCACAAGCGGGTGTCTAAGACGCAGATACCTCCAGGTTTGCGCCACGTGGAACCTTCGGAGGTCTGTGTCATGAAAAGCTCCCTGAACATCGCCTTGGTCTCGATGTCCGTCCTCAACGGGGAGCACACCCACGCGTCCGTGGTCCGTGAGCTGGCCCGCGCGCTGGCGCGGCCCGGCGGCGACCAGCAGAACCACGTGACCGTGTACGCGCGCCGTTATGACGAAGCGACGCGCGAGCGGACGCGTCTCGGCCCGGGGGCCACGCTGCGGCTGATCGAGGCCGGACCGGCGCGCCCGCTGGCCGAGCACGACCTGCTGCAGCACGTGCGTGACGTCGCCGACGAGCTGCGGCGGCGCTGGTCGGGCGCCGGACGCCCCGACGTGGTGCACGCCCACGGCTGGATCGGCGGGCTGGCGGCCTGCGCGGTGGCCAGGGAACTGGGCATTCCGTTCGTGCAGTCCTACCACGGGCTCGGCACCGTCGAGCGCCGCGCCGGGCGGGCGGTGCACCCCGCCCGCATCCGCCTGGAGGCCGCGCTCGGACGCGGCGCCGACACCGTCCTGGCGGGCAGCGAGCAGGAGGCGTACGCGCTGGTGCGCCTCGGCGTGCCCCGCCCCAGGATCGGCGTCACCCCGTACGGCGTGGACGGCGACCACTTCAGCCAGACCGGCCCCATGCTGCCCCGCAGCGACCGGCCCCGCCTGGTGACGGTGTGCCGCGACCTGACCGACGGCGGCGTGGCCACCGCGATCCGCACGCTGGTCAACGTCCCCGGCGCCGAGCTGGCCATCGCGGGCGGCCCCGCCCGCGAGGAGCTGGAGAACGACACGGCCGTGCACCGGCTGCGGATGCTGGCCAAGGAGCTGCACGTCGCCGACCGGGTGATCTTCCTGGGCCGGATGCCGCGCCGGTCCCTGCCCAAGCTGCTGCGCACCGCCCGCCTGGTGCTGTGCCTGTCGCCGGACCGTCCGTCGCCGCTGGTGGCGCTGGAGGCGATGGCCTGCGGCGTCCCGGTCGTGACGACCCCGGTCGGCGGCAACGCCGACAGCGTCCTGGACCACATCACCGGGCTGCACGTGCCCGCCGGGCGCCCGGTGGAGATCGGCCGCGCGGTGCGGCGCCTGCTGGCCGAGGAGACCACCCGGCACGGGTACGCCATCGCCGCCGCCGACCGCGCCCACTCCCGCTACTCCTGGAGCCGCATCGCCGCCGAGACCCTGCGCATGTACGCCCGGCTCCTCCCGCCCGAGGAGGCTGAGCCCCGCCCGGCCGCCGCGGCCGCGACCGAGGCCGAGGAGACCGCCGAGCCGGCGGTGCCCGCCCAGGCCCGCGAGTCGGAACTGGCCGCCGCCCTGATGAGCTGACCCCCCTCCCGGAACCGTGGGGGGCCCCCCCCCCCCCGCGCGGGGGGGGGACCCGGGGGGGCGGGGGGGCGCCCCCGGCCCCCGG